>NZ_JBYPSB010000017.1:0-116413 GCF_057815095.1 Cupriavidus sp. 86D6 | reverse complement strand
GGTTTCCAGGATGCGGCGCGTCAGGTGGTGGCCGATGAAGCCGTTGACGCCAAGAATCAGGACTCGCTTTTGGTGCATGGATCGGGAATCTTTCAAAACGAAAAAGGGCCGCGCGGTGTCGGCCAAAACGGGTAGTTCGAAGGTCGGTCTAGCGCGCCTGTGGCGGCGGCTCAGCCGGGACGTTGGTCACCACCACACGGCGCCAGTCGCGCGCCACGACGTAGAGCGGTAGGCCTGGCGACAGTTCCAGGTAGGTCTGGGGCGACATGACCGCCATCGCGGGCTCGCCCTGCTTCCAGACCGTTGCGAAGGCCGCCATGTCGGGCACCCATCGCTGCGGTTCCACCGTGGTGCCGAATGTCAGTTCGTCCGCCGCCCCCACCATCGTCAGCGGATGGCCCAGGTAGAACGGCAGTGTGTGATCGAGCATGTTGACGCCGTACAGCTTCATGCCCGGCGTCAGCCGCGGGTGGATCTGCGGCACCAGGTCGGCGCCCGATGCCGGGCCGCCCACCGTCTCGTGGCCGAGCAGCGCGGCGGTGAATCCCATGTACATGCCCAGCGCGTAGACGGCCACGCTGGGCAGCACGCCACGGCGCTGCAGCAGCATGCGCGCCGCCAGCGTCGCCAGCAGCATCACCACGAAGGCCACGGCGACCCAGACGGCATAGGCGCGGTAGAACGCATTGGGCGTGTGGTTGGCGTTCAGCGTGGCCACGATCGGGCTGGCCAGCAATCCGCAGATCGCAACAATGACCATGGCCCGCAGCTGGCGGCCCCAGGCGCGCGCATCCATGCGGTCGAGCGCCACGCCGGCCAGGATGCCCAGCGCCGGGAATACCGGCACGATGTAGCCGGGCAGCTTCGAGCGCGACAGGCTGAAGAACACGAAGATGGCGATGGCCCAGATGCCGGCCATCAACGCCGGACGGAAACGTGCGCGCGTGGTGGCATCCTCGGCCGGGGCCGCGCTGCGCATGGCCGTCCACAGCCGGGGGAAAAGGCCCGCCCAGGGCAGGAAGCCCGCCAGCACCAGCGGCACGAAGTACACGATGGGACCGCCGCGCGAATGCACGCCGGACGTGTATCGCTGCCAGTGCTCGTGGATAAAGAAGAAGTTCAGGAACTCGGGATTGCGCTCGGACACCAGGTAGAACCACGGCACGGCGACCACCAGCATCGTTACCGCGCCGGCCATCAAGTGCAGCCTGCACCACAATCCCCAGTCGCGCGTGACCAGCGTATAGACCACCAGCACCAGGCCGGGCAACGCGATGCCCACCAGCCCCTTGGTCAGGATGGCGACACCCATCGCCGCCCAGCACGCGACCATCCAGCCCAGCCGGCTGGCCCGTGAAGCATCGGGATGCTGGGCCACAAGCATGCAGGCCAGGATGCACGACATCACGCCAGCCAGCGTCATGTCGAGCGTGTTGAAATGCGCGGCCACGCTCCACATCGGCGCCGCCAGCAGTGCCAGCCCCGCGAACGCGGCGGCGCGCGGGCCGAACCAGCGCCAGGTCGCCAGCATCGACATGCCAATGCCCAGCAGGCCGGCCAGCGCCACGGTCAGGCGCGCCTGCCATTCGCCCACGCCGAACAGCGCGTAGGTCGCGGCGGTCGCCCACATATGGAATGGCGGCTTCTCGAAATACTTCAGCGCGTTGTAGCGGATGGTGACCCAGTCGCCCGTGGCCAGCATCTCGCGCGAGATTTCCGCGTATCGCCCTTCGTCGGGGCCCACCAGGTGCCGCAGGCCCAGCGTACCGAACCACACCAGCAGCGCCACGGCCACGAACAGCGCCGTCCAGCCGGCCACGGCAGACACGCGCAAGCCAGCCGGCAGCGAAACCGTACGGGCGCGGTCAGCCGCATCGTGCGTGATGCGTTGCTTACTAGGAGGAAGGTGCATGTCGTGTCCGGATAGGGGCCGCCGAAATCGCGTTTGTGCCTTATTCGTCCCGCACGCGTATTGTTCTCGGAGCATCGAGCGCGCAGATTAGGGAATCTGCCTTAACTTCAGATTAAGCGTGCACCTGGCCCGCCACGATGCTACGCTTGGACCGCTCCAAGTGCATCATGCGTCCCGTCTTACTCGATACCAATAAACAGCCGTTTCAAGCAGTTCGCTCATGAGAATACTTATCGTTGAAGACGACCCCATGCTGGGCGATGGCATGCAACGCGGCCTGAAGTTGATGGGCCACGCCGTGGACTGGTTCCGTACCGGGGCCGATGCCGACCGCGCCATTGCCGCCATGCACTACGACGCGGTGCTGCTGGATCTGGGCCTGCCCGACCAGGACGGCGTGACGCTGCTCTCGCGCTGGCGCAACCAGGGCCGCCCGACGCCGGTGGTGGTGCTGACCGCCCGCGACGCGGTGCAAAGCCGCATCGGCGGGCTGGATGCCGGCGCCGACGACTACCTGATCAAACCCGTGGATCTGGACGAACTGGCGGCCCGCCTGCGCGCCGTCACACGCCGGTCGGCGGGCATGCCCGAGCCGGTGTGGCGCCACGGTCCGCTCGAATACCACCCAGCCGCGCGGCTGGCCGTCTGGCAAGGCAAGTCGGTGGACCTGACCAGCCGCGAATCGATGCTGCTGGAACTGCTGCTGGCGCACCCCAACCGCGTGCTGACGCGCGAATTCCTGCGCGACAAGCTTTACGAGTGGGAAAAAGGCTCCGAGAGCAATACGCTCGAAGTGCATATCCACCACCTGCGGCGCAAGATCCATCCCGGCATCGTGCGCACGCTGCGCGGCGCCGGCTACACGCTGGGCACGCTCGACGCGCTGGAAACTCCCTCGACCGGCAGCGACAGCGGCATCGGCACCGGGGACGATGCATGACCCTGCAGCGGCGGCTGATACTGGTCGTGCTGGCATCGGTGGCATTTGCCTGGGTCCTCACCAGCGTCATGATCTTCCTGAACGCGCGCATGGAGATCAACGAGTTCTATGACACCGCCATGGTCCGCATGGCGCAGCAGATGCAGGCGGTGCTGCCGTTGATCAGCACCGGCGCGGTACCGCCGCACCCGCAGCCAGACGGCATGGTGCCCGGCGATACCGACCTGGGCGACCTGGGCGCCGCCGGGCTTGGCGACATGGCGATCGCCACCTGGCGCGGCACCGGCCAGCCCTTCCGCATCGATCCCGACGGCGACCGCCTGCCGCGCCTGCCCGGCGTGCGCGGTTTTACCGACCGGCAGATCGATGGCGTGCCATGGCGCCTTTACTATCTGGATGGTCCCGCGGCCGGCTGGCGCGTCTGCGTGGGCCAGATCATGGCCGAGCGCGAGGAACTGGTGTGGTCGTACCTGCAGGCGCAGGTGCTGCCCTGGGTGGTGGGGCTGCCGCTGCTGACCACGCTGCTGGTGTGGGGCATCCGCCGGATGCTGCATCCGATGCTGGCGCTGTCGCACACCATCGCCACGCGGGCCCCGGGCGATCCCACGCCGATCTCGCTGCACGATGCGCCGCCCGAACTGGCGCCGCTGGTGCAAGCGATGAACCGCCTGCTGGACCGCGTATCGGCGCTGCTCGAACACGAACGCCGGCTGACCGCCGATGCCGCGCACGAAATGCGCACGCCGCTGGCCGCGCTGAAGGCGCAGTGGGACGTGGCCCGGCGCTCCGCCGACCCGGCCGAGCGTGCCCAGGCCGCCATCAACGTCGAAGCCGGCATCGACCGCCTGAGCCATCTGGTATCGCAACTGCTGACGATGAGCCGGCTGGAGGACGAGAACGGCCCGCCCTCGTGCAGCGCGGTGAACTGGCGCGATGTGTCGCAGCATGTGCTGTCCGACTGCCTCCTGCTGGCCGAACGCCGCCATGTCGACATGGAGATCGTCTGGCCGCGCCCCGACGTCAAACCCATCGACGTTTGCGGCGACCCCACGCTGCTTGGCACCATGCTGCGCAACCTGATGGACAACGCGCTGCGCTACAGCCCCGCGGGGTCTACCGTCACGCTGACCTTCGGGCCCGACTGCATCGTGGTGGCCGACCGCGGCCCCGGCGTGCAGCCGGACCAGCTGGCGCGGCTGGGCAGCCGCTTCTTCCGGGGCGGCTCGCAGCATGAACAGGGCACCGGCCTCGGCATTTCCATCGCGCGGCGCATTGCCGAACTGCACGGACTGTCGATCGACCTGGCCAACCGGCCGGCGTCGGAAGGCACCGGGCTGGTGGCGACCATCCGCATGAACAACCCCAAGGCCAGCCAGGCATGAGCGCCGCGTGGGAAGTGTTTGTGGTGTTCCTGCGCCTGGGCCTGACGTCGTTTGGGGGCCCGGTGGCACACCTGGGGTATTTTCGCGAGGCGTTCGTGGCGCAGCGCCGCTGGCTCAGCGAACACGCCTATGCCGATATCGTGGCGCTGTGCCAGTTCCTGCCGGGCCCGGCCAGTAGCCAGGTGGGCATGGTGGTGGGCCTGTCACGCGCCGGCTACCTGGGCGCGCTGGCGGCGTGGATCGGCTTCACGCTGCCTTCCGCCGTGGCGCTGATCCTGTTTGCGCTGGGCCTGTCGCGCTATGGCAATCTCATGCCGGCCGGCGCGCTGCATGGGCTCAAGGGGGCGGCGGTGGCCGTGGTGGCGCAGGCAGTCTGGGGCATGGCCCGGTCGCTCTGCCCCGACGCCCCGCGTATCACGCTGATGGCGCTGTCCGCCGTGGCGGTCAGCCTGGTGCCGTCGCCGGCGTGCCAGCTCGGCGTGATGGTGGTGGCCGGCCTGATTGGCGCGCGCCGCTTCCGCAGTGGCGCGGCCGTGCCGCACGAGCCGCTGTCCGTGCCGGTGGGCCATGGCGTGGCGCTGCTGTGCCTGGTCGCCTTCGCGGTGTTGCTGGTGGGATTGCCGTTTGCCGCACGCGCCTCCGGCGATCACGCGGTGGCCCTGTTCGATGCCTTCTACCGCGCCGGGGCGCTGGTCTTCGGCGGCGGGCACGTCGTGCTGCCGCTGCTGCAGGCCGCCGTGGTCCCGCCAGGCTGGGTGGACAACGATACGTTCCTGGCCGGCTACGGCGCGGCGCAGGCGGTGCCCGGGCCGCTCTTCACGTTCGCCGCCTTCCTGGGCGCCGCCGGTACGCTGGCGCCCAACGGCTGGGCCGGCGGCGCGCTCTGCCTGTTGGCCATCTTCGCGCCGTCGTTCCTGCTGGTCTTCGGCGCGCTGCCCTTCTGGGAACGGCTGCGCCGCCATGGCGCCACGCGTGCCGCGCTGGCAGGTGTCAACGCGGCGGTGGTGGGACTGCTGCTGGCGGCCTTGTATCACCCGGTCTGGACCAGCGCCGTGCTGGCTCCGGCGGATTTCGCGCTGGCCCTGCTGGCGCTGGTTGCGCTGGCCGTCTGGCGCGTGCCGCCATGGGCCGTGGTGCTGGCGTGCGCGCTGGCCGGCTGGGGGCTGCAGGCGGCCGGCATCGCATGAGACCGGAATCGATGGCGCACCGTGGCGGCCGCGTGACCATGCCCGGCCGCCTGCGCATCGCCCTGACCCACGCGGCCACCACCCTGGCCACCACCCTGCTCATATACGGCTGCGCCACGGCACCGGCGGCCGTGGCAGCGCCACCGGTCACCGCCATCTCGGTGGTCGAGCGCGACTGGCACACCGACATCTGCATCCGCAGCGTCGATGCCGATGCGCGGCTCCTGCGCGTGACCCGGGGCTATGACGGTTCCACCTATCTCTGTTTTGGCTTTGGCGACCGCCACTACCTGATCACCGGCGAGCGCGGTCCGCTGACGCTGCTGTCGGCCCTGCTGCCCGGCGATGGCGCCATCCTGCTGACGATCCTGCGCGATACCCCGGCCGCCGCGTTCGGCGCGGGCAATGTGGTGGACCTGGAACTGGACGAAGCCGGCATCGGCCGCCTGCGTGCGTTCCTGAACCGGACGATCCAGGAAAACGACGCCGGCGAGCCGCTGGGGCTGGGCAACGGCCCCTATCCCGGCGGTCTCTACTTCGGCGCCACGGCGCGCTACAACGGCTTCTATACCTGCAATACTTGGACGGCCGACGCGTTGCGCGAAGCGGGCATCCCGATGCACGGCCCGGTGCTGTTCGCCGAGGGCGTCATGCGACAGGTGCGGGATCTGGCCGCCGCGCGACAGGGCGCACGGCCGGCGCCCTAGCAGGGGCCGGGGCTGCAGACGGTGGTTGCACTGCCGGCAGGCGTGACCACGGTGGACGATTGCGGCGGGTTGGGATCGCTGCTGCTGATCGATACGCAGCCGGCAAGGCTGACCGGCAGCAGGAGGACGGCGATGCGGGCGATCACGGCGATCGCGGCGATTCGGCTCGGTGTCATGGCTGGCTCCCCCGCGTGCACGGGCACGCGACAGAGCCAGTATAGATAGCCACGTTCAGATTGCGACACCTGCCGCAAGGCGTCCGTGCCGGGCGGGCCGTTGCGACCCGCCCGGTTGGCGCCTCGGGGGCCCGGTCAGCGCCCGGTCAGAGCCCGGTCGCCGCCGCCTTGTCGAAGCGATCGAGGTTCATGACCTTGACCCAGGCCTTGGCAAAGTCCTGCACGAACTTTTCCTTGCTGTCGTCAGAGCCATAGACTTCCGCGACGGCGCGCAGCTCCGCATTCGACCCGAAGATCAGGTCCACCGGGGTAGCCTGCCACTTGACCTTGCCGGTCGCACGGTCGCGGCCCTCATACATCCCCTGGTCGGTCGATGACTTCGACCACTTGGTGGACATGTCGAGCAGATTGACAAAGAAGTCGTTGCTCAGCGTGCCGGGCCGGTCGGTGAACACACCGTGGCGCGTGCCGCCGGCATTGGCGCCCAGCGCCCGCATGCCGCCTACCAGCACGGTCATCTCGGGAACCCTCAGGTTCAGGTAGCTCGCGCGCTCGACCAGCATGTCCGCCGGCGAGCGGGGGCTCTGCTTGCCATAGTAGTTGCGGAAGCCGTCGGCCACCGGCTCAAGCACGGCGAAGGACTGCACGCTGGTCTGTTCCGCCGTGGCGTCCATGCGGCCCGGCGTGAACGGCACATTCAGCTTGTAACCGCCCTTTTTGGCCGCGTCTTCCACGGCCGCCGTCCCGCCCAGCACGATGAGGTCGGCCAGCGACACCTTCTTGCCGCTGCCCTTCTGCGCCGCATTGAAGTCCTTCTGGATGGCTTCGAGACGATTCAGCACCTTGGCAAGCTCGGCCGGGTCGTTGACCCCCCAATCCTTCTGCGGCGCCAGGCGAATGCGCGCACCGTTGGCGCCACCGCGCATATCCGTCACCCGGAAGGTCGCGGCCGATGCCCAGGCGGTGCGGACCAGCTCGGGGATGGTCAGGCCCGACGACAGGATGGTGGTCTTCAGGCTGGCCACGTCCTTGTCGTCCACCAGCTTGTGATCGACCGGAGGAATCGGATCCTGCCAGATCAGGTCTTCCTTGGGCACATCGGGCCCGAGGTAGCGCGACTTCGGCCCCAGGTCGCGATGCATGAGCTTGAACCACGCCCTGGCGAACGCGTCCTCGAATTCCTTCGGATTTTCGAGGAATCGCTTCGAGATCTTGTGGTACTCGGGGTCCATCTTCAGCGCGATGTCCGTGGTGAACATCATCAGCTTGTGCCGCTTCTTCGGATCATGGGCATCGGGCACGAAATTGGCGCTGGCGTTGTTCTTGGGCACCCACTGGATCGCGCCGCCCGGGCCCTTGGTCGTTTCCCAGTCGAAGCTGTAGAGCCACGTCAGGAATTCGTGGGTCCAACGCGTCGGATTGGTCGACCAAGCACCTTCCAGGCCGCTGTTGACGGTGTCCACGCCATGTCCCGTGCCACATTTGCTGACCCAGCCCAGCCCCTGCTCTTCCAGACCGGCGGCAGCCGGCTCCTTGCCCACGCAGCCGGCCGGCTTGTGCGCGCCGTGCGCCTTGCCGAAGGTGTGTCCGCCGGCGATCAGCGCCACCGTGTCCACATCGTCCATGCTCATGCGGCCAAAGGTCTCGCGGATCTCCTTGGCCGAAGCCAGCGGGTCGGGCTTGCCTGCGGGGCCTTCGGGATTGACGTAGATGAGCCCCATCTCGGTTGCCGCGTAGGGCTTCTTCAGGGCGCCCTTCGCATCCTGGCGTTGATGGGCAAGCATCTTCTTTTCCGGGCCCCAGTTCACCATCTCGGCTTCCCAGTCGTCCACGCGCCCGCCGGCGTAGCCGAATGTCTTGAAGCCCATTTCTTCCAGCGCCACGTTGCCTGCCAGGACCATGAGGTCGCCCCACGAGATCTTCTGGCCGTACTTCTGCTTGACCGGCCACAGCAGGCGTCGCGCCTTGTCCAGGCCGACGTTGTCCGGCCAGCTGTTGAGCGGTTCGAACCGCTGCTGGGCGCCCGAAGCGCCGCCCCGGCCATCGAAGACGCGATAGACGCCCGCGCCGTGCCAGGCCATGCGGATAAAGAACGGCCCATAGTTGCCGAAGTCAGCTGGCCACCAGGGCTGGGAAGTCTTCATGACCCCGGCGATGTCCCGCTTGACCGCCTCGATATCGAGCGTCTTAAATGCCTCCGCATAATTGAAGGCCTTGCCCATGGGATCGGATTCCGCCGAATTGAAACGCAGGGGCTGCAGGTCAAGTTGCTCTGGCCACCAGAAACTATTGGGCGTCACATCCGTACTCGCCACCAGCGGATTGGTGTACAGCGCGGCAGATACGGCCACCGCCATGACGGAAAGTTTTAAAGTTTTTCCGATGTTCATGGAATCAATACCTCCTTGTAGTTGGTTACAAAAGCCGCTGCCGTAATGCAAGTGAATTGAAATGCAAAATGGGGATATCTCGGCCTTTCTCGCGGGGCTTCCTGCGCGCGTTCGGCAAATATTCACTTGTCAGTGAATACGGCCGGACGCGGCCGGCAGCAAGCGTTTTGCACTCTACGTGGACGGTTATCCCGGGAAAATTCAATTGTTTCAATTGGCTTGATTAGCCAAGTCAATTGGAATACCGCGTCGCCATGCGAATCACATGGCCGCTGAATATGCTGAGGCCCGATAAACACGAGCATTCCGGGGAAATGGATGTGTTGGGCGCGCGTGCAGGACATACCGGATGCCTTGCCTTTACGAGACGGCATGGCAATCTCATCGAATTAAAATACCGTCGTTATATTGACGATAATCAAATTTCGCCGCGCCTGCGGGATGACGCCGGTGGGGGGCCGGAAAGAAATAGAGCCGTCCTGTTGGACGGCTCGGATCCCCGCGTACTTCACTGCAACACCGCCGTTCCTTCACTGGTGTCTCTGCGGACTGCCATGTGATCCGCTGGAACGGTGCGGCTGCCGGCCCGCGGCGACCCTCCGGTCGCATATGCGTTCCCAACGTGTTCAGTCGGGCCGACGAGATGACATTCTCGTCATGAAATATTTCGGGAATAAGAAGATGGTGCGGCGCCGCCAGCACAATTGAAGGAATGGCCAGGCAGGCGCAACTTCCGGGACCGCCGCCGATCACTAGAATGAATCGACCTCAACGGGGAGCCGACATGAAACATGATCCAGCCGTCGCAACAGAGACCACGGCAGAGGGGCTGGCGGCCCTGATCTATCACATCGCACATGGCGCCAGCCAGGGCCAGCTGGACCCCGAGTTCGTGCGCAAGCTGTGCAAGCGCGTGGACAAGGAAATCGAAGCCATGGAGGACACCGACAAGCTTTCGGCGCCGGACCGCGAGCGCCTGCACCACGCCGTGCAGACGCTGCGTGCCACGGCCGATGCAGAGGAAGGCGCCTTGCTGACACGGGCGCTGGACCGGTTGCGTTCGGTCGATGCCCAGGCCGACCGGGCAAACCGCCCCGCCGAGGGCGCCGCGACCTGAAGCGGGCGGGGGGTACCCCCGAAGCAGAACGCCCCTCCTCCCGCCAAGCCGGGTGAGGGGCGTTTGTTATCCGGCAGGCGCGGGGGGAAAGGCCCCGTCTGCCGGTTGTCTCCCTGCTTAGAAGCGGTGACGGATACCGACCACGGCGCCGGTCTGGTTGGCACCTGGGGTGACCGGAGCCGAGCTGCTCATCGACAGTGCCGACGCATCCTTATTCTTCGTGTACGCGACGTTCAGGTAGACGTCGGTACGCTTCGAGAACGAGTAGTCGGCCGACAGCACGAACATCCACGGATCATTGCCGCTGTTGTGCGCGTCCTGGTAGTAGGCGGCGCCCGTCAGCGACAAGGCCGGCGTCACGCGATACAGGCCACCCAGCCAGTACACGTTGTTGCGCGCCGAAGCCGTGGTGGGCGAGGCGATGCCGTCGTCACGCATCCAGCGGTAACCGGCGAACAGCTTGGCCACGCCCAGGTCGTACGAACCGCCCACGGCCAGGCGCTTGACGGCGCGGTCGGCGACGTTGGCGGCATTGCCCTGGTACTGGTCGTAGGCGGTGCCCACCGAGAACGCGCCGGCGGTATAGGCCAGGCCAGCGCCGAAGTTGCGGCCGATGCGATAGTTGCCCGGCACTTCCGTGCTGCCCGACACGGTCGAATCGCGGCCCGTGCTGTAGAAGGCCGTACCCGTCAGGCCACCGAACTTGCCCGTGTACTTGATGGCATTGTCGGCGCGGCCGTTGAAGGCCGAGTCGACCGAGTTCAGCGAGTACTTCGGGCCCACGCCCATCGGGTCGTAGGCACCGAACAGGTCATACAGCGCGTTTTGCTGGCGACCCAGGGTGACGGCGCCGAAATTGCCTTGCAGGCCAACGAACGCCTGGCGGCCGAACAGGCGGCTGCCCTGGCCCGACGTGCCGGTGTCGATGTCGAAGCCCGATTCCAGGGTGAAAATGGCCTTGAGGCCGCCACCGAGGTCTTCGGCGCCTCGCAGGCCCCAGCGCGAGCCGGACATGTTGCCCGAGCTGACCATCGCCTTGCTGCCCGTGGCGGCCGGTGCGGTGCCCGAGTGGTTGGCGAATTCGATGCCGGCGTCGGCAATGCCGTACAGCGTCACGGAGGTGTTGGACTGGGCCGATGCAACGCCGGAAATCGCGCAGGTACCCGCTGCCGCCAGCGCAAATAGTGCTTTCTTCACTGTGAGTTCTCGTATTTATCAAGACATTGAGATGCTTCCCCGTCACTATTTCAGAACGGGGCGACGAGATCCGTACTGCCGCTTTCCGAAACGATGACCCGTGGGGGCAGGCGAATTGTTTCAATGAAATATGAAACCCATGTGTCTGTTGCGGCCCGGCAACGGGCGGGGACACCCCACTTTTGTGGGATATTTGGCGGATGGCAGCGAAGAATGCGGGTTTTCCCCACCCACCTTCAGGTAGGATGCACACTTTTCCGTGAAAGGCATTTGACAGGTCCGTGACGGTGCGCACCGGCCCTGCCTCGCCTTGCGTCAATGCGCCTGGATTCATACAAGACCTATATCGCCCCACGGCTGGCCCAGCTCAGGCAGCGCCTGCGCCGGCCCAGCCGACGCACCGTCCTGCTGGCCCTGGCCGCGCTTCCCGCGCTGTTGCTGCTGTACCTGCTGCTGCTGATCCCGTTTACGCCCGGCATCAGCGACATCCGCAAGGCCAAGTCGGAGCAGCCGGCCCAGGTGCTGTCGGCCGACGGCAAGGAACTGGCCGTCTACCGCTGGGCCAACCGCGACTGGGTCAAGCTGGCCGACATTTCGCCCAACGTCGTCAACGCGCTGATCGCCACCGAGGATCACCGCTTCTACCAGCACTTCGGGCTGGACTGGCGCCGTACGGCATCGGCGGCGCTGCACACGTTCTCGGGCGACCGCCAGGGTGGCTCGACCATCACCCAGCAGCTGGCGCGCAACCGCTATCCGGACGAGATCGGCCGGGCCCCCACGCTGACGCGCAAGCTCAAGGAGGCCATCACGGCGCTGAAGATCGAGGCGCTGTACTCCAAGGACGAGATCCTGGAGACGTACCTGAACACGGTGCCGTTCCTCTACAACGCGTTCGGCATCGAGATGGCCGCGCGCACCTATTTCGACAAGTCCGCCCGCCAGCTTGACGTGCTGGAAGCCGCCACGCTGATCGGCATGCTCAAGGGAAACAGCTACTACAACCCGGTACTGAACCCGCAGCGCGCGCTGGAACGCCGCAATATCGTGCTGGCGCAGATGGTCAAGCGGGGCAAGCTCGACGCCGCCCGCTACGAGGTGCTGACCCGGCGCCCGTTGCGCATCGATTTCGAGCGGCAGGTCGAGGAACCCGGCCCGGCCGCCCACTTCGCGCAGCAGCTGCGCAAGTGGCTGATCTCGTGGGCCGACAGCAACGACTACAACCTGTATACCGACGGCCTGGTCATCCATACGACGATCGATGCCCGCCTGCAGGCCATGGCCAACCAGGCGCTGGCACGCCAGGCCAACCAGCTGCAGTCGATTGCCAATGCCGCCTGGGCGCCGCGCGCGGGCTGGGCCGAAAGCCGGGGCCTGGTGCAGCAGTTCGTGCGCGAAACGCCCGAATACCGCGCCGCCGTGGCCGGCGGCCAGACCGATGCCGATGCGCTGAACCACCTGATGCGCGACAACGCGTTCATGCAGAACCTGCGCCAGACCAAGACCCGCGTGCAGGCCGGCTTCATGGCGCTGGACCCGGCCACCGGCGAAATCCGCGCCTGGGTGGGCAGCCGCGATTTCACCGTGGACGCGTTCGACCACGTGGCGCAGGCCCGCCGCCAGCCCGGTTCCACGTTCAAGCCATTTGTCTACGGCGCCGCATTCGCGCGCGGGCAGAGCCCCGACCAGACGTTCATCGACCAGCCCGTGGAAATCAAGCTGGCCGGCGGCGAAATCTGGCGGCCGACCGACGAAACGGCGCCCACCGGCCGCGCGATGAGCCTGCGCGACGGCCTGGTCTATTCCAAGAACACCATCACGGCGCAACTGGTGCAGAACCTGGGCGCCGACCGCGTGGCCAGACTGGCCCGCGCCATGGGCGTGCGCGACAGCAAACTGGAGGAAGTGCCATCGCTGGCGCTGGGCACGAGCCCCGTCACGCTCAAGGAGATGGTCAGCGCCTACGGCACGATCGCCAACGGCGGCCAGTACATCGCGCCGTCGATGATCACCCGCATCACGGACCGCGACGGCAAGGAACTGGCCCGCTTCCGGCCCGCGTCGCCCGAGCGCGCGCTATCGGCCACGGCCAACGAAACGCTGCTCGACGTGATGCGCGACGTGGTCGATCGCGGCACCGGCACGGCCATCCGCACGCGCTACGGCATTCGCGCCGATGTGGCCGGCAAGACCGGCACGACCCAGGACAACGCCGACGGCTGGTTCATCCTGATGCATCCGCAACTGGTGGCCGGTGCCTGGGTAGGCTTCAACGACAGCCGCGTGACGCTGCGCAGCGACTACTGGGGCCAGGGTGCGCACAGCGCGCTGCCCATCGTGGGCGACTTCTACCAGCGCGCCCTGCGCGCGCGCATCGTAGACGCACGCGCGCGGTTTGCCGAAGTCGACGAGAAAACCTGGTATTCGGGGCTGACCGCTACGGTACGCGGCTGGTATCAGAAGCTGTTTGCGTCGGACCGCAAGGACGACAGCGCGCCACTGCCGCGCCCGGCACCGCGCCGGCCGGTCTTGCCGGCCACGGACGCCGACGCCATGCCGCCAGCCTCGGCGCCCGCCACGGCCGCATCGACGGATAACGGCCTGGCGCTGGACCCCGGTGAAGTGGTGGAGGCCGTGCCCCCTGGCGGCCATGAGATGGCAGCATCGAGCGAACCGTCGGCGCCGCCGCCGGCGCCTGCTCAGGCACCGATGCCGGCACCAGCTCAGGCACCGATGCCGGCACCCATCCCGGCACCATCCTCCGCGCCTGCGCCAGCCTCGGCGCCCGCGGCGCTCTGACCTGCGCCACTCCCCCGCACGCCAAGCGGAAAAGCGGAGACGCGCAGAAAACCATCCGCACCCTGTTACTTGGCAATCCTCAGCCGGCCGCGATGCAGGGCGCGCAGGGCTGCATCGGACAGCGACAGTGGCGGTTCCGGCGACGGGCGGGCCAGCAGGTAGCCCTGGGCCAGGTCGATACCCATGTCGCGGCACACCAGCAGATCGTCCACGCGTTCGAGGCCTTCGGCAATCAGCCGCGTGCCCGCTGTGCGGGCCAGCTTGCATAGCCCCTGCAGCGCCTCGCGCTGGAACGGCGACGACGCCACGCCGTCAATGATGACGCGCGCGATCTTCACGTAATCGGGTTGCAGGGCAATCCACTGCCCCAGGCCGGCGTGGCCGGTGCCGTAGTCGTCCAGCGCGAATTGCGCGCCGCGGCTGCGAATCGAATACACGGCCTTGGCCAGCGTATCCAGCGGCCCGAGCGGCGCCTGCTCGGTCAGCTCCAGCACAATGCGTTCGGATTGCAGGCCCTGGGCCTGCAGAAAGGTCCGTACCTCGTCGCGCGTGTCCTCGATATTGCGCAGCGAATCGGCGCTGTAGTTCAGGAACAGCTTGCCGGGCAGGTCGAATTCCATGAACGCCCGGATCGAGATGCGGGCGGCCAGCCGTTCGAGTTCCACGTGCTTGCCCTCGCGTGCCGCTTCGGCGAACAGCGCGATCGGGCTCTCCAGCGGCGTGCCCATCGGGCCGCGGATCAGTGCCTCGTATCCAAACACCTCGCCCGTGACGAGCGAGCCGATCGGCTGGAAAACCGGCCGCAGCAGGTGTTGCTCGATGCAATCGGCAATGGATGGCGTCAGGGGTCGCGACAAGGCTTGCACTCAAACTGGCTAGGAATCGTGTTGTACGAATCATATGGTGGGCAGGTGCCACGCCCACTGTTGAGATAACGGCACTTCCTGGACCGACTTGAGGCGTGGCACGTACTGCTTTGGGAGGGTGACCCCCACCCCCTCAGACCTTTGACAAGGTTGCGCATCGCAACTAATATTGCTTGCGCATCGCAACCAATGCGACCCCTCGACCGCCGGCCGGAGGCCACCATGGACCTGATCGAAGCACCCGCCCAGTCCCGCGACGGGACCATCCTCGAACTGCGTGATTTCTCGCGCCGCCTGGTGCGCGAACTGGGCTTCATGCGCGCCACGCTGGCCGATAGTGACCTGGCGCCTTCAGCCGTGCACGCGGTGCTGGAGATCGGCATGACGCCCGGCATCAGTGCCAAGGACCTGGGCCAGATCCTGCGGCTGGACAAATCGAACACCAGCCGGCAGGTTGCGCGGCTGGAAGCCGCCGGGTTCCTGCATCGCCGAATCTCCAGCGAGGACGCACGTGCCACGGAGCTGTTCCTGACGCCAAAAGGGAAAAAGCTGCGGGAGAAGATCGACCAGTTCGCGACCGACCAGGTATCCAATGCGTTGCGCCGCATGCTCCCGTCCGACCAGCAGGCGCTGCTGCGGTCCCTGGCGCTCTATGCCGACGCGCTGGCGCAGGACAACGCCGCCAGGGCCGCCGCAGGCACGCCCGACAGCCTGCCCATCGTCGAAGGCTACCGGCCCGGGTGCATCGGCGATATCGCGAGCCTGCACGGGCGCTTCTATGCCGAACACTGGGGATTTGGCGCCTTCTTCGAAAAGCGGGTGGCCACCGAACTGGCCGAGTTTGCCGCCACGCTGCCGGCACCGGGCAAGGCACTGTGGCTGTACCACGACGACGGCCGCACGCTGGCGTCTCTGGCCATCGACGGCGACCCGGCGCTGGGGACCGCCCATCTGCGCTGGTTTATCGTCGACGACGCGCTGCGCGGTTTAGGCGTGGGCCGGCAGCTGATGGCCCACGCGATGCAGTTCGTGGACGCGCACGCGTTTGACGAGACCTGGCTCTGGACCTTCAAGGGCCTCGATTCGGCCCGGCATCTCTATGAGTCGTTCGGCTTTGTGCTGACCAGCGAGGCGGCCGGCACCCAATGGGGCAGCGAGGTGACCGAGCAACGCTTCAGCCGTCGCAAGCCTTGATCGACGTCGCGCCCTGCCCTACACCAGTCCGATATCGCTTGGCCGGCTACCCGGAAAGACCTGCGCCAGGCGGCTGTCGTCCAGCCCGTATAGCCTGCGGAACAGGCCGCCCAGCACCGACCGGTAGTCGTTGAGCACCGGATAGTCGCGGTTCTGGTTCAAGGTTGACGGGGCAATCGCGACCTGTTCACCCACCATGCGCCCGCCCCGCACGTTGCCGCCGGCCACCCAGTAGACCGTGCCGTGCCCGTGGTCGGTGCCGCGCGTGCCGTTCTCGCGGAAGGTGCGGCCGAATTCGGAGATGGCCACCACGGTGGTGTTGCGCCACGCCGGCCCCATTTCCTCCGAGAATCCGGCGATGCCGCGGCCCAGGTTGTCCAGCAGGTTGGCCAGTTGCCCTTGCGCGCCGCCCTGGTTGACGTGCGTGTCCCAGCCGCCCACGTCGATAAAGCCGAGGTTGAATTTATCGCGCATCAGCCCGGCCATGCGGCGCGCCTCCTGCTCGAAACCGCGTGCCGTCAGCGCACGCCGGTTGGCTGCCTGCATTTCCTGCATGCGCCCTGACATGGTCTCGCCCGCCGCGCCCGCGCTGGCCGCGCGCATGGCCGCCTCGTGCTTGCGCATCGCCTCGGCCTGTTCGGCCACGGTCTGGCGCAGGTCGAAACCTTCCGCAATCAGCGACTCGAAGCGCGTGCCCTTGTACATCTGCGCCAGTGTTTGCGTCTGGCGGGCATCGAATGGGGCGCGGCCGGTGCCCTTGAGCGACACGTTGGGCACGTTGGCCGCGCCGGACAGCACCATCGGCAGGCCATCGGTGAAGGCCACCGGCGCCGCCTGCCCGCCCATGGCCTGCGTCAGCCGGTTCAGGAAGCCGCTGCCTTTGGGTGCGCCTGCGCCATGGCCGTCGCCGGCCAGCCCCGCCTCGATACCGTCCTGGGTTTCGAAGTGACTGCGCGACATGTCGCTGGTGCCCGCGAACGGCACGCACGCCAACTGCTGGCGCTGCCACATCGGCAGCATCGTGGCGCCCAGCGCCGGATGCAGGGCCCAGCCATCGACGCCCAGCGACAGCGCGGCTGCCGGGTCGGGCGCGGCACCCTGCGCCACCGGCGGCCGGATGGCGATATTGGGTCGCGACGCGTAGTAGAAATCGCTGCCGGACGGCACCAGCACGTTGGCCGCATCGTAGCCGCCGCGCAGGAATACCAGCAAGAAGCGCGCATCGGCCTGGGCCGGCAGCGCGAACACGCGCGATGTCACGGTCGGCAGCGTCAGCGCGAGCCCCGCGCCGCCCATCGTCCTGAGCCAGTGGCGTCGATTCATGGTTGCCCCTATCGTTGGATGGCCGGTGCCGGTGCCCTACCGCTGCATCCATTCCGGCGAACTGAGCAGCACGGCATTCCATTCCTGCTGCGACCCCGCCTGGGCCAGCGCCTGGCGCGTGGCCGTGCCCAGCGTGCCCTCGATGGTGTCGTAGAACATGCGGTTGTTCGGCATCGGGAATCCGCGTTGCGCGGCCGGCTGACCGCTCTCGTCCGAGAACAGCCCGGCCGGCCCGCTGCCGATCGTGCGCGCGATCTCGAAACGCTTGACCAGTTGCCCCGAACTGGCCCATGCGCTCTCGGTCAGCGGATAGCCGTCGGGCGCTACATGGCCATACAGCGGCTCGCCAAGCTGGTTCAGCCAGTTGATCATCGGACGCAGGTTCGACACCGGCCGGCCATCGTAGGCCAGCCGCATCGAGGACACCACGAAGACCATCGGGTCCTTGAACTTGCGCGCGCCCTCGGCAGCCGACTGGTCGAACCAGTGCGACAGGAACATCGTGCGCAGCACCGCGCCGATATCGCCGTCGGTGCGCGTGAACGTGGCCGCCATCTGCGTCACCAGCTGCGGCGGCGGGTTGTCCGACACGAAGTACGTGGCCAGCCTGGCCGACACGAAGCGCGCCGTGGCCGGGTCGCGCGCCAGGATCGACACGGCCTGCTCCACCTCGGCAAACCCGCGCGGCGCGATGGTCTGGCCCAGCAGCGTCTTGGCGCCGAAGTCGTGGCGGTTGGGATTGAACTCGAACAGGCCGTCGCTGCGGTACATGGCCGCGCGTTCGGCCGACAGCCGCGGCGGCTCGCCCCGCGCGTTAATGCCGAGTCCGGTCAGCACGCGCGCCAGTTCCTGCACGTCCTGCTGGGTATAGCGCGACCCGCTCGGGCCGCCGGCCACGCCCAGGGTATGCAGTTCCATCAGCTCGCGCGCGTAGTTCTCGTTGATGCGATTGGCCGCGCTCTGGGCGTTGTCCAGATATTCGAGCATGGCCGGCGATGTGACCGTAGCCATCAGCAGGTCGCGGAACTTGCCCAGCGCATGCGGCCGGATCGCGCGTGCCTCGAATTCGGCCAGCGCGTAGCGCACCTGCCCTTTCTCGGCGTAGACGTTGAAATGGTTCAGCCAGAACCACGTCATCTGCTCGCGCAGTTGCGCCGGGGAATAGAGCGCGCGCAGCAGGTGGCGGCGGCCGGTATCGATCACAAGCTCGCGCCCCTGGCGGTTCAGCGCCTCGCGGGCCTGCTGCTTTTCGGTCTCGTCGGTCAGCGCCTGGATACGCTGCCGCTCGGCGCGCACGGCCTGCGTCCGCTGCAGGGCATCGCCCTGGCTGAGCGGCAATGCGGCAATGGCCTGGGCCAACTGGGGCGGATCGGCCAGCGGCATCCGGATCTGCTCGTCGAGATAGCGCTGCCGCCCGATCGCTTGCAGGCGCTGCACGCTGGCCTGGTCGGCGCCAAAGCTGATCGTGTTGAGCCAGCGCAGGTCGGCCGCCGACAGCTTGCCATGGTGCGTTGCATCATCGGCCGCCGTCGACGCACAGGCGGCCAGCGCCGCCGATAGCGCCAGCCATGCCAGCAAGGCCGTCCAACCTGGTATGCGCCATTGACGCAGCCTGCTGATCCGTGGGGGTTCCATAGGCGCCCGTTCCTTTGTCCTGTGCGCACATCGCGTGCCGGAATGCCGGTTTGACGTCCGGCGCGCCGGTTGGTTGACCGGGCCGTCCACGCAGTCTGTTACGAAAATTTTCCTGCCCCGGACCAAGGCACAGTCCAAATCCATTTTGCATACAATTTACGGATACAATGAACGGCCCCATCGGCCCGGGCGCACGATTCCGGGCCAGCCCAACCCGCATCCATACGGAGGACAGACATGACCGCACACGCCGCCACTTCGCAGCACATTCCCGCCCTGGCACCGCTGGAGCAGTACCTGGAAGCCCATCGCACCGGCAAGGCCGAGTACATCTTCCAGGCGTTTCACGCCGACGCCCGCATCATTTCGTTCCGCGACGGCGCGCTGCATTCGCTGACGGTGGACGAGTTCTCGAAGCGTTTCCAGGGCCAGCCGCAGCCCGACGAGGCCCAGCGCCGCCGCCATATCGCCAGCTTCGACGTGGTGGGCAACGCCGCCACGGCCAAGATCGTGCTGGACTATCCCGAGGTGACGTTCACCGACTACATGAACCTGCTGCAGATCGACGGCGTGTGGAAGATCGCCAACAAGACGTTCAGCGCCGCGCCAAAGACGAAGTAAGGCACCCCCGCCAGATCGGATCGCACCGCCGGCCTGTCATCGTCGCGTCACAGAGGCCCGTGACAATGCGCGACGATGACAGGCGCGGGAGCCTGCGCTGCCCGCTTTGCGGCAGCGCAGCGCAAATATTCCTTGACGCCTGATTTTCCGGCACTTCAATGAAAACGTTTTCATCCTGAAGTGCGCCATCCGATGAGGAATGCATGCCGACATCCCGCCGCGCCGTCCTGCCGCCCCGCCTGGCTTCCGCCGAACCTGGCCAGGGGGTCACGCTGGCCGACGTGGCGCTGGCCGCCAAGGTGTCGCTGGCCACTGCGTCACGCGTCTTCAGCCATCCGCAGCTGGTGCGCGAAGCCACCGCCCAGCGCGTGCACGAGGCCGCGCGCCGGCTGTCGTTCCGCCCCAACCTGCTGGGCGCCAAGCTGCGCGCGCAACGCACCCGTATCGTCGGCGTCATGCTGCCCACGCTGGACAACGCCGTGTTTGCCGAATGCTGGCGCGGAATTGAAGAATCGGCCATGGAGGCAGGCTACTCCCTGATGCTGGTCACCAGCAACTACGATCCGGCCCGCGAACGCGCGCGCATCGAATATCTGTTGCGTCACCGCGTCGACGGCATGGTGCTGACCGTGGCCGACGCCTGCGACAGCACCGTGCTGGACCAGCTCGACCGCGAATCGGTGCCCTACGTGCTGGCTTACAACAAGGTGTCGGGCGACGGCATGCAGCGCGGCCGGCATTCGGTGTCGGTGGACAACCAGACCAGCGCCTGCGAGGGCGTCAACGCGCTGATCGCGGCCGGCCATCGGCGCATCGCGGTGATTTCGGGGGCCTTCACCGCGTCGGACCGCGCCCGCCAACGCTTTGCCGGCTATGCCGATGCCATGCGCGCCCACGGCCTGCCGGTACGCGACCCGGTCAACCTGCCGTCCCACACGGCCAGCAACGCGCCGCAGATCCAGGCGCTGATGGCCCAATCCGACGCCCCCACCGCGTTCTTCTGCACCAACGACCTGCTTGCCATCGGCGTGATTTCCGATCTCAAGCGGCTGGGGCTGCGCGTGCCGCGCGATGTCTCGGTCCTGGGCTACGACGGTATCGCCCTTGGCGCGCTGGTGGAGCCGCCGCTGGCCACCGTTGTCCAGCCCAATGCCGACATCGGCAGGCAGGCCGTCGCGCAATTGCTGCACCGGCTCGATGTGGGCTCGGCGGGCGCCGACGGCAACGCCATGCTGCTGCCGCATGCATTACGTATCGAGGGCACCGTCAGCGCGCCCGCAGTTCCTGCCTGATCCAACCACCGACTGACTGACCGACCGACCTAACCAGGGAGCCTTACATGTCGACGCAATCCTTCTGGCGCCGTCCGCTGCGCTGGCTGGCCACCGCCGCCGCTGTCGCCACCACCTTTGCCGCCTTCAGCCAGGGCGCCGCCGCCCAGACCGCCATCTGCTACAACTGCCCGCCGGAATGGGCCGACTGGGCCGCGCAGATCCGCGCGATCAAGGAAAAGACCGGCGTCACCGTGCCGTTCGACAACAAGAACTCGGGCCAGTCGCTGGCGCAGCTGGTGGCCGAAAAGGCCGCCCCGGTGGCCGACGTGACCTACCTGGGCGTGACCTTCGGCATCCAGGCCAAGGCCGACGGCGTAACCCAGCCATACAAGCCCGCCCACTGGAACGACATCCCCGACGGCCTGAAAGACCCGCAAGGCCACTGGTTCGCCATCCATTCCGGCACGCTGGGCTTCATGGTCAACGTCGATGCGCTGCGCGGCAAGCCCGTGCCGCAGTCGTGGGCCGACCTGCTCAAGCCCGAATACAAGGGCCTGGTGGGATACCTCGATCCGGCCAGCGCCTTTGTGGGCTATGTGGGCGCCGTGGCCGTGAACCAGGCCATGGGCGGCTCGCTGGACAACTTCGGCCCGGCCTTCAAGTACTTCCGCGACCTGCAGAAGAACCAGCCCATCGTGCCGAAGCAGACCGCCTATGCGCGCGTGCTGTCCGGCGAAATCCCCATCCTGCTGGACTACGACTTCAACGCCTACCGCGCGAAGTACAAGGATCGCGCCAACGTGGCCTTCGTGATTCCGAAGGAAGGCACGCTGGTGGTGCCTTACGTGATGAGCCTGGTCAACAACGCGCCGCACGCCGCCGAAGGCCGCAAGGTGCTGGACTTCGTGCTGTCCGACCAGGGCCAGGCGCTGTGGGCCAACGCCTACCTGCGTCCGGTGCGCAACGTGCCGATGCCGGCCGAAGTGCAGTCGCGCTTCCTGCCCGCCGCCGACTATGCCCGCGCCAGGCCGGTGGACTTCGGCAAGATGGCCCAGTCGCAGAAGGCCTTCAGCGACCAGTACCTGAAGGAAGTGCGCTAAGCCACCGGCCCGCGCCCGCACCATGACCCAGCGATCTCCCGCCCTCTTCCTGTTCGCGCTGCCCGCGCTGCTCGTGTTCCTGGCGTTCTTCTGCCTGCCGATGGCGCGGCTGATCGAAGTCAGCCTGACCGGCCGCGACGGCGCGGGAGTCTACTGGACCGTGCTGACCAGCGCCCGCTATCTGCACAGCCTGATGGTGACCGTGGTGCTGTCCGCGCTGGTCACGCTGGCCACGCTGGCAATCGCCGGCATCGCGGGCACCTTCCTGCAGCGGCACCCGGTGCCGGGCAAGCCGGTGCTGGTGGCCATGCTGACCTTTCCGCTGGCGTTCCCGGGCGTGGTGATCGGCTTCATGGTCATCATGCTCGGGGGCCGCAACGGCCTGCTGGCCAGCATCGGCGATGTGCTGGCGGGCGAGCGATGGACGTTTGCCTACGGGCTCGCCGGCCTGTTCGTCGGCTATCTCTATTTCTCGATTCCACGCGTGATCCTGACCGTGATGGCCGCCGTGGAGAAGCTTGACCCGTCGCTGGAGGAAGCGGCGCGCTCGCTGGGCGCCAGCCCGTGGCGCGTGGTGCGTGACGTGATGCTGCCCGCGCTGATGCCGGCCATGCTGTCCAGCGGGGCGATCTGCTTTGCCACCAGCATGGGCGCGTTCGGCACCGCCTTCACGCTGGCCACGCAGCTCGACGTGCTGCCGCTGACGATCTACAACGAGTTCACCAACTACGCCAACTTCGGCATGGCCGCCGCGCTGTCGATCCTGCTTGGCGTGGTCACCTGGGCCTTGCTGGCGCTGGCGCGCTGGTACTCCGGCGACACCGTCGCCGCCACCGCCTGAGGACCGCCGCATGCGCACCACCCAACCCCGCCGCGCCGGCTACTGGCTGCAACTGACGCTGACCCTGCTGGTCTGCGCCTTCATGACCGTGCCCGTGGTGTTGTCCGTGCTGGCCGGCCTGACCAACAACATCTTCGTGGGCCTGTCGAGCGGGCTGACCACGCGCTGGCTCGAAGAAGTCTGGTCGCTCTATCGCAACACCATCTTCCTGTCGCTGGGCATCGCACTGGCCTGCCTGGCCTGCACGCTGGTGATCGGCGTGCCCGCCGCGTACTACATGGCGCTGCGGCGCAACCGCGTGACGCGCCTGATCGAGGAACTGCTGATGCTGCCCGTGGCGCTGCCCGGGCTGGCCACGGCGCTGGGCCTGATCCTGCTCTACGGCAGCTGGCAAGGCCTGCGCACGAGCTGGGTGTTCATCCTGATCGGCCATGTGGTGTTCACGCTGCCGTTCATGGTGCGGGCGGTGCTGGCCATCCTGGCGGCCATCGATATCCGCACGCTGGAAGATGCCGCCGCCAGCCTGGGCGCCACGCGCCTGCAGCGCTTCTTCACCGTGGTGCTGCCGAACTGCCGCCAGGGCATCCTGGCCGGCGCGCTGATGGTGGTGACGCTGTCCGTGGGCGAGTTCAACCTGACCTGGATGCTGCACACCCCCACCACGCAGACGCTGCCCGTAGGCCTGGCCGACAGCTACGCGTCGATGCGGCTCGAAATCGGGTCGGCCTACACCATCGTGTTCTTCGTCATGATCATTCCGATGCTGGTGGTCATGCAGGCCGCCAGCGCGCTGGGGGCCCGCGCACGCCGCCATGCACCGGTTGCCGAACCTGCCCCGGACGCGCCCGTGGGCTTGCCACAGACCGTCCCCACCCCCAACGCCTCCACCGTTCCAGGAAGCCGCCATGCATGAGCCCACTCCCATCCGCCTGCGCCAGTGCGCCAAGACGTTCGCAGACGGCACACTGGCGCTGCAGCCGCTGGACCTGGATATCGGCGCCGGTGAAACCGTGGTGCTGCTGGGGCCGTCGGGCTGCGGCAAGACCACCACGCTGCGCATCATCGCCGGTCTGGAGCAGCCCGATGCCGGCGGCGAGGTCTGGTTTGGCGACACGCGCGTGACCGACCAGCCCATCGAGCAGCGCGGGGTGGGCATGGTGTTCCAGAACTACGCGCTGTTTCCGAACATGAGCGTGTCCGAGAACATCGCCTATGGTCTGCGCGTACGGCGCGTGGACAGCGCCGCGCGCCGCCGCCGCGTGGACGAGATGCTGGCGATGATGCACCTGGAGCCGTTTGCCGACCGCCGCATCGACCAGCTGTCCGGCGGCCAGCGCCAGCGTGTGGCGCTGGCGCGTGCCATCGCCGTGCAGCCGCGCGTGCTGCTGCTGGACGAGCCGCTGACCGCGCTCGATGCCAAGCTGCGCGATGCGCTGCGTGCCGATATCAACCAGCTGCTGCGCAGCCTGCATATCACCGCCGTGTACGTCACGCACGACCAGGCCGAGGCCATGGCGCTGGGCGACCGCATCATCGTGATGGACAAGGGCCGTATTGCCCAGGCCGGCACGCCGCAGGACATCTACCGCGCCCCGGCCAACGCGTTCGTGGCCGACTTCATCGGCACCATGAACCACCTGCCGGGCACGGCCGAGGCAGGCCGCTGGCGCGTGCCCGGCGGCACCGTGCCGATGGGGCCGCCCGACGATGCGCCGACGACCGCGACCGCGCGCCTGATGTTCCGGCCCGAGGACGTGGCGCTGGTGCACGCCGACGATGCACATGTGGAAGGCACGGTCGTCACGGCGCTGTTCCTAGGCAACCACACCCGCCTGCTGGTGGACGTGGGCGCCACCGCGCCGCTGATCGTCGATACCGCCCGGCGCGATGCCTGGGCGGCCGGCACGCGCGTGGGCCTGCGCATCGACACCCAACACCTGATCACGCTTGGCCAAGCCGTATGACCCTCGCAAACCCGGCGCCCTACCTGGTGGCGCAACTGACCGATCTGCACATCAAGGCCGGCGGCAAGCTGTCCTACCGCATGGTGGACACTGCCGGCGCGCTGCACGCGGCCATCGACACGCTGCTGGCGGCCCCGCAACTGCCCGATCTGGTGGTGGTCACCGGCGACCTGGTCGACTTCGGCGATATCCACGAATACCGCTTCCTGCGCGACATCCTGCAGCGCCTGCCGATGCCCGTAAAGCTGCTGCCCGGCAACCACGACCACCGCACGTCGCTGCGCAGCGTATTTGCCGATCACGACTATCTGTTTGCCAACGGCAACGGCGAGGCGCCGGTGCACTACGCCATCGATGCCGGCCCGCTGCGGCTGGTGGGCTTGGACTGCACCGTGCCCGGCAAGCCGGGAGGCCGTGCCGAGCCCGACGGGCTGGCCTGGCTCGATGCCGCGCTGTCCGCCGCGCCCCAGCAACCCACGCTGGTCATGCTGCACCATCCGCCGTTCCATACCGGCATCGGCCACATGGACGTGCAGGGGCTGGACAACGCGGCGGCCCTGGAAGCGGTCATCGCCCGGCATCCGCAGGTGGAACGCGTCATCTGCGGCCATCTGCACCGGCAGATCACGCGCCGCTTTGGCGGCACCATCGCCATGACCGCGCCCGGCCCGGCGCACCAGGTGGCGCTGGACCTGGCCCCCCAAGCGCCGTCGTGCTTCCGCATGGAGCCGCCGGGCTACCTGCTGCACTGGTGGCATCCGCAACACGGCCTGGTCACGCATCTGGCGGCCATTGGCGACCACGGGGCGCGGCACCCGTTCTTCGACGCGGACGGCAAGCTGATCGACTGACGGCAGCGGCACACGCCCGGTGCGCGTGCCGCTGCCATTGGCGTACCATTGTCGGTTTCTTTTGATTTATGGACCGATGTTCCGCAAGGCGGAACTCCGCGACACCCCGACATGGACCTGCTTCTGCTCAGCAACTCGACCTCGGACGAGGGCTACCTCGTTCACGCTGCCCACGCCATCGCCGAACTGGCCGATGGCCGTACCGACGCCCTGTTCGTGCCTTACGCGGGCGTGACGCGCGACTGGGACAGCTACGCCGCACAGGTACGCGAGGCCTTCGCGCGGGTCGGCATCGCGGTACGGTCGCTGCACGAGCAGGCCGATACGCTGGCTGCGGTCAACGCCGCCACGTTGATCGTGGTGGGCGGCGGCAATACCTTCCGCCTGCTGCAGGTGCTGCGCCAGCAAGGCCTTCTGGCGCCGATGGCCGCCCGCGTGCGCAGCGGCGCCGCGCGCTATATCGGCTGGAGCGCCGGGTCCAACCTGGCCACGCCGACCATCCGCACGACCAACGACATGCCGGTGGTGGACCCGGGCGGCTTCGACGCGCTCGGGCTGGTGCCGTTCCAGATCAACCCGCACTACTACAACCTGGAAATCGAAGGCTTCCGGGGCGAGACACGCGACCAGCGGCTGGCCGAATTCACCACGCTGTCGCCGGATACCCCGGTGCTGGGCCTGCCCGAAGGCGACTGGGTGCGTGTGTCGGGCGATCTCCACGTGCTGCATGGTCCACATGCGGCGCGCTGGTTCCTCGATGCCACGACCTGGGACGTGACGGCCGGGCCGCTGTCGATCCCGGTCTGACGCCGGCCGCGGGGCCCGGATGCGGACAAAAAAATACCCGCAGCCGGGAGGAGCGGGTATCAGAAGTGGTATGGACAAGTCGCGGAATTCGTCCACGGCAACATGCTGGCATCGCACCACTACGCTGCCAATAATCTTTCCGGACTAGAGGCCGGTATCCATGGCATGGCTGGCGCCGGCGTCCCCCCCGGCGCGCCCCCAATGCTGGCGATGGACAACGCGCGTCGAATCCAGTCCAATCGATCCCCATGTCGCCCCCTGCACTTTGTGCGTGTTTCCATGTCGCGTGCCCGACTCCTGCTGATCGATGACCACACCCTGTTTCGCACGGGGCTCAAGCTGCTGCTGGCCGACAGCCCCAGCGTGGCGTCGATCATCGAGGCCGGATCGGTCATGGAGGCCGTGCAGGCCCACGCCAGCCAGCCCGTGGACATCCTGCTGCTGGATATCCAGATGCCGGGCCTGAACGGCATCGAAGGCATCAAGGTGCTGCGCCGGCACTTTGCCGCGGCGCGCATCCTGATCGTCTCTGGCACGTCGCATATCGACGCCATCCCGGCCGAATCGCGGCGCGAGATCGCCGGCTTCCTGCCGAAATCTGCCGATGCGGTGGACATCGAACGCGCCATCGCCAGTTGCCTGTCGGGCGGCACGCATTTCCCGGCCGATGGCAGCGGCTATGGCCCCGGCGCGGGCCGCCCCGCCGCCGGCGATGGCCCGGCCTATGAACCGAGCCAGCTCACGCCGCGCCAGCTGGAGGTGCTGACGCAATTGAGCCTGGGGCGATCGAACAAGGTCATTGCCTACCACCTGGGGCTGTCCGAAAACACCGTGCGCGTGCACGTGGCGGCCATCCTCGACCACCTTGGCGTGGTCAGCCGCGTGGAGGCCATCCTCGAAGCGCAGCGCCGCGGGCTAGTGCAGACGCATCGCTGACCGCCATCTCGACCCGCCCCGCCCGCCGCGCGACCATGGCGTTGCCCTTCCTTCCGCACTACGACGAGCCGCGGCTGCTGTCCGCGCAGATGGAGCTGATCGACCAGAGCTTCGGCATGGCCATGCTGGGCTGTGCGCTGGCGGCGATCATCCTGGGCACCGGGCTGTCGCTGACCGATGGCCACCCCGGCGCGCTGCCGTGGGCAGCGGCGATGGCGGTCGTCTGCGCCGCCGCCCACTTTGGCCGGTTGGCCATGCGCGACCGGCTGACCGAGGCGCGCTCCGGCCTGTATGCGCGCGGCATGACCGCGATGCTGGTGCTGATCGGCAGCCTGTGGGGGCTGGCGGGCTGGCTCTATCTCGATATCCGCTCGCCCGCCGTGGTGATCTGCGTGCTGTCGCTGATTGCCGGCATGAGCGCGGCGGCGCTGGCCGTGTTCTCGGCTTGCCTGCCTGTGGCGGTGGGCTTTTTCATCCCGGCCATCGTGCCGGTCTGGGCGGCCTTCATCGTCACGCACGATATCGCCTACCTGCCGATGTTCCTGGCCACCCCACTGTACCTGTTCGTGCTGATCGTATTCGCGCGCAACTACTCCCGCATGGCGCGGCATTCGCTGACGCTGCGCTTCGAGAACGTCGAGCTGATCTCGCAGTTGCGCGACCAGACCGCGCGCGCCGGCCAGGCCCAGCGCGAGGCCGAGCAGGCCAACCGGGCCAAATCGGTGTTCCTGGCGTCGGCCAGCCACGACCTGCGCCAGCCGCTGCATGCGCTGGGGCTGTTCCTGGTGTCGCTGGGCCGCACGCCGCTGGACGCGCGGCAGCGCCAGCTTCTGGACCATATCGAGGCATCGTCCGGCGCGGCGCGCGAAATGCTGTACACGCTGCTCGATTTTTCCAAGCTCGATGCCGGCGTGGTCACGCCGCGGCCCCGGCCCTTCCGGCTACAGCCGCTGCTGCACAAGCTCGAAAACGAGTTCGCCCCGCAGGCCAACGCGCGCGGACTGGTCTATCGCACGCGCGATACCACGGCCACAGCCTTTGGCGATCCCACCCTGACCGAACTGATCCTGCGCAACCTGATCGCCAACGCCATCCGCTATACGCGCACGGGCGGCGTGCTGGTGGCGTGTCGCAAGCGGCGCTTCCATATGTCGATCGAAGTCTGGGATACCGGCATCGGCATTCCGGCCACCCAGCATCGGGCGATCTTCCGCGAGTTCCATCAGCTGGGGAATCCCGAGCGCGACCAGCGCAAGGGGCTGGGCCTGGGGCTGGCCATCGTGGACGGCCTGGCGAGGACGATGCACACCTCGGTGACGCTGGCATCGGTACCGGACCGGGGCTCGGTGTTCCGCCTGCGCCTGCCACTGGCGTGGACGGCGCCCGAGGAATCGATCCTGCCCGGTGCCGCCACGCGGCTGGATGGGCTGCGCGTGCTGGTGATCGACGACGATCCGGCCATCCGCGAGGCCATGTCCGGCCTGCTCACGGTCTGGAACTGCCCGAACCGCGCCGCCGAAACCGAGGAAGAGGCGCTGGCCTTGCTTGCGGAATTCGCGCCGGACCTGATCCTGGCCGACTATCGCCTGCGCGGCCACCGCACGGGACTGGAGGCGATTGCCGCCATCCGCGAGCGCACGGGCCGCGACCTGCCCGCCATCGTCATCACGGGCGACACTGCCGCCGATCGCCTGCGCAACGTCCACGCCGGCGGCACCGCCCTGCTGCACAAGCCCGTGGTGCCGGGCGAACTGCACGCCGCCATCGGCGCCCTGCTCAACGACGCCGGCTGAAAGCGCCGGGCTGCCACGCTGCTGGGGGGCGCTCGCACACCTGATGGCATGGCGCCGGACGATAAGCACATCCGTCATTCATGCATTAATCGTATGAATGAATCATTCCTATTAATTGGACTTAGGTCTGACGCCCGCCCACACTCCAGAAACAAAGCGGGCTGATTGTTGTGATGCTTCGGCCACCGCGCCCGTCATTCCAGAACCACGACACAAGCGAGGAGCCTGTTATGACCGCCTCACGCCCCGACCTGCCCCGGCATGACCTGCTGATCGACGGCAAGCGCCTGCCGCCCGGCACTGGCGAGTATTCCACCGACATCAATCCGGCCACTGAAGCGCCCATTGCGCTGGTGGCGCAAGGCAGCGCCGCCGACGTGGATACCGCGGTGAAGGCCGCCCGCACGGCGTTGAAAGGCTGGGCGGGCATGCGCGCGGCAGACCGCGCACGCATCCTGAACCGCTTTGCCGACCTGCTCGAAACCCATGCCGAGGAACTGGTGACGCTGGAAAGCCAGGACGCCGGCAAGCCGCTGGCCTCCGTACGCCGCCAGGACATGCCGGCCGTGATCGACACGGTGCGCTACTACGCGGGCTGGTGCGACAAGATCCACGGCAGCGTGATCCCGGCCCGCCCTGACGCGCTGACCTATACGGTGCGCGAACCCGTGGGCGTGGTAGCCGCCATCGTGCCGTGGAATTTCCCGCTGATGATCGGCATGTGGAAGATCGCCCCGGCGCTGGCCTGCGGCTGCACGCTGATCGTGAAGCCCGCCGAGATCACGCCGCTGACCGCGCTGCGGGTGGCCGAACTGGCCCTCGAAGCGGGCGTGCCGCCCGGCGTGTTCAACGTCGTGACCGGCAAGGGCAGCGTGGTGGGCAACGCCATGGTCGCGCACCCGGGCATCGACAAGGTGACCTTTACCGGATCGCCCGGCGTGGGCCGCGGCATCATGCAGGGCGCGGCGGCCAACTTCAAGCGCGTGACGCTGGAACTGGGCGGCAAGTCGGCCAACGTGATCTTTGCCGATGCCAACCTGGACGCCGCCACGCGCGCGGCCGCCTCGGGCATCTTCTTCAACGCGGGGCAGGTGTGCTCGGCCGGCTCTCGCATCCTGGCGCAGCGCCAGGTGTATGACGAGGTGGTGGAGCGGCTGTCCGCGCGCGCCCGCGCCATCCGCGTGGGCGACCCGGCTGCACCCGACACCACCATGGGGCCGGTGGTATCGGCCGCGCAGATGAAGACCGTGCTCGACTACGTCGCCATCGGCAGGCAGGAAGGCGCCAGCGCGGTAACGGGCGGCGTGCGCGTGGGCGAGCGCGGCTTCTTTGTCGAGCCCACCGTGTTTGCCAACGTGGCGCACGAGATGCGCATTTCGCAGGAGGAGATCTTCGGCCCGGTGGCCAGCGTGATCCCGTTCGACGATGAGGAAGACGCCGTGCGCATTGCCAACGGCACCGCGTTCAGCCTGGCCGCCGGCGTGTGGAGCGCGGACATTCAGCGCGTACACAAGGTGGCCGGCGAGCTGCGTGCCGGGACGGTCTGGATCAACACCTATGGGTACACCGACGTGCGCCTGCCGTGGGGCGGCGCGGGAGACTCCGGCCTGGGGCGCGAACATGGCGACGCCGCCATCGAGAACTTCACGGAACCGAAGGCGATCTGGTTGTCGCTGCGCTAGGCGTCAACGGACATGGCCGCCACGGCGGCCGGCGCAACGGCGCATGCCCCGCCAAGGCCTGGCGGGGTTTTCATTTGCGCGGCGGCGATCAGCCGATCATGCGCATCGGCAGCAGCGCATACACGAGCGTCAATGCGCCCACGATGGCTGGCGACACGTATTTCAGCGCAAGGCTCTGCGACTGCACGCCCAGATAGGCGTACATGCAGACAAGGATCATGGCGCAGGCAAAAACGAGCCCGTCATAGACTTGCATGGTTGGTGTCTCCCAGAGTTCGTTCTTCGACTACTTCTGTGATGACGGGCGTGCTTTCGGGGCGCCCGGGTACTGCCCACTGCAATCTATTTGCGCCGATGGTCGCGCCATCGATGGGGCGCGGCAATCATGGTAATCCCTTCGTTATTGGCGTTTGAACGATGCTGCAGCGCGGGATTGCGGGCGATACCGGTACCGCCTTGCCCGGCTGCGGAAGTCAAGGAGGAAAGTCCCGATGCCCGGACCCTGGCGCGGGATGCCGATCCCGGTGAGACAATGCTGCGCGGCATGGCAGGCGAGCCGCGTTGCCGCAGTGCCATGACCGCCAATACAAGAAAGGGAGACAACCATGCATCGACTTGCCGTGCTTGCCGCCGTCCCGGCCGCTTTCGTTGCCACGTTTGCCGCCGGGTTCCTGACGGCTCACGTGGACTTGCCGCTGGCCCACGCGCAGACGCCGCCGTCCGCGCTGACGCCGCAGATCATCAAGAACCTGGCTGCGATGAGCAACGACGACATCGGCCCGCAGGTGCCCAACATGGGCACGCTACGCAGCAAGGGGCTGGTGAACACGCCAAGCGGCACGATTGCCGTGCAGTCGGGCAATGTGCCCAAGCACTATCACACCAGCGCCGACGAGATCCAGTATGTGATTGCGGGCACCGGCACCTTCTGGCTTGGCAACGAACAGCACCAGGTGGGGCCCGGCGACCTCATCATCATTCCGAAAGGTGCGGCGCACGCAGGCTCGATCGCGACCAGCGGCGAGTTCCGGTCGCTGGCCATCAAGCTGCCACCGCAGGCCCCGAACGATACCCACCTGCTGCCCTGACAGCGGATCAGGTCCGGGCCCGGATCAACGGCGGGCCTCGCCCTGCCCTGCGGCGGCTTCGCCGGGCAGCAGCAGCACCACCAGCGCGGTACAGGCGGCGATGCAGGCCATCGCCAGAAACAGCGAGGCAAAGCTCGACGCCTTGACCACCGGGCCAAGCAGCCACACTGCCAGAGCGAGCTGATGCCGAACGACACGGCCAGCCGCATGCCGGCGACACGCGATCGCACGCTGTCATCGACGTAGCGCACGATCATCGCGTCGGTGAACGGGATGCTGCCGAAGATGCACACCATGGCGCCCAGCAGCGCCACGAACAGCCACCATCCCTGCGCATGGGCGGCAAGGACCAGCCAGGGGATCTGCGCCAGCACCAGGCCCAGGTACAGCCGCTTGAGCGGCACCGTGTCGATCAGCTTGCCGACGATCACCTGCGTGAACGACGCCAGCGCATAGATCACGGCCAGCAGCAGGCCGATCATGACCGGGTCGTCGATCCGCCCGTCGAACCGCTCGGTGAGGAACTGGGTGTTGCCATTGGTGGTGAAGTTGAACAGCAGGCTGCCGGTCACGGCGGCCGCCGTCATCACGACCAGCGCCCGGGCCAGCAGCCGGGGCGGCAAGACCACCTGCGGCGGCTTGCGGCTGCGGCCCGGCGCCGGCCCTTGCGGCGCGCAGAGCCACGCAAAGGCAAATCCGCAGATGATGGCGATGACGCCGGGCACGGCAAACGCCGCCCGCCAGCCCAATGCCTGGACCAGAAACCCCGTGAGCAGCGCGGCGCCGGCCACGCCAAGGTTGCCGGCGAGGCCGTTGAGCCCGATGGCCGAACCGGGCCGGCTCGCGCGCTGCACGAGCATCGGAATGCCCACCGGGTGATAGATCGACGCAAACAGGCCAATCAGGGCCAGCCCGCCCGCCAGTTGCCATGGGCCCTGCGCCAGCGCGGTCAGCAGCGCCGCCACGCCCAGCCCGAAGAAGAACACCAGCATCATCTGGCGGCGCCCCCACATGTCGCCCAGGCGGCCCGAAGGCACCGAGCCGAGCCCAAACAGGAAGAACGCGCCCACGCCGTAAGGCATCAGGTCTTCCCAGCGGGCGAACCCGAATTCCGAAGCGATGGTGCCCACCGCCGTGGCAAAGATCAGCAGGAACAGGTGGTCCAGCGCGTGGCCGACATTGAGCAGCAGGACCACACGCAGCGGGTGGTTATCGGTGGCCGCCTGGGCGGCCTGGGGTGCCTCGGTGGCGTTTTCAGCCGTCGGCGCTGGCGAAAGCTCGGTGTTCATTGGGTGTCTCCCCCGGGTTCGTTGTTGGTCTTCTGAACACCGTAGTCTGCCGGATGCCGAAGCCGCCGGCTTTCGCGATTCCTGCGCCGAACCTCGCGAAAGGGACACCTCGGGGACACCTCGGGGACACCTCGGGGACACCTCGGGGACCCCTCGCCCCGCGCCGCGTGGCGCTTACCGCTGCCCGAAATGCGCGCTGCGGAACAGGTGCTCCAGCCCGCGCGGCTGCGAGCGCCAGTACTGCTTCGGCGCATCGACCTGCGCGCCAAGCTTTGCCGCCGCATGCCACGGCCAGCGCGGGTCATACAGCATGGCGCGCGCAATCGAGATCATGTCGGCCTCGTTATTGGCGATGATCGCCTCGGCCTGCTCCGGTTCGGTGATCAGGCCCACGGCCAGCGTCGGCAGGCCCACTTCGGCCTTTACGCGCTGGGCATAGGGCACCTGGTAGCCCGGCCCCAGCTTGATGGCCTGCTGCGGCGACACGCCGCCGGTGCTCACATGCACGGCCGCGCAGCCGCGCGCCTTGAGCGCCTGCGACAACGCAATCGTGCCGTCGATATCCCAGCCGTTCGGCACCCAGTCGGTGGCCGACACACGCATCCACACCGGATGCTCGGCCGGAAACGCCTCGCGCACGGCGTCGAACACTTCCAGCGGAAACCGCATGCGGTTCTCCAGGCTGCCGCCGTATTCGTCGGTGCGGTGGTTGGCGATCGGCGACAGGAACTGGTGCAGCAGGTAGCCATGCGCACCGTGTACCTCGATGCCCTGCACGCCGATCCGTGCCGCACGTTTTGCCGCGGCCACGAAATCGTCGCGGATCTTCTGCATGCCGGCGCGGTCGAGCGCCGTGGGCGGCACCTCGTCCGCGGCATGGGGAACGGCCGACGGCGCCACGGTCTGCCAGCCGGTCGGGGCATCGGGACGAATCTGCGCGCCGCCATCCCACGGGGCCTGGCTGGACGCCTTGCGGCCCGCGTGGCCCAGCTGCACCGCCACGGCAATCGGCGAATAGCGGCGCACCGCATCGAGCACGCGGCCCAGCGCCGCTTCGTTGGCATCGCTGTAGAGGCCCAGGTCGGCCGGCGAGATCCGGCCTTCCGGCGACACCGCCGTGGCCTCCACGATCATCAGGCCCGCACCGGACAGCGCCAGGCTGCCCAGGTGGATCATGTGCCAGTCGGTGGCCGAGCCCGCTTCCGCCGAGTACTGGCACATGGGCGCAATGGCGATGCGGTTGGCGAGCGCAAGATTGCCGATCTGGTACGGATCGAAGAGATGAGGCATGGGGAGTTTCCTTGGATTCCAGGGGGCTCCCTGCGCGGGAGCGGGCAACGTCCGGGGATTGTAGACGCCGCCCGCAAACCTTGCTGACCCCGCCTCCATCGTGGATTTTCCCGCCTTGTCAGCCCGGGTTCACGAGGCCTCGACGATGTCGTCGAGCTTCCACTGCTTGTCGAACCACGGCTGCAGCGGGCCGTAGAGCCGGAAGATCGTGAACCAGCTCTTGCCCGGAATGGTCTGGATCCAGTTGGCCTGCTTGCCGGCTGGCGGCTGCGGACCGAAGTACAGGTCGGCGGAGCCGTCGGCATTCTTGACCAGCGACTTCTCGCTGGACAGGCTCGGGAACTGCTGGTCCGTCTGCAGCATCGAGCGGGTCTGCGTGTCGTACACCACCACCGACCAGAAGTCCTTGACCGGCACGTTGGGCGGCACGTGCAGCCGATAGGTCTTGGCCCCATCCAGCGGGGTGCCGGCGGCGTCGAGGTTCGATGCCGCGTACTGCGAGCCGATGCCCGGCATCGCCACGGCCATCGCCGGCGTGTCGATCGTGGCGGCGTAGAAGAACAGCGTGCGCGCGTCGAAATTGCGGGCGCCGTTGTCCAGCCATTCATAGCTGCCGCCGATGAACGGCGTGGTCCAGCGGCGGTCCGGGAAGATCAGCGTACGCGGGTCACGATTGCGGAAGTCGATGGCACGGGCCGTTGCGTTGCCCACCGCCACACTGTCGGTCAGGATCTGCTTCATGCGTGCATCGGGCGCGAACGGCTTGCCCTTCTGCATGCCGATGGCCGTGAAGATGCCGGTCATGTCGGGGCCGTACGCGCCGGCCGGCTCTTCCTGGATGATCTGGTTGACCTCTTCATAGAACCGGAAGTTGTTGGCATGGACCGTGTTCATGACCTTGCCCGACAGGTTGATGAACTTCGTCTCCGGCGGGCGCGCCGCGTCAGCCAGCCGGTAGACCGTGAGCCCGGCCTTCAGGCTGGCCACGCCGGGACGCGGGTCGCCATGCTGCATGAACGCCCGGCCGAACAGCAGGTTGCCGTACGTTGGACTTTTGACGATGTAGTAGCCGCTGGCCGGCAGCTGGCCCGTGTAGCCGGGCGGCACGAACAGGTACTTGCCGCCCTTGCCCTTGTCCGGCCCCGCGTTGCCCATGTCCGTGACATAGCGGAACCAGAAATCGTCGACCACGCCGAGGATGTTCGGCGGGGTTTCCACCACCACCGGGCCGTCCTTGAGATCCATCCAGTTCCAGAAGTAGATGGTCTCGCTGTTTGGCGTCAGGTAGATCGACTTCGAATCCATCAGCTGCTCGTACACGCCCACGGTGCTGTCCACCGCGCCCACGCTGCGCAAGCCGGTGCGGATGGCCACCATCGGCGCCCCGGGCACGCCATTCAGGAACGCCTCGACCCCGCGCGCGAAATCGATGTTGTCGAAGACCTTCTGGGCCGTCGCGGCCGTCGGCACACCGTCGAAAAACTCCAGCCTGCCAATGCGGGTATCGACCGACGCCGGCGTGGTGATCTCCGGCGGGATCGGCGTGGTCATCTTGTAGGAAGACGGTGCCTGCGACGCACAACCGGCAAGCCCGGCGGCAAGCAGCGCAAGGCTGCCCAGCCTGATGGCAACGGAATTCGGCATGAAAACGGCTCCTCGAGGGTTCGGATACGCGCCGAACATAGCGCAGCCGCCTCAAGCCGTCGATTCAAAGTCTTCGCAGCCGATCTAAAAGATTTCGATGCGAAATCGCCTGTTCAGAACTTCGGAATCCGCAGCGTCTTGCTGATCATCAGCGAGCCGCTCAGCACGAACAGCAGCGACATCGGGTGGAACGTGCCCGGGCCGATGGCCATCGCGCCCGCAGGCAGGGCATCGCCGATCAGCCCATGCGAGGCGCACCAGGCCAGGATGCCGGTGAGTACCACGCTGGTGGGAATGGGCGTGCCTTCGAAGTATTTGACCTTGCCCAGGGCCGAGCCTTCGGCCAGGGTCTCGGCCGTGACGTTGAAGCGGGCCAGGCGGCTGACGCCGCAGCAGACGAAGTAGATCAGCGCCGCCAGGTCCCAGCCGCCGCGCATGCCGGCGGCGAAAGCCAGGGTGGCCGGGCCGACGCCGAACGAGATGATGTCCGACAGAGAATCCAGCTCACGGCCCAGCGCCGAATGGGCGTGGCGCCAGCGGGCGATGCGGCCGTCCAGCACATCGAAGATAAACGCGGCCGGCGCCAGCGCCGCCGCGATATAGAAATGCCTGAGCGACGGCTCGGCAACGAAATACATCGCGTAGAACACCGAGCCCATGCCGCATGCCGCATTGGCCAGCGTGAAGAAATCCGCCAGCTGCAGGTCGCGCAGCATCGAAAAATGCCGGGGGCGCTGCTGAGGGGTCGACATGCGGCGGGCTCCTTTGGCGCATCGGCGCCTGCGTCACGTGCGTGGGCGGTCAGTCGCGATCGGGGCCGCTCAGAGCACCGTGTTGACGTGATGGACGGCCGGCGGCGCGGCAAAGCAGTCGCTGACCAGGGTGCGCCATTGCTGGAATTCGTCCGACTCGCGGAAATGGACCATATGGTCTTCCACGGTGTCCCAGGCCACCACCAGCGCGTACTGCGACGGCTGTTCGATCGACCGCTGCAGATTCAGGCCATGGCAGCCCCTGGACCGCAGGAACAGCGGCTTGGCCTTGGCCACGTTGGCCTCGAACTGCGCTTCCATGCCGGGCTTGATCGTGATCTGTGCAATTTCGTGAATCATGATGGGTCTCTAGGGCGGTTGATATCGGTGGCTGTCTGACAGCACCGCGTGGCAGGGCGGCCGCACGCCAGGCGCGCGGCATCGCGTGTCTACCTTAGCAGATTTGAGCCGCCCGGCTTACTTGACCGTGCGGCGCGCCAGGCTTTGCACCAGGTAGACCACCACCAGCGCGTTGGCCACCGCCAGCCCCACATGGATCCACGTGGGATGCCGCACGGCCTCGTACACTTCCACCGGAATGTAGATCCCGCCGGACCAGACGCCAAGCCAGTTACCCCAGGCACGCCCAAACCACAGTCCGTAGGCCTCGGCGAAGCGCATCAGCGCGTACACCGCGGCCGATCCGCCGATGGCCCACAGCCGGCCGTCGCTGGGATGCGACAGCAGTGCCAGGAAGACCTTCGGATAGTGGCTGGCCGGATTCAGGTGGAAGCGGCCGACAATGGCTTCGGCCAGCGCCTGGGCGTCGGCGTGCAGCAACGCCACCAGGCCCAGCCCGGCCAGGATCACCAGGGCGCCCTTGGCGGCTTCGAACAGGGCAATGCTCTTGAGGCCAATTCCTTGGCTGACGTGCGCCATGACGGGTCGTGAAAATCAGCGAAGTCGCCATTGTGCAACATCAACGTGCCTGACGCTCCACCATCGGCCCGTTGGCATCGATGCCGCCGCCGGCTTCGAGCGGCCCGTTCACCGTCAGCGGGCCGTCGACATAGAGATCGCCGTGCACCACCATCGATCCCTGCACGGTCAACGGCCCATGAAAGACCTTGAGCAGCGACCGCTCCATCGGCGGCGGATACCCGCGGCCGGGCGTCGCGAACCACGCAGCGGTCAGCGGGCCGTTGGCGTAGACATGGCCGTCCACGCTCAGGGTGCCGTTCACCGTGGCCGGCCCTTTCACCCGTGCCGAGCCGCCGACGGCGATGGAGCCGGTGACGGTCTGCGCGCCACAGACGACGGGCAGCAAGGTGCCGAGCAGGACAATCGCGACGGCCATCCGGCGAAGGAATCGCATATCGGCCCTCCCTAAAACAGAACTGGCGCGATCTTTCCAGTGTAGTGACCTGGAAACATCGCGCCAGCAATGTTTGTGACCGATTGTGATGCCCACCCTCTCCCGCTTGCGAGAGAGGGTGGGCACCACGGCGGCAGGCGAACCTGCCTCAGTTCTTCGCCACCGCCTCCGGCAACGGGCCCCAGCCGCCGCCCAGGCTGCGCACCAGCGCCACCGTCGCCGCCGCGCGCAGGCCGGCCACCGCGTTGGCATCGCGCTGCGATTGCAGCACGGTGCGGTCCGCGTCGATCACCGTCAGGTAATCGACGGCGCCCGCGTCGTAGCGGCTGCGCGAAATGCGCTGGGCACGCCGGGCGCCAGCCAGTGCGCCATCGAGCGCCGTGGCCTGCTGGCTGAGCCAGCGCACATCGGCCAGGCTGTCTTCGACCTCGCGGAAGGCCACCAGCACGGTCTGCTGGTAGCGCGCCACGCTTTCCTCGTGGGCGGCGCGGGCGCCGGCCAGGTTCGAGCTGTTGCGGCCACCGTCAAAGATGGTTTGCGCCACCGTCGTGCCCACCAGCGGCCCGAGCATCCATGTCCGCGACGACCACTTGAACAGGTTCGACAGGTCCGAAGACTCGAAGCCGAACAGCGCCGTCAGCGAAATGCGCGGGAAGAACGCGGCCTTTGCAATGCCGATCCGCGCATTGGCGGCCGCCATCTGGCGCTCCGCCGCAGCGATGTCGGGCCGGCGCTCCAGCAGTTCCGACGGCAGCCCCGCCGGCACCGCCACCGGCGCCGTGTCGAACGGCCTGGCGGCCAGCCCGAACTGCGACGGGGCCACGCCGGTCAGCACCGCCAACGCATGCTCCTGATTGGCACGGCGACGCTCGATGCTGGCCAGGTCGGCACGCGCCGTGCCCAGTTCCGATTCGGCGCGGGCCGGGTCCAGGTCGGTCGTCTCGCCCGCCTCGTAACGTTTGCGCAGCAGCGACAGCGAATCCTCTCGCAACTTGATCGTCGCGTTCAGCAGCTCACGGTCGCTGTCGAGCGTACGCAGGGCAAAGTAAGCCTGCGCCACATCGGCCTGCAACGCGAGCTGCACCGAGCGGTACAGGTCCTCTGCGCCCTTCTCTTCGGCGCGGGCAGCGTTCACGCTGCTGGCCACGCGACCGAACAGGTCGAGCTCGTAGTTGGCGAACAGTCGCGCCTTGTACACGGTCTGCGGCGACACGCGGGTGCCATCGGGCAGGCCCTGCGACGCGGCCGACGGCTGCGTACGCGTCGGGTCGAAGCCCGCGCTCAGCTGCGGATACATGTCCGCCTCGGTGGCGCCCGTGAACGCCCGCGCCTGCTTCAGGCGGGCTGCGGCTGCGGCCAGGTCCTGGTTATGCGCGTTGGCGGCGTCGATCAGCCGGTCCAGTTCGGCGTCGCCGAACACGCGCCACCAGTCGCCGCGCTGCTGGCCTTCGGCCGGCGTGGCGGTCTTCCACTGCGCGCCTTCGGTGGCGGCTGCATCGGCCTCCTTGAAGGTGGCGGCGGTTGGCGTCTCGGGCACCTTGTAGGTCGGTGCCAGCGAGCAGCCCGCCAGCACCAGCGCGGCGGCCAGGGCACCAAGCCTGGGCAGGTACTGCTTCATCACGATGTTGTTCATGTCTTTCACCATCACTCTGCGGACGGCACGGCGTGCGAAGCCGGCACATCCGTCGCAACCGCTTCACGACGCTGCTTGCGGGTGGCCAGCAGGCGCAGTGCCACGTAGAACACCGGCGTCAGGAACAGGCCGAAGAACGTCACGCCCAGCATCCCCGCGAACACCGCCACGCCCATGGCATGGCGCATTTCCGCACCGGCGCCAGTCGAGACCACCAGCGGCACCACGCCCATGATGAACGCGAACGACGTCATCAGGATCGGGCGCAGACGCAGGCGGCTGGCTTCGATCGCGGCCTGCACCACGGTGCGGCCCTGGTGTTCCAGTTCCCGGGCAAACTCAACGATCAGGATCGCGTTCTTCGCGGACAGCCCCACCAGCACGATGAAACCGATCTGCGTGAAGATGTTGTTGTCGCCACGCGTCAGCCAGACACCGGTCATGGCGGCCAGCAGGCTCATCGGCACGATCAGGATCACCGCCAGCGGCAGCGTCAGGCTTTCGTACTGGGCGGCCAGCACCAGGAACACCAGCAGCACGCACAGCGGGAAGATCCACACCCCGGCGTTACCGGCCAGGATGTCCTGGTACGTCAGCTCGGTCCACTCGAAGCCGATGCCCTTGGGCAGCGTTTCGGCGGCAATGCGCTCGGCGGCGGCCTGGGCCTGGCCCGACGAGAAGCCCGGGGCCGGACCACCGTTCATGTCGGCGGCGGTAAAGCCGTTGTAGCGCGTGACGCTATCCGGACCGAAGCCCTGCTTGACCTTCACCAGCGACGACAGCGGCACCATTTCGCCGGAACTGCTGCGCGCCTTGAGCTGCAGGATGTCCTCGGCATGCTGGCGGAACTGCGCATCGGCCTGCACCTTGACCTGATACGTACGACCGAACTTGTTGAAGTCGTTCACGTACGACGAGCCAAGATAGGTCTGCAGCGTCTCGAACACGTCGGTCACCGGCACGCCTAGCTGCTTGGCCTTGGTACGGTCAAGCTGCACGTCCAGCTGCGGCACGTTCACCTGGTAGTTGCTGAAGATGCCAGCCAGTTCCGGGGTCGCGCGCGCCTTGGTCATGAACGCGTTGGTGGCGCTGAACAATTCGTCGTAACCCAGCGCGGCACGGTCCTCGATCATCATCTTGAACCCGCCGATCGTGCCCAGGCCCTGTACCGGCGGCGGCGGGAACACGGCGATGAACGCGTCCTGGATCGACCCGTACTGCTTGTTCAGGTCGGCGGCAATCGCATTGCCGGACAGCTCCTTGCTCTTGCGCTTGTCGAACGGGTCGAGCGTGACGAACACGATGCCGGCGCTCGGGCTGTTGGTGAAGCCGTTGATCGACAGGCCCGGGAAGGCCACGGCCGATTCCACGCCCGGATGCTTGAGCGCGATATCCGACATGCGGCGGATCACGTCCTCGGTACGGTCCAGCGTGGCGCCGTCAGGCAGCTTTGCGAAGCTCACCAGGTACTGCTTGTCCTGCGCCGGCACGAAGCCCTTCGGCACCATCTGGAACACGCCCCAGGTGGCCACCAGCATCACGGCGTAGACGCCGAACACCGAACCCTTGCGGCGGATCACGCCCTTCACGCCGCGGCCATAGTTGTCCGAGCTGCGACCGAAGAAGCGGTTGAAGCGGGCGAAGAAGCCACCGAAGACTCGGTCCATGCCACGCGTCAGCCAGTCCTTGGGCGCGTCGTGGCCCTTGAGCAGCAGTGCTGACAGGGCCGGGGACAGCGTCAGCGAGTTGAACGCCGAGATGATCGTCGAGATCGAGATCGTCAGCGCGAACTGCTTGTAGAACTGGCCGGTCAGGCCCGTCATGAACGCCAGCGGCACGAACACGGCGATCAGCGTCAGGGCGATGGCGATGATCGGGCCGGACACTTCGCGCATGGCCTTGTAGGTGGCTTCCTTCGGCGACAGCCCTTCCTCGATGTTCCGCTCGACGTTTTCCACCACCACGATCGCATCGTCCACCACGATACCGATCGCCAGCACCAGGCCGAACAGGCTCAGCGCGTTGATCGAGAAGCCGAACGCATGCATCAGGCCGAACGTACCGACGATGGACACCGGCACCGCCAGCAGCGGGATGATCGATGCGCGCCACGTCTGCAGGAACAGGATCACCACCAGCACCACCAGCGCGATGGCCTCGAACAGCGTGTGGACCACGGCCTCGATCGAATGGCGCACGAACTGCGTCGGGTCATAGACGATGCTGTAGTCCACGCCTTCCGGCATGTTGGCCTTCAGCTCGGCCATGGTCTTGCGCACGTCGTTCGAGATCTGGATCGCGTTGGAGCCCGGCGACTGGAAGATCGGCAGCGCCACGGCGGACTTGTTGTCCAGCAGCGAGCGCAGCGCGTATTCCGACGCACCCAGTTCGATGCGCGCGATGTCCTTCAGGTACGTCACCACGCCGTCGGGCGAAGTCTTGACGATGATGTCGCCAAACTCCTCCACGGTCTGCAGACGGCCCTGGGCGTTCACCGACAGCTGCAGGTCGGTGCCCGGCAGCGACGGCGACTGGCCGATCACGCCGGCCGCCACCTGCACGTTCTGCTCGCGGATGGCGCGCACCACGTCGGACGCGGCCAGGCCGCGCTCGGCGATCTTCTCGGGGTTCACCCAGACACGCATCGAGTAGTCGCCCGAGCCGAACATCTGCACCTGACCCACGCCCTGGATCCGCGCCAGGCGGTCCTTCACGTTGATCAGCGCATAGTTGCGCAGGTACGTCATGTCGTAGCGGTCGTTCGGCGACACCAGGTGGACCACCATGGTCAGGTCAGGCGAGCTCTTGACCGTGGTGATGCCCAGCCGGCGCACGTCCTCGGGCAGGCGCGGCTCGGCCTGCGAGACACGGTTCTGCACCAGCTGCTGGGCCTTGTCCGGGTCGGTGCCCAGCTTGAAGGTCACCGTCAGCGTCAGGTTGCCGTCGCTGTTGGCCTGCGAGTTCATGTAGAGCATGTCCTCGACGCCGTTGATCTGTTCCTCCAGCGGCGTGGCCACGGTCTCGGCGATCACCTTCGGGTTGGCGCCCGGGAACTGCGCGCGCACCACCACCGAGGGCGGTACCACTTCCGGGTACTCCGAGATCGGTAACTTGAACATCGAGATGGCGCCGATCAGGAAGATCAGCACCGACAGCACGCCCGCGAAAATGGGGCGATCGATAAAGAATTTCGAGAGATTCATCTTGGTCTCGGCGAAAGCAGTCCCCCTGGCCGTCCGCTCGTCGAGCGGACGCCATGTACTGCTGCAGGGGGAATTTCAGTTCGGTGTGGCTTCGGGCGGGCGCTCAGCTCACCTTGGCCTTGCCGGCCTTGCCCTCTTCCGCGGCCTGCTTGCGGTCGGGGGTGGTGCCGCGCGGCTCAAGCTCGCTGCGATAGGCCATGGCCACGGCCTTCGGTGCCACGGTGTCGCCAGGGCGCACGCGCATCAGGCCGTTCACGACGATGTTCTCGCCCGGTTGCAGCCCCTTGCGGATCACGCGCAGCCCTTCGTACGTCGGTCCAAGCTCGACTTCGCGATACACGAGCTTGTTGGCCTTGTCGACCACGAGCACGAACTTCTTGCCCTGGTCGGTACCGATGGCGCGATCGTTGACCAGCACGGCCGGATGCGGCGAGCCGCCGCCGAGCTTGACCTTGGCGTACAGGCCCGGCAGCAGACGGCCATCCTCGTTGTCGAACACGGCGCGCACGCGGATGGTGCCGCTACGCGTATCGAGCCGGTTGTCGATCGAATGGATCTTGCCCTTGTGCGGATTGCCGTCCTCGTTGGCCAGGCCCAGGAACACCGGCAGGTCGTTCTTGCCGCCGCTGGCGCCCGGCGCCGTGTAGCGCAGGTAGCTCTGCTCGTCGACATCGAAGCTGGCATACACCGGCGAGACCGACACGACCGAAGTCAGCGGCGGCGACGCGGCGCCCGCGGCCACCAGGTTGCCCACGGTGATTTCCGCCCGCGACACCTTGCCCGAGACCGGTGCAACGATGCGCGTGTAGCTCAGGTTCAGCTTCGCCACTTCCAGCGCCGCCTGCGCGCCGCGCACGTCCGCCGACATCTCGCTGGCGGCGTTGATGCGCTCGTCGAACTCGCGGCGCGAGATCGCGTTGTCGTCCAGCAGGCGCTGCGCACGGGCCTTCTCGGTCTGCGCATGCGATGCACGAACCTGCGCAGCGGCCAGCGCCGCTTCGGCGCGTGCCACTTCGGCGGCGTACGGGCGCGGATCGATCGTGAACAGGGGGTCGCCCTTCTTCACGATGGAGCCTTCCCGGAAATGCACCGTTTCGATGGTGCCGGAAACACGCGGACGGATTTCCACGCGGTCCACGGCTTCGATGCGGCCCGAGAACTCATCCCATTCGGTGATGGTCTGGCCCACCGCGGCCGACACTTCCACGGCCGGCGCCGGGGGCGGCGTATTGGCCTGTGCTTCCCCGCCGTGCCAGGGTTGCAGTACCGAGGTTGCCACGCCCGCCCCAAGAATTGCCACGATGGCAAAGGCGATCAGCGTGCGTCGAGACTTGTCATTCATCTTTCTTCACTCCGTGTTTTCGTCGGGTTTCTTCAACTGGAAAAGCAAAAAATCAGGCCGAACGCTGCCCGCCCGCCCAGGGGGCCGGAAAAACGGGAACAACAAGGGGTCCTCCGTCCCGGATCGGACAGAAGCAAGCCACTACAGGGGTGCCAGCCTCAAAGGGCGCTGGCGGGAGAATCCGGCACCGTCACAGCATTCACGGCGCCGGCCGGCGTTCGGACCGGATTACGAGGCGTCGTCGGCCTTGGCGAAACTTTCGCGCAGGAACCGCGCACCTTCTTTGACCCATGCCTGACACATCTCATGGGACTGTTCCACCCCGTCGCCACAGGCGCCGGGCATGATCAGGGCCCTGGCCGGGATGCCGGCCTTGGACAATTTGGCGGCGAAGGCCTCGCCTTCCGCGCGCAGGGCGTCTTTTTCCGCCACCTGCACCAGCGTGGGCGGCAGTCCCGCCAGCCGCGAGGCCAGCGCCGGGGCCGCATACGGGTGCACGCTGGCGGCCGGCGTGGGCAGGTAGTCGCGATAGTTGCACGCCAGCTTGCGCAGCATTTCCATCGGCACCTGCCCGCCGGACGACGCGTGCTGCAGGCACGGATCGGTCACCGGCCGGATCAGCCACTGGCCCGCCGGCTGTGGCAGGCCACGGTCACGCAGCATCTGCGCCGTGGCGATGGCCAGGTTGCCACCGGCTTCCTCGCCCACCAGCGCAAAGCGCAGCTTGTCGACCTTGAGCTTGCGGGCCTGCTTGAGCACCCACGACACCGTGTTCACGGCGTCCTCGGGCGCTGCCGGGAACGGATTTTCAGGCGCCAGCGAGTAATCCGGCGTCACCACCACGGCCGGGACCGACTCCGCCAGATCCCGCACCAGTTCCTTCGCGGCTTCGACACCGCCGTCGACAAAGCCGCCGGCATGCAGGTAGAGCATCCACGGCAACAATGGCGCACCGGCGCTCACAGGCCAATAACCTGCGGGGTAACCCACGCAGACCTTCATTTCGCGCTCGCCGCTGGCCACCACGTGCTGGATCACGATTGCCTCGCCCTGTTCTGCGGCCGGTTGTACGGCGGAACTACGGGGAGTCGTGGTCTTGGTCATGGTTGGCACGGCGGCCGGCAAAGACCGTCGATTACTGTATTGCGATGCAGCGAATTATGGTGATTGACAACGATGGGATAAAGCGACCTATTGCCAATGCACTGTTTCTGCGTTGGAATAATCATCGAAGTGAACCCACACGGCTTGAAATGGATACCTGAAATGTGATTCACTCCGGTCCTTCGGCATCTGCGCACTTGGGGAAACAGCGCAAACGCCGGCGCCCCACCCTCCACCCGTCCCCGCTCCGGCCGCCACTGGCGGACCGCCGGCAGCAAATCCAGGCCGCGCACTTGACATGCAGCGGACCCATACCGCCAGACATCCTTCGGAACGTAGCCCGGTCTTACTCCTTTCGAAAGCAACATCATGGATCGTCTTGTCTCAATGCAGGCATTCACTCGGGTGGTGGATGTCGGCAGCTTTGCGCGCGCGGCGGAGTCGCTGGACCTGCCCAAGGCCACCCTCACCCGCCTGATACAAAACCTGGAAACCCACCTTGGCGTCAAGCTGCTGCACCGGACCACGCGCCGGATCAGCGTGACCACCGATGGCGCTGCCTACTACGAACGCTGCGTGCGCATCCTGGCGGATGTGGAGGAAGCGGAGCAGTCGCTGACGCGCCACAACAACTCGCCGCGAGGCACGCTGGCCGTGGATACCACCAGCGGGCTCGCGCAGCTGGTGTTGATGCCTCAACTGCACGACTTCTTCAATGCCTATCCCGAACTGAAGCTGGAACTGACCATCAACGGCAAGCCCATCGACCTGCTCAAGGAAGGCGTGGATGTGGTGCTGCGCGTGGGTGCGCTCGACGAGGCCATGGTGGCACGGCGCATCGGACAGGTGAAGCTGGCGTTCTATGCGTCGCCGATCTACCTGCGGCGTTTTGGCACACCGCACGACCTGACCGAGCTGTCGCAGCACAAGGCCATCAACTTCCTGTCCAACCGTACTGGACGCGAAACGCCGTGGACGCTGATCCGTGGCGGCGAGAGCACCGAAGTGCTGCTGCCCTCGGTGATCTCGACCAACGATGCCGACGTGTACCTGGGCTGCGCGGTGGAAGGCCATGGCATTGCACGCATCTCGCGCGCCATGGCCGAGCCGTATATCCAGAGCGGCCGGCTCGTCGAGGTCATGACCGACTGGCAGACCGACGAACTGCCGATCTCTGCGATGTATCCGCAGAACCGGCACCTGTCGGCCAAGGTCCGCGTGTTCGTGAACTGGGCGGCGGAGATCTTCTCGCGGCATCCGCACTTCGGCGCCGCGCCGCAGCAGCTGGCGGCCTGATGTCCTGCCCCTCTCCCGCGTACGTCCCGCGCGCGGGAGAGGCATCCCCCTAACCTCAGTGCTTCCCGATCTCCTGCAGCATCCGCGTCATCAGGTACAGGCGCGGCACGATCGAATCCAGCTCCACGTATTCGTCGCGTGCGTGATAGCCGAAGCCTGACAGGCCGAAGCTTTCCAGCACCACCGCCTTGCCCGAACGCCCTGCAAAGCCCGCATCGGTGCCGCCTCCGGTGCCCGGCATCAGGATCAGCGACCGGCCGTCCATCTCCGCATAGATCTGCTGGGCCCGCGCGGCCAGTTCCTTCGAGCGCGCATCGGCCACGAAGGCCGGGCGCCCTTCTTCCATCGCAATCGTGGTCTTCGTGTCGGGAATCAGATGGCCCGCATCGACCTTCTGCTGCAACGCCGCCTGCAGCTTCTGCGCGGCGCCGCCGGCGGTCACGCGCACATCGCCCACGGCGGTGGCTGTCTCCGGAATCTGGTTCAGCGGGCCGGTGGTCCTGGCCTGCGTCCAGTTCATCTGCGCGCCCGGTATCGTCTTGGCCAGGTCGCGCGTTTCCTGCATCTGGTAGGCCAGTTCCAGCAGCGCGTTGCGGCCCAGTTCGGGCGCCGCGCCGGCATGCGATGACCGGCCCTTGACCTGCATCGTCGCCGTGGCGGTGCCGGCGGCGGCCAGCAGCAGCGATTCCGATTTCGCCACCGACTTCGCCACGTTGGGCTCGCACGACAGCACCACGTCGTGCTGCGCGGCCAGCGTGGCAATGGTCTCGCCCGAGCCCAGCGAGCCGATTTCCTCGTCCGGGTTCAGCAGCACCGTGATCTGCGCGTAGTCCTTCCAGCCCTGCGCCTTGAGGATTTCCAGCGAATGCAGGATCACGGCCAGGCCGCCCTTGTCGTCGGCGATGCCGGGGCCATAGAGCCGGTTGCCGTCCTCGCGGATCGGCTGCGACGCCAGGATGCCTGCCGGATACACCGTGTCCATATGGCCGATCAGCATGATGCGGCGCTTGCCGGTGCCGGTCAGCGTGGCCTTGACCATCGGCGCGGCGCTGGTGGTCATGGGCAGCCGCTCCACCTTCGCGCCCAGCGCCTGCAGCCTCTGCGACGTGTAGTCGGCCATGCGCGTCAGCCCCTGCATGTCGGCGCTGCCCGATTCGATCGTCACCATGTCCTTGAGCGACTGCACCACGGCGGGCTGCGCGGCGCGCGCGGCATCGAGCAGCGCCTGGTCGGGTCCGGCGGCCAGCGCGGCACCGCAGGCCATTGCGGCGGCCAGGGCGATGGCGGTGGCACCAGCCGTGGCGCGGGCAAGGCGGCGAAGGGAAAGCGGCATGCGGGTCTCCTGTTCTCTGTTGTCGTTGGAGCTCCAATGTATCGCTTGCGCTATCCGGAGGGGAGGTTCAATATCGCCAATCCCGATGCCAATCCCGCCATGCGCCCCACGCCCCCGCCCGCCGCGCCCCTGCATGTCAAGCTGCTCTGGTTGCCCGATGCCATGCCTGGCACGCTGTTCGGCGCGCTCGATGTCCTGCGTACCGCCGCGGGCGTGGCGCGGTTGCAGCAGCCGGGCGCGCCGGCCCGGTTGACGTGGGAGATCATCGGCGCCAGCGGACGCGCCCTGCCCGACCCGCTGCCCGGCCTGTCCACATCGCGCCGGGGCGCTCCGCGCCAGGCCCAGGTGCTGATCGTGGTGCCGGGACTGATGGCGGCCAGCGCGCCCCATCTCGGCGAACTGGCCGCCGCCGATACCGCCACGCAACGCCTGCTGGCCCGGCATATGGATGCCGGGGGCTGGGTGGCGTCGATCTACACCGGGATGGCTTATCCACTGTTGCTGGGGCAGCTCGATGGCGCGCGCTGCGGCGCGCCGTGGATGTTCCAGAGCTGGTTCGCGCAACGCTTTCCCGCGTGCGACCTGTCATCGGATGAACCGATGGGACTGCACGGGCAGGTCTTCCATTGCGTGGCGCCGGCCCTGCAGACCGAATTCATGCTGCGCGTGCTGGGCCATCTGCACGATCCCGACCTGGCGCAGGCAGTGGCGCGCCTGCTGCTCTACCAGCCCGAACGCCAGCAGTGGGCACCCGAGCTGGTTTCGCAGCGTTGGCTTGGCAAGACGGCCGATAGCCCGGTCTATCGCGCCATCGGCTGGCTGCAGGCGCATGTTGGCGAGCCTTACCGGCTGGCGGCCGTGGCGCGCGCCGCAGCCGTCAGCGAACGGACGCTGCTACGCCATTTCCGCCAGGTGACCGGGCGCACCCCATTGGATTACCTGCACCGCCTGCGCGTGGAGCGCGCACGCATGCTGCTGGAAGTCACGCTGCACGGCACGCAGGCGATTGCCGAGGCCTGCGGCTACAGCGATGCCGCCGCCTTCCGGCGCCTGTTCCAGCGAACCATGCAGATGTCGATGTCGGAATACCGCTCGCGCTTTGCGTTGCGCACGCGGCGCCGCTACTGGCGCGTGGAAGACCAGGCAGCGCGCGTCGATGCCGGCATCGTCGACTAGATGTCAGCTACTCAGGGCGATATGGTTGATGACGTCCTCCACGCCTTGCACGTACCATGCATCGCGCTCCACCTGCTTGCGCGCGCCGTCGCTGGACGCGTAGCCGTCGAGCGTCACGACCCGGCCCTCGGTACGCACGCGGATGCGCGCGGCATCCACGAACGGGTCGGTTTCCAGCACCAGTTGCAACGCCTCGCTCAGTTCCTCGTCGCTGTCGGCCTCGGCCGGCGCCACCACGATGTCGTTGATCACGTTGCGGCAGCCGCGCGACCACCACGCCAGCACGCCGGCCAGGCGCATGTGCGACAGGCTGATCACCTGGCCGCTCAGCATGACCGCGCCGTCATGGACCGCCACCTCCATCCAGCCGCTGCGCTCGCCCACGGCTTCGCGCACCGGCTCGACTTGCCCCTTCACCTTCGCGCAGATCTTGCAGTTACGGAAGTCGATCGCATTGAGCAGCCGATCGCAAACGGCCGCGCGCAGATCGCCATCGCCCACTATCGGGCCGGCATGGGCGATGCGCAGGTGATCGATCACGGTGGAAACGCCGTCCAGACGGCGCAGCCGGGCCGTGGCGCGCGTCTTGTCCATGACGTCGGCCACTTCGCCTTCCAGAATCAGGGCTCCGTCGGAAAGTCGCAGGTGAATGGTGGGATGGATCTGGTGGCCCTGATATGGCACATGCGCCAACGCGGCTCGCGCCTGCGTCAGCACCGCTTCGCTACTCAGCATGATATGTGTCTCCCCATTTGACGTGGAGATGGGTGGGAAGCGCGCCCCTGCCTGCAAGCACGCGTGGCGCGGTGCGGCCGTTTTGCCCACGTGGTGCCGCGCCACACAGGCATTATAGGAAGCGCCCCGGCAAAGTCGCCGTCCGTGGGGCCGCCCCTGCGCCGGTGTTTCAAACGTCCGTTGCCCGCCCGTAGCGGCATTGGCGTCACATGCCGCATCGCCCGGCGTCACGGTGGGCGTTTGAGCCGGCTGGCGGCAATCCCGGACAAGTGCGCAGCCCGACACCGTCCAGCCGTTCAGCCGGACGGCGTCCGCGGCGCTTCAGTCCGGCGCAAAGTCCGGCACAAAGACCGGCATAACGTCCGGAGGCACGAACGCGCCGCCGATGATCGCGTATTGACGGCCCGCGCCGCGGTGCCGACCATAGGCGGCAGAACCGCGCCCCCGGAGCCCCCATGTGCGTCAACTATGCCCCCGTCCAGAAACGCATCCTGCGCGAGATCTTTGGCGTCGAGCCCCCGCCGGGCCTGTATCCCGAGGAGACATGGCCCGACTATGCCGCGCCCATCGTGCGCCAGAATACGGGCGACGCGGCCTGGGAAAGCGTGCTGGCATCGTTCAGCATGGTGCCCAAGGCGACCATCCCGCCCGGCACGCGCTACTACCCCACCGCCAATGCGCGTGTGGAGACCATCGGGAAGCTGTCGTCCTTCGCCAGGTTCTGGAAGTCCTGCCAGCTGGCGCTGGTGCCGGCCGCGGCGTTCTACGAGCCGAACTACGAAAGCGGCAAGGCGGTGCGGTGGAAGATCGGCTTGCCGGGCGGCGAGCCGTTTGCGATTGCCGGGCTCTGGCGGGCATGGCCCGGTGGCGCCGTGTCGTTCACGATGCCGACGGTCAATGCCGACCAGCATCCGCTGATGCAGCGGTTTCACAAACCCGGAGACGAGAAGCGCGGCGTGGTGATCCTGCCACGCGAAGACTGGGACGAATGGCTGAACTGCCGCGATCCCGAGGTGGCCAGAACGCTGCTGCGCCTGCTGCCAGCCGAGAAACTGGTGGCGGAGCCGGCCCCGTTGCCGCCGCGCGGGACGACAAAGGGGCCGCCGCCACCTTCGGACTAGCCGTTCCGGCTACGCTCAGAACGCGGCGCGGGCCTGGATGTAGACCATGCGCGGCGCGCCCACCAGGCGGCCGGCATTGCTGTCGGTGGTACGCGTATAGAACCGCTTGTCGAACAGGTTGTTGATGCCGACCGTGATGTCGGTGTTCTTGCGCTGCGGCAGCTTGAACATGGCCTGGATATTCCACGTACGGAAGCCCGGGATCAGGCCGTTGCTGCCGTCCGCGCTCTCGGCCACGGTGTTGGCCAGATCCGCGTATTGCTTGCTCTGGTGCGTGGTGGAGACGTTGAACGTCCAGCTGCGCCAGTCGTAGCGTGCGCCGATCGTGTCCGTGGTGCGTGAGTAGAACGGCACGTCCAGGCCGGCCGTGGTGCCCGATTTCTGGATCGCGCGCGTGTACGTGTAGTTGGCGTACAGGTTCAGGCCGCCCAGCACGCTGGCACGGTCGAACGTGTAGTCGATGGCCGCTTCCACGCCGTCGTGATCGGTCGCACCGATGTTCTGGAACGTGGCCGGGAACAGGCCCGGCACCTGCAGGATCTGGTTGTCGAACTTGATCTTGAACGCGGTCAGCTCGCCCTTGATGCGGCTGTCCGTCCAGCGGGTACCCACTTCGAACGTCTTGGCCACTTCAGGCTGCAGCGGATTGTTCGGCGTCTGCGAATTGAGCTGCGTGTTCTGCACCGGGCCGAACGACGTGCTGTAGTCGGCAAACACCGTCCAGGCGCTGTTCACCAGGTACGACACGTTGACCGACGGCAGCGCCTTGTTGTTCAGGCTTTCCCACTGCGTCGCGGTGTTGCGCTGCTGGCGGGACGTGTCGATATGCTCGAAGCGCACGCCCGGCACGATGCGCCAGTTGCCGTAGGCGATGCGGTCGTCGATGTAGACGGCGTGGGCGTCGGTGGCATTGTCGAACGTGGTGGTCGGACCGTTCACGCCGGTCTGGCGGTTCGTGCTGAACTGGTTGTCGTCACCGCGTTCGCGGATGTAGCGGTAGCCGACCGTCACGTCATGCGTGGTCGGGCCCACGCCGAAACGCTGCGTGAAGCGCGGCTCGATGCCGAACGTCGTGTAGTTGCGCGGCTGGTGCGCGATCACGGTGGCGCTCTGCTGCAGCGTGCTCTGGCGGTAGCTTTCGTTGAAGAACGTGCGGATCTCGAATTCCTGGTTCGCGGAAATCGTGTTCACGTAGCCCAGGTCGAAACCGTAGCGGTTGCCGCTCCAGTAGTCGTCGGGGCGCGTGTTCTGGAACGGATTGGCGTTGTACTGCGCCACGCTCAGCCCGCCCGGCGTCTTCGACTTGACGTCGTAGTACGACAACTTGCCGTAGACCTGCGACGTCGGCGTGATGTCGTAGGCGAACTTCACGGCCAGGTCGTTGACGTTGTCGTCGCTGCCCTGGCGCCATTCGCGCCCCGTCATGCCCGAGTAGAGCAGCGCGATGCCCAGGCCGCTGTCGAGCGTGGTGCCCACGAACGCGTTGTACTGGGTGTTCTTGCCGCCACCTTCGGTGTAGAGGTTCTCGCGTACCGACGCCTCGCCGCTGAACACGCCCGGAATCGGCCTGGTGTTGAAATTGATGATGCCGCCCACGTTCTGCGGGCCGTAGCGCACGGCGCCGCCGCTGCGCACCACGTCGATCGATTCGATGTTGCCCAGGCTGACCGGGGCAAACGACAACTGGGGCTGGCCGTACGGCGCCACGGCCATCGGGATGCCGTCGAGCAGCACCGTGGAGCGCGGCGTGTAGCGACCGGACAGGCCCCGTACGCCGATGTTGAGCGACACGGCGCTGCCGGCCGTGCCGGAGTTGTCGGTCGCCTGCACGCCGGGGATGCGGCGCATGACGTCGCCAATGCTCTGTGCGCCGCTTTGTTCGATCTGCTGCTCGCTGACCACCGTGCGCGCGCCCGGGAAGGTCTTCACGCTGTTCTGCAGCCCCGTGCCGAGCCAGTTTCCGGAAACCTGCACCGTTTCGAGCATCTTTTCCGTCTCACCGCCCTGCACCGGTCCCGGGGCGTCCTGGGCGGCCGCCCATTGCGGCGTCAGGCACAGCATCGAGACAGCCAGCGCCGTGGCGCACGGGGCAAAGTGGGGCGCGGCGAATGGCAGTCCGCGACGGCTCGAATTCATGGTCTTCCCTTGTAACAAGACACTGACAAAGGCCACGAATGTAAGTGATAACGGTTCTCGTTTGTAGTCCCACGGGGAAAAGACGCGCTTAATGTATGCCGATCACGACAATGTGTTGCCCATAGACGACATTTGTCGAACTCCACACGAGTTGAGCCCTCAAGACATCGCTGTCGCATCACCGATCCTGGAACGGCACACCCCGCGTTTGGGTGATGCCAGCGCCCCACCGATAGAGGGTGGGCGCCATATCGGCCCGCACCCATACTGACCGGCCACCGGCCAGAAGAGCCGGACCAACCTGGGTCAGAACATGCACGCAGTCTCGTTTGTCGGATACGCGCTCGCGTTTCTGGCGGTGATCATCATCGCCGCCCGCTGGATCTATCGAAATCACCCGGCCCTGCGGGACACCGATCCGCCGCCCCCCGCACGCCGCGACGATGGCGCCGGCGCGCCGCGCGGCGGCCCGTCGCGCGACTGATCCGCGCACGCGCCGGGAACTGCCGCGCCCTGTCGTTGCCTGAACCTCTTGCGCCCGCGCCACGCGGCGTGCACGCTCGCGCCTGTGAGCCACAAGAACAAAGGGAACAAGACATGGCAACTGCCAACAAACTGCCGGCCTGGACCATCTGGTCCCCGCTGGCCGCCTGGGCCGCCTTCGGCCTGGGCGTTGCAATGACGGGGCAGGCCTGGCTGATCGCCCTGATGTCGATCGCATTGGCCGGTGCGGTGTTTTCGGCCGTCCATCATGCCGAGGTGGTGGCTCACAAGGTTGGCGAACCGTTCGGCACGCTGGTGCTGGCCGTTGCCGTGACCGTGATCGAGGTGGCGCTGATCGTATCGGTCATGCTGTCGTCCGGGCCGGAGAAAGCCGGCCTGGCGCGCGACACGGTGTTCGCGGCGGTCATGATCATCTGCAACGGCATTGTCGGCATCTGCCTGTTTGTGGGCGCGCTGCACCATCGCGAGCAGGCCTTCCAGGCGCCGGGCGCCAATGCGGCCATGGCCATCCTGGTCACGCTGCTCGGGTTGACGATGGTGCTGCCGAACTTCACCAGCACCACGCCGGGGCCTGTCCTGTCATCGTCCCAGCTGGCGTTCTCCGGCGTGATGTCGCTGCTGCTCTACGGCTGCTTCGTCTTCGTGCAGACCGTGCGGCATCGCGACTACTTCCTGGTGGACGGCAGCAACGACGAAAACGTCCATGCGCCGCCGCCCCCCGGGCGCGTGGCGGCGGCCAGCGGCGTGCTGCTGGTGGTCTGCCTGGTGGCCGTGGTGGCATTGGCCAAGCTGCTGTCGCCGTCGGTGGAAAAGGCCGTTGCGGACGCCGGGTTGCCGGCAGCGGTGGTCGGGGTGGTGATCGCGGCACTGGTGCTGCTGCCCGAAGGGCTTGCCGCGCTGCGCGCCGCGCGGTCCGACCGCATCCAGACCAGCCTGAACCTGGCGCTGGGGTCGGCCCTGGCCAGTATCGGCCTGACCATTCCGACGGTGGCCATCGTGTTCATCACCATCGGGCAGCCGCTGGAACTGGGCTTGAGCGCCAAGGAAATGGTGCTGCTGTTCCTGACGATGATCGTCGCGTCGCTGACGCTTGGCATGGGCCGCACGACCATCCTCCAGGGCGTGGTCCACATGGTGATCTTCGCGGCGTACCTGTTCCTGACAATCGTGCCGTAGCAGCAAGGCCCGACTCGCGCCTCGCCCTTCCATGGGCGAGGGGAAAAACACAATCCGGTCAGCGCCGCTGGCGGCAATCGGTCGCCGCCGTCCGCTCAGTCGGCATGGATGCCCCGTTCGCGGATCAGCGTGCCCCACTTGACCGTTTCCTTGGCCAGGTGGTCCTTCAGCTGCGCCGGCGTGCTGCCGATCGGCTCCGCGCCGATGCCAGCCAGACGCTGCTGCACGGACGGCTTCTTCAGCGATTCGAGCATGGCGCGGTTCAACGTGTCGATCACCGCCTGCGGGGTCTTGGCCGGCACGAACGCGGCAAACCACGGCGACAGCTCATAGCCCGGCACGCCCGCCTCGGCCACCGTCGGCACATTGGGCAGCGCAGTCGACCGCTTGCTGGTGGTCACCGCAATCGGCGTCAGCTTGCCGCTGTCGATATGGGGCTTGGCCGACGTGATGCTGTCGAACATGTAGTCCACCTGTCCGCCCAGCAGATCGGTCATGGCCGGGCCCGATCCCTTGTACGGGATATGCAGCAGGTCCACGTGCGCCATCGACGTGAACAGCTCGCCGGCCAGGTGGATCGACGTGCCGTTGCCGGCCGACGCATAGGTGTATTTGCCGGGCCGGGCCTTGGCGCTGGCGATGACCTCGGCCACCGTCTTCTGCGGATTCTTCGCCTTGTTGGCGACCAGCACGTTGGGCACCACGGCCAGCAGCGACACCGGCGCGAAATCCTTGATCGGGTCGTAGCTGAGCTTGCCGTACAGCGCCGGATTCACGGCCATGCCGTTGGCCACGATGATCAGCGTGTAGCCGTCGGCCGGCGCGCGCGCCACCATCTCGGCGCCGATATTGCCGCCGGCGCCGGGGCGGTTCTCGACCACGATGGCCTGGCCCAGCGACTTCGCCATGTCTTCGCCCAGCGTACGCGCGATGTTGTCCATCGCACCGCCCGCTGGGAACGGCACCACCCAGCGGATCGGATGGTCGGGATAGGCGGCGTGCGCCGGGGCGGCTGCGGCAAACAGCAGCGATGCGGAAATGGCAAATGCGGCCGGCACGCGGGCCGACCGTTGCAGCAAGGACTTCATGTCTCCGTTCCTTCTTTTCTGGTTGCCGATCAGCGGATCGACGACGGGTGTTTTGCCAGCGGGGTGACGTGGATCTTCATGAACGGGAACAGCGGCAGGCTGGCCAGCAGCGTGTGCAGTTCGTCGTTCGATTCCACATCGAACACGCTGTAGTTGGCATACTCGCCCACCACGCGGTACAGCGCCTGCCACTTGCCCTGGCGCTGCAGGTCCTGCGAATAGGCCTTTTCGCGGGCCTTGATCTCGTCGGCCGTAGCGGCCGGCAGGTCGTGCGGGATCTGCACGTCCATCCTGACAAGGAACAACATGGGATGTGTCTCCGGATTGAATGCGTAATCGGAATGGCTGAATGACCGTCTCAGCCCGCCTTGCGGCGATAGTGGCGTAGCTTGTCTTCGTCGATGGCCAGGCCCAGCCCCGGACCCTTCGGCAGGTGCAGCGCAAAGTCCTTGAACACCGGGCGGTCCACCACGATGTCGTCCTTCACCAGCAGCGGACCGAACAGCTCGGTGCCCCACGCCAGTTGCGGCAGCGTGCAGAAGCCGTGCGCGGCGGCGATGGTGCCCACGGCGCCTTCGAGCATGGTGCCGCCATAGAGCGCGATGCCGGCCGCGTCGCCCACGGCAGCCGTGCGCAGCATGCCGAAGATGCCGCCCGACTTGGCGATCTTCAGCGCAAACACGTCGGCGGCCCCCAGGCGGGCCAGTTCCATCGCGTCCTCGGGCCCGGTCACGGCTTCGTCGGCCATGATCGGCACCACGAAGCGCGCCGCCAGCCGGGCCAGCGCGGTGCGATGCTCGCGCGGGGTGGGCTGCTCGATCAGATCGATGCCGGCGGCTTCCAGCATGGCGATGCCGGTCGCGGCATCGGCTTCGTTCCAGGCCTGGTTGACGTCCACGGTCACGCGGGCCCGGTCGCCCAGCGCACGCTTGATGGCCGACACGTGCGCCACGTCGTCGCGCACGCTGCGGCGGCCGATCTTGAGCTTGAACGTGTTGTGCCGGCGTTCTTCCAGAAAACGCTCGGCTTCCTCGATGTCGCGGCCGGTGTCGCCGCTGGCCAGGGTCCAGAGCACCGGCAGCGTGTCGCGCACGGCGCCGCCCAGCAGCGTGACCAGCGGCACGCCCAGGCGCTTGCCCTGCGCGTCGAGCAGGGCCGACTCCAGCGCCGACTTGGCGAACCGGTTGCCGCGCGCCACCTTGTTCAGGCGCGCCATCGCGCCATGCACGTTGGTGGCGTCCTGCCCGGCCAGCGCAGGGCCCAGGTAGGTGTCGATCGTCAGCTTGATGCCCTCGGGGCTTTCGTCACCATACGACAGGCCGCCGATGGTCGTGGCCTCGCCGATACCCTCCACGCCGTCGCTGCAACGCAGGCGCACGATGACCAGCGTCTGCTGCTGCATCGTGGCCATGGCCAGCTGATGGGCCCGGATGGTCGGCAGGTCCACCAGGATGGCCTCGATCGAAGAAATTGTCGCAGTCATACCTTTTCCATGCTCATGTACGCGTTGCACCCAGTATGGACCTTGACCTGACTGGCGTCCAAGACCGAAGATGTCTCGATCCATACCTGATGGGTATGCATCGACGTATCCCCTCCTCCGCCATGGAACTCCGCCACCTCCGCTATTTCCAGACCGTCGCCCAGGAACTGAATGTGACGCGTGCGGCAGAAAAGCTGCATATGGCCCAGCCGCCGCTGTCGCGGCAGATCCGTCAGTTCGAGGAAGAAGTGGGCGTGGCGCTGTTCGACCGCGTGGGCCGTGGCCTGAAGCTGACCGAGGCGGGCCGCTTCCTGCTGGAGCAATCGCTGCAACTGACGCAGCGGCTGGAAGAAACGCTGGAAGGCACGCGCCGCATCGGCCGCAACGAAAAGCGCTGGTTCGGCATCGGCTTTGTGCCGTCGGTGCTTTATGGCGTACTGCCGGAGCTGATCCGCGAGTTGCGCGGCGATGACAGCGAGGTGGAAGTCGGCCTGACGGAAATGATCACGGTCCAGCAGCTTGAGGCGCTCAAGTCCGGCCGCATCGACCTGGCGTTCGGCCGGCTCACCTTCAACGACACGGCCATCGTCCAGCAGGTGGTGATGGCCGAGACACTGGTCGCCGCCATGCCGGTCACCGCCCCGCCCCCGGCCGCGCCGTTCGATGCGGCCGATCTGGCGCGCCAGCCGCTGATCCTCTATCCCGCCCGACCGCGCCCCAGCTACGCCGATCACGTGCTGTCGCTGTTCCGCGCGCAGGGCCTGCAACCACGCGTGGTGCAGGAAGCCAACGAACTGCAGACCGCGCTGGGCCTCGTGGCGGCGGGCCTGGGCATCACGCTGGTGCCGGCGTCGGTGCAGCGGCTGCATCGCGACGACGTGCGCTACGTGCCCATCGACGCCCCCGGCTTCATCTCGCCCGTGATCATGAGCTACCGGGCCGGCGATACCTCGCCGCAACTGGCGCGCGCCATTGCCTGGGTGCGCAGCCAGGCCCGCCCGTAGCCAGCGAAACAGGGCCTAGGCCGACACCATCTTCGACCTGGCCGCGACCTTCCGGGCTTCCTTGCGGCGGCCATACCAGCCGCCCACCAGCAGCAGCACCGCCACCGCGATAAGGTCGCCCGTCAGGGCCACGGGCCGCGTCGGGCGCCCACCCGCGAAGCCATAGGTCAGACCTTCGATGCCCACCGACACCACGGCGCCCAGCACGAAGCAGAACAGGCTGTGGCGGCCGATCTGCACGACGGGGCCCATGAAGCGGGCCATCCGCGCGATCCACCCGGCGCGCACGGCCAGGTACACCAGCCATGCCAGACCCAGGAAGCTGACCACGCGCAGCGCGGCCAGGCTCTGCTTGGGCAGCGGGAACGCCATCGTAGGGATCCATGCCGGTAGCCAGGACTCATACAGGTGCGGACGCATCCACAGGTAGGCGGCGCCCATGCAGAGCAGCGCCACCACCACGGCGCCGGCCGTAAAGGCACGGCGCACGATGGTCTGCTGTGGCAGGACGAAGTCGGGACGCAGCCGCGCCAGCAGACCCAGGGCGAACATCAGCTGCCAGGCAAACGGGTTGAAGCTCCAGCCGCGCGGCTCGCTGCTGGGCAAGAGCGGCAGCAGCGTAGGCGACATGATCCAGAGCGCCACGCTGCCGCAGATAAACGCCAGCGGCTGCGCGCGCGCCCAGCGGATGGCCAGCGGCGCAATGCCGATGAACACGGCGTACATCGGCAGCACATCGGACACGAACGGCTGGCGCGCCAGCGCGAAGACCTGCAGCAGCGTGGCCAGCGGCTGCGCCATGAAATCGAGCGCCTCGGTCGCGCGCACGGCCGGCGCGGGGATCTTGCACATCGCCAGCACAAAGCCGAACAGCAGCATCAGCACGCCGGTCAGCACGAATGCCTTGTAGATCTCCCAGCTGCGGCGGCGCAGCCGCTTGCGCGCCGCGCTGGCACCGTCGCGCGCTTCCATGGCCAGATAGGCGGCGCCGGCCGAGCAGCCGGCCAGGAAGACGAACACCTCGGCGGCGTCGAAAAGCTGGAAATTCCGGATCGTGTAGTCGGCCAGCACACTGCCGTTGACATGATCGACCACGATGAAGAGCAGCGCGATGCCGCGAATGAGGTCGATCTCGGTGCGCCGCTGATTGTTGTTCACTGCGTTCACAGGCGTACATCCCAAGGCTTGCCTGCGGCCCGGGAGGCGCCACGCGGCAATCACGGGTGGCATCTTACCGTGATCCCAGGGTTTACCTGTAAGAACAGTGTTTCGCAAAGTTACGATACGTGATAAACGCGGCAGCCGTTGATTTCAGCAAAACGGTCAGATATTTCGATGATTATTTCGTAGATTTTCTATTATCAAATAGCAGTTTTACGAAAACGGGATTCACCAAAACGCCGCATGGCGATTTCCACAGGAATCTTGCCTATAATTCGCGCTGCTTTTCCCATCCTTGTCCAGAATAGGGGCGCGACACCATGAGCACGATTCCGCAATGGCTTCATGACGAGGTCAACGACTATTTTGTTGTCCCGATTCGGACGACCCCGCACACCGTGCTCGATATCGGCGCGAATATTGGCGCATTCGCACTCCGCGCCCACCGCGAATGGCCATCGGCCACCGTATTCTGCTATGAACCCATGCCATTCAACGTGGAAAAGCTGCGTGAAAACGTCGATGGCGCCTGGTGCCATATTTCTCCCAGCGCAGTGCGCGCCACAGCCGGCGAGGACGATATTCACGTGGGGGACATGTTTGTCACGGGCGGATTTTCAAAAGGCGCGCGCATGACAAACCAGACCATTCGCGTCCAATGTGTGGCGGCCAGCGGCCTGCCATCCTGCGATCTGGTGAAAATCGACACCGAGGGATCTGAAGTCGAGATTCTGTCGCATCTGAATCTCGAAAATACCCAGGTCATCATGCTCGAGCATCACAGCCTGCGCGATGCCGAAACCATCAGAAGAATGCTCAGCCCCGTTTATGACTTGGTGCATGACGAAACCTCGCGCGAGGTCGGTACCGAAGTGTATTTCCGGCGTGGCTAACGTGTTTTGACCCCGAGGACTGGCGTCATGCCTCATGACCCGGTAAATGCCGCATGCAATCGGGCAAGCGTGTGCCGCCCCGCGCGCACCACGGCTGTGTCATGGGTGGTCTGCGCGCGCACGATCATCCCTTCGATACAGATAATCGCCTCTTCGGCGACCGCCTCCGGCTGATCGAGTCCCAGTTCCCTGGCGATGCCTCGGACAAAACCCTGCAACGACGCCTTGTGCGACACCGCCTGCTCCAGTAGCCGGGGATCGTCGCCGGCACCGCCGCCCGATTCCGCCACCATATTGATAAAGGCGCAGCCGCGAAAATCGTCACCCTCGAACCACTCGCCCAGCGTATCGGCCATCACGTCCAGATTGGGCCGCGCTGCCAGCCGGCGTCGCACACCCGTTTCAAACCACGCCATCCAGACGTCGTGCCGGCGCTGCAGATATTCGAAGATCAGATCGTTCTTCGACGCAAAGTGCCGATATAACGACATTTTGGCCACGCCCGATTCCGCAATGATGCGGTCGATGCCGGTGGCACGGTAGCCATCGCGATAAAACAGGCGTGCGGCGGTGTCGAGAATGCGGTCGCGAGCGGAAGGGGTGGCCATGGCGAGGTACGGGCTTCAGCGAAAAACACTGCCATTATAGTAGACAGGTCTGTCTCCGAGGCAGCGTACTCGCCTCGGTCCAGTCACCCCACCCCGTCCCGGTCGGGCAACCGCGGCGTGAAACAACGCTGCTGGATATCGCCGCGACGCGCCACCAGCATGGTCGATTCCGGAATTTCTTCCCACACGCCCTGCACGTCGATCAGCGGCTCGGACAGCACCAGGAAGGCGTCGTCCCCGGCAGCGATGATGCGCGGGTCATCGGGATAGAGCGCCCGCAACTGGCGAAACGACGTACTGTGGAACAGCGACCTTGAATCGCGTTCGCTCGAATAACGCGCCGCCACGATCTGCTGCCCGTCGGTCACGCAGACGGTCATGTTGATGGGGTGCTCGATATCGTGGCGATGCCCGACCGACTCGATCAGCCCCACCATCTGCTCGAGCGCCCCCTGCGGATCGCGCTCCAGGCCGAATGTCAGTGCCAGGAAGAACATCACCTCGGAATCGGTCGAGCCCTCGATCCACCGGAACAGATGCGGCGCCACGGACATCATCAGGTCCCGCCGCACCAGCGGGTAGTCGCGGATGAGCCCGTTGTGGGCAAACAGCCAGCGCCCAAACCGGAACGGGTGACAGTTGGTTTCCTGGGTCGGCGTGCCTGTGGCGGCCCGTATATGTGCCACGAACAGCGGCGCCCGTACCGCCCGCGCGGCCTCGCGCAGGTTGGTGTCGCTCCAGGCTGGGTGCAGGCACCGATAGCGGAACGGCAGCTCGGAATGCCGCCCGTACCAGCCGACCCCGAAGCCGTCGCCATTGGTCGTGGTATGGCCGAGGCGGGAATTCAGGCTCTGGTCGATCAGCGAATGCTCGGGCTGAAACAGGACTGCCTCCATCGGAACGGAACGGCCCGAATAGGCCAGCCAGCGGCACATGATGCCTCCTCCAGTCTGTCAGTCGGGATATCCACTTCAGCATAGCAAGTGGTCCGCCAGGATGCTGTTACGGCGCAATTGGGGGGCCGTCCTGTGGCGGCCTGTGGCAATTCCTACATCGGCTGCCCGGGATCGCGTTTCGATTCGGCCATGCCACGCGCCCCAAATATATCCAATACATCACGCTTCGCGGCCACTGGCGCGCTGCCTGCCCCCGATCCGTCGCCGGGCACCTTTCGTGCTACATGCCCGAAATGGAGCACGCATGGACCACCGGAAACCGCCTGCAGTTGCTGGAAAACGGCGACGAATACTTCCCGCGCCTGATCGCGGCCATCGGGGCGGCGCGCCATAGCGTGCTGCTGGAAACGTTCATCCTGTTCGAGGACGATGTCGGGAGGCAGCTCGCCGATGCGCTGGCGGCGGCCGCGCGCCGTGGCGTCGCGGTCGGCATGACCGTGGACGGCTTCGGCTCGGCCGACCTGTCGCCCGACTACCTTGCGAGGCTGGCCGAAGCCGGCGTCGTGGTGCGCGTGTTCGCGCCGGGGCGCCGGCTGCTGGGCAAGCGGACCAATCTCTTCCGGCGGCTGCATCGCAAACTGGTCGCCATCGACGGCGAACTGGCCTTCGTGGGCGGCATCAACTTGTCCGTCGAGCACCTGGTGCAGGCCAGCCCGTCCGCCAAGCAGGACTATGCCGTCGAGGTACAGGGCCCGGCTGCCCGCATCATTCACGAATTCATGCGCGAAGCCAGCGGCGACCGGCCCGCCAGGCAGCTTCGCGCGCCCATCCGGCGGGCGCCCCCGCCGCACCCCACCGATCGCGCCGCGCCCGGCTCCGTACTCTTTGTCACACGCGACAACCAGGCACACCGCAATAACATCGAGCAGCAATATCTGACGGCCATTCGCGCGGCGCGACACCAGATCGTGATCGCCAATGCCTATTTCCTGCCGGGATACCGGCTGCTGCAGGCGATCTGCAACGCCGCGCAGCGGGGCGTCGATGTGCGCCTGGTGCTGCAGGGCCGGCCAGACATGCTATGGGTCAAGCGCACCGTGGACATGCTGTACGCGCACCTGCGCGAATCGGGCGTGCGCATTTTCGAGTACTGCGAGCGGCCCAACCACAGCAAGGTGGCCGTGGTGGACGACGATTGGGCCACCGTGGGATCGAGCAACCTCGACCCGCTGAGCCTGTCGCTGAACCTCGAAGCCAACCTTGTGATCCGCGACACCGCGTTCGTGGCATCGCTGAGGGACAACCTGCGCAACCTGATGGCCGCGCGCTGCTCCGAGGTCGGCGCCCCATCGACGCCGCGCGGCGCGTGGTGGCATGGCATCGCCACGCCGCTGATCTTCCATTTCCTGCGCAAGTTTCCGGCATGGGCCGGTTGGTTGCCGGCGCACACGCCGAAAATCGTGTCGCCGGTGCCAGTACCGGACACCCAATCGCCAGAGCCAATGGTGCGTCAGACGCAGCAGGACGGCCCATGACAACCGCCGCCAACCTGCGCCGAAGCCTGCGGCGCAATGTCCGATGGTCCATCGTCAAGCGCGTGGCGGGGCTGGTGTTCGTGGCGGTGGTGATCTACCTGATTTACCGGAGCCTCAGTGGCGTCGATTGGGCGCAGGTCCTGCAGGCGCTGAAGCAGTACGACGCCGCAACGCTGCTGCCGGTGCTCGGGCTGGCCTGCGTCAGCTTCTCGCTGCATGCCTCGTTCGACCTGCTGGGCCGCCGCTATACCGGGCATCACCTGTCCACGCCACGCGTCATGCTGATCGCCTTCATCGCCTATGTCTTCAACCTCAACGTCGGGGCGATGGTGGGCGGGCTGGGCATGCGGCTGCGGCTCTACTCGCGCGCCAATGTCAGCGGGTCCCAGGTGGCCGGCATCTACACCATCGCCATCATCACCAACTGGACAGGCTACATGCTGCTGGCCGGCGCGGTGCTGACGCTGGCACCCCCGCCGCTGCCGGCGGAGTGGGGCATCACGCCATGGATGCTGCGCGCCGTGGGCGCGGCCATGCTGGCGTGCGGCCTGTTGTACTGGCTGGCCTGCGCCAAGGCCAGGACGCGCAGTGTGCGGTTCGGCCGGCATGTGTTCCGGTTGCCCGGTTTCCGCTTTGCGCTGCTGCAGAACGTGCTGTCGATCACCAACTGGATCGTGCTGGCGTGCATCATCGATCTGCTGCTGCCCAAGGCGGTCAGCCTGCCCCAGGCGCTGGCCGCCCTGCTGGTGGGTGCGGTGGCGGGCGCGCTGGCGCACATCCCGGCCGGCATCGGCGTGCTGGAAAGCGTATTCGTGGTGCTGCTGCGCCCCGTTGCGCCGGAGCACATCGTGGTGGCCGCCCTGATCGCCTACCGCGCGCTGTACTACCTGCTGCCCATGGTATTCGCCACGTCGGCCTATGCCTGGATGGAACTGCGCGGCGCGCGGGCCGCCCGCCGCGCGCAGGCTGGATAGGAAAAAAGGCGGGCAGCGCGCCTGCGCCACCCGCCCTTCGGTCATCAATCTGCAGGCCTCAGGCTGCCACCTTCAGTTGCGTCAGCTTGGCCTCCGCATCGCGCAGCGCGGTACGCAGGCCCTCTTCCACCACCGGGTGATAGAACGGCATGGCCAGCATCTGCGAGATTGTCAGGTTCTGCTGGTACGCCCAGGCCAGCAGATGCGCGATATTCTCGGCGCGCGGGCCGATCCATTCGGCACCCAGGAAGCGGCCCGTGGCCCGGTCGGCATAAATGTGCATCAGCCCCCGGTTCTTCAGCATCACACGGCTACGGCCCTGATCCTCGAAGCTGACTTCACCGGTCACGAAGCGACCCTGGATCAGGTCCGCATGGCGCTTGCCCACCATGGCGATTTGCGGATCGGAGAACACCACGGCAATCGGCGCCCGGCGCGCCAGCGGACGCAGGTTCGGCCAGTGCGCGGCGTTCTCGCCGGCGATCCGGCCCTCATCGGCCGCCTCGTGCAGCAGCGGCAGGACGTTGTTGGCGTCACCGGCAATGAACACCGCCGCATCGCCACACTGCAGCGTGACCGGATCGAACACCGGCACGCCGCGGGCATCCAGTGCCAGCGCCGTGTTTTCCAACGCCAGGTTGTCGACGTTCGGCCGACGTCCGGTGGCAGCCAGCACGTACGCAAAACGCTCGGTCACCGGCTTGCCGTCCTCGCCCCGGAACGTGATCACCGCTTCGTCGCCCTCGCGGCGCATATCGGTCACGTTGGCATCGGGCAGCAGCGGGAATTCCGCATCGAACGTCCTGGCCGCGTAAGCCCGGATTTCGGGATCGGACAACGGGCCCACGCCACCGCCGACGCCGAACACGCGCACCCGCACGCCCAGCCGGGACAGCGCCTGCCCCAGTTCCAGCCCGATCACGCCGGGGCCGAACACGGCCACGCTGGCAGGCAGGTCCTGCCACGAGAATACGTCGTCGTTGATGATCAGACGGTCACCGAACACCGTGAACGACGGCGGCACGGCCGGACGCGATCCGGTGGCGATCACCACGCGGCTGGCCCGCACCACGGTATTGGCGCCCACCTGCAGCACCGTGTTGTCGATGAACTGTGCATAGCCGCGCAGGCGGTCTTCCTCGGGAATGTTGTCGACGCCGCGCACCACAAAGCCCACGAAGCGGTCACGCTCGCTGCGTACGCGGTCCATGACCTGGCGGCCGTCGATGCGGACCTGCCCGTCCACGTGCACCCCGAATGCGGCGGTATGGCGGGCCTCGTGGGCCGCCTCGGCCGCCGCGATCAGCAACTTCGACGGCATGCAGCCCACACGGGCGCAGGTGGTGCCATAGGCGCCGCCCTCGATGACCACGGCACGCTTGCCCGCGGCGATGGCCGCGCGATACGCTGCCAGCCCGGCGGTTCCTGCGCCAATCACTGCCACGTCGGTCTGAATCGTTTTCATGTGCGTTTCCTGTTCGTGAGTCTGCTTTGCATCAATCGGCGGATGGGATGACACCGTCCTGCCATGGCGCGGCCAGGGCGATGCCATCGGGTCCGGCGACTGCCGGCCCGCACCGCCGCCGGCTGGCCGGCGGAAGGTTGCGGGGGCGTTGCGGGGGGCGACAAAAGGTGCCCAGGACACCGGCCGGGGGAGCCGGGCCCGGGCGGGAGGATCAGGCGGCCGCCAGGTACTGTTCCAGCGCGGCGGCACCGCCAACGAGCTTGCCGTTGATGAACACCTGCGGCGCGGTCATCTCGCCGGACATGGCGCCCAGCACCTTGCCGCGGATCTTGTTGTCCAGCGGCACGTCGATGTACTCGTAGCCCTTGTCCTGCAGCAGTTGCTTGGCCTTTGCGCAATGCGAGCAGCCCACCTTCGAGAACACCACCACCTGGTCGGGACGCTTCGCGTTCGGCGCGATGTAGTTCAGCATCGTGTCGGCATCGGACACCTTGAACGGGTCGCCCGGTTCTTCCGGCTCGATGAACATCTTGTCCACCACGCCGTCTTTCACAACCATCGAATAGCGCCAGCTGCGCTTGCCAAAGCCCAGGTCGGCCTTGTCCACCAGCATGCCCATGCCGTCGGTGAACTCGCCGTTGCCGTCGGGGATCATCACGATGTTCTCGGACTCCTGGTCCTTGGCCCACTCGTTCATCACGAAGGTGTCGTTGACCGACACACACAGGATCGCGTCCACGCCGGCAGCGCGGAACGCCGGGGCCAGCTCGTTGTAGCGCGGCAGGTGGGTCGACGAACACGTCGGGGTGAAGGCACCCGGCAGCGAGAACACGGCAACGGTCTTGCCGTTGAACAGTTCGGCCGTGGTCACGTCCTTCCACTCGTTGTTGTCACGCACACGAAACGTCACATTGGGAACGCGTTGGCCTTCACGGGATTGCAGCATCGAAATCACTCCTTGGGTGAGTTAGGCGCCACGTGTTGTGGCGATGGAGTGGATTGTCGCGGTCTGAATGTGATCCGTAAAATTCATTGTCTCAACCGAGCCGATTGAGAATTTCTATGATCAATCGTAGGAATCCGATTGCTTTTGACTATCGAGCACGGTTTGGAATGCTTCCGCTCCCACAGCGGCGTCGTTATCATGCGGGCACACAAAAACCATGAAGGGACAACCGCTCCATGACTCGCCTGCCCATCCGGCTACCCGCCGCGACCCTGCTGGCCGCCACCCTGTTCGCCCTCGGCGCCACGAGCGCCACCAGCGCCACGGCGGCCACGCTGGCCAAACCGGAACTCGACCAGCTGGTGGCCAGCGCCACGGCCACCCCGCCCGCCAGCTTCGGCGCGTTCCTGGACACTGCCGTCAAGGCCGATCCGAAGCTCGCTGCTTCGGTGCGCGCCTACCGGGCCAGGCGGCCGCTCAAGGGCGACGACCTGGTCAACATCGGGCGCCTGCTGGGCGTCTACAACCGCGTGCACAACCAGCAGGCGGTGCTGGACAGCATCACCGAAATGGTGGCGCTGCGCACCGTGCGCGACGACAAGGTGCCGCAGCACGAAAACCCTGCCATCGTCGCGTTCGGCAAGCTCGTCGAGCGCATGGCGAACGACTTCGGCCTGCAGTTCCGCAACGTGGACAACCGCGTGTTCGAGGTGACGCTGCCGGGCCAGGGCAAGGAGACGTTCGGCATCCTTACGCACGCCGACGTGGTGCCCGTGGTGGCGGACGAATGGGTGCTCGACGACGGCACGAAGCTCGATCCGTTCCAGGTCACGCGCGTGGGCGATTACCTCTACGGCCGCGGCACCATCGACGACAAGGGATCGATTGCGGCGGCGCTCTTCGCCATGAAGACCGTGCGCGAAAGCGGCGTGCCGCTGGCGCGCACGATCCGCCTGATGATCGAGACCACCGAGGAAACCGGCGGCGACGGCATGAAGTACTACCGCGACAAGACCGCCCTGCCCGAGTACAACATCGTGCTCGACAGCAAGTACCCGGCCGTGGTGGCCGAAAAGGGCTCTGGCGCGCTGACCGTGCGCTTTCCGGACCAGCCCGCCGATGGCAAGCAGGCGGCCATCGTCGCGATGGCCGGCGCCGCATCGGCAAACGCGATTCCGCAGACGGCCACCGCGCGTATTACCGGCGGCGACCTGAACGCCGTGGCCGCCACGCTTGAGCAGGCGCGGGCGGCGTTCATCGCCCAGCAGGCCGCGCAGGGCAAGTTCACGATCGACATCGCACGCAGCGGCGACGCCATCGACGTGAAGGTCACTGGCTCGTCGGCCCACGGCTCGCGCCCCGAAGAAGGCGTGAACCCCGTACCGCGCCTGGCGATGTTCCTGCAGGCGTCGGGCGTGCCATTCGCGGACAACCAGTACGCACGCGCCACGCGCTACCTGACGGACCTGTACGGCACCGGCTACCTGGGCGAGAAGATGGATGTGGGCTATCGCGACGACTTCATGGGCCCGCTGACGATGTCGCCAACGCTGATCCGCGAGCGCAACGGCAAGCTCGAGGTCACGGCCAATGTGCGCATGCCGCGCGGGTCCACGCCCGACGCCCTGCGCGCGAAGATCGCCGAGCGCATCCAGGCCTGGGCTGCGCAGACGCACACCGCGCTGGAGATCCAGCACGAACAGGGCGACTGGATGGCCCGCGACCCCAAGGGCGCGTGGCTGTCAACGCTGCTGAACATCTACGGCGACACCACCGGGCTCGAAGCCAGGCCGGTGCCCACGGCCGGCAGCACGACGGCCAAGCTCATGCCGAACGCGATCAACTTCGGCCCGGCCATGCCCGGCAAGAAGTACACCGCGCACAACGCCAAGGAGTACAAGGAAGTCTCCGACCTGAACCTGGACATGCAGATGTTCACGGAGATGCTGGTGCGCGTGGGCAACCTGCAGAAGATGCAGTGATGCAATGAAGCCGTGATGCAAGGCGCCCTCTCCCGCTGGCGGGAGAGGGCAACCACCGCGCGCTCCCGGTCGGCGGCACCTCAGAAGCCCAGATCGCTCAGGCCCGGATGATCATCGGGCCGGCGGCCCAGCGGCCAGTGGTACTTGCGGTCCGCCTCGCGGATCGGTGCGTCGTTGATGCACGCGAACCGGCGGCGCATCAGGCCGTTTTCGTCGAATTCCCAGTTCTCGTTACCGTACGACCGGAACCAGTTGCCCGAGTCGTCGTGCCACTCGTACGCAAAGCGCACCGCGATGCGGTTGCCGTCGTGCGCCCAGAGCTCCTTGATCAGCCGATAGTCGAGTTCCTTCTGCCATTTGCGCGTCAGGAAAGCCACGATATCGTCGCGTCCGTTTACGAATTCGGCACGGTTGCGCCAGGCGCTGTCGACCGTATAGGCCAGCGCCACGCGATCGGGGTCACGCGTGTTCCAGCCGTCTTCGGCCGCGCGCACCTTGGCGGCGGCGGTCTCCAGCGTGAACGGCGGCAGGGGTGGACGAACTTCGGGTTGGCTCGACATGGGAAGGCTCCTTGGGAATCGGAAAAACCTGGAAATCAATCGGATCCATATGTAGACAGATCTGTCTCATAGTGTTGAATAGACAGACCTGTATGTCAAGCGGCAATTCGTCGCAGCGCCCGGCTCGTGCGCGATCGGGGGCCGCTAGACACGCTGCCGGTCAAACCCCGATTCGCGCGCCAGGACAATCGCCTGCGAGCGATTCTCGACCTCGAGTTTCGAGAAAATGCTGGTGATGTGGTTACGCACGGTTTTTTCGCACAGCCCCAGGTGGGCGGCGATCTGCGCGTTGTCGCGGCCCTGCGCGATCAACACGACGATGTCGCGCTCGCGCCGCGTCAGGGCGCCGAACGCCGGGTCGGTGGACGGTGCAGGCGCCGGCAGGAAGGCGCGCACTTCCTCGATCCAGCGGTCCCACGCCGGCTCGGTTTCCAGCAGCAGGTGGTTCCCGCTGTCAAGCGGCACGAAGCGGGCGTTGGGAATCATGCTGGCGATCAGCCGCCCTTCGTCGAACGGCACGCGCGCATCGCGCACGGCATGCATCACCAGCGTCGGGCAGCTGACTCGCGGCAGCAGGTCCACTACATCGATCTCGTTAAAGACGCGCATGAAGCGCGCGGCATTGACCGGCGACGTGGACACACGCTCCAGTTCATTGAACCAGCGGTGCTGCTCGGCGGTGCCGCCCGGAATGAACTGTGTGGTGAAGAACTGCCGGAACGCCGGATTTTCCTGACCCCAGCCGATCTCGGCCAGCCGGATCATCAGATCGGCCTCTTCGCGCATGGCGTCGCCCTGGTTGCGCTTGAGCCGCCCCCGCGCGTAGCCGCCGTGCAGCACCAGATGGCTGACGCGCTCGGGATGCGCCACGGCATAGGCCACGGCGATCGACGCCCCCTGCGAGATGCCCAGCAACGCAAACGGCTCAACGGCCATGGCATCGACGATGGTTTCCAGGTCGCGCAGCCAGGCGTCGAACGACAGGTCTTCCACGTGGCGATCGGAAAGGCCGCAGCCGCGCTCGTCATAGCGGATCAGCGTGTGCTGCTCGGACAGCGCGCACAGCATATGGCTCCACACCGGGCTGCCAACGTCGAACTCGAGGTGGCTCATCCAGTTGGCGGCCTTTACCAGCGGCGGCCCGCTGCCCGTGATGGCGTACGCCAGGCGTACACGGTCCGGGCTGGTGCATAGGCGAATCTGCTGCTTGAGCATCGGCATGGGCGGGTCGCGCACGGGGCAGGATACGGCAGACGCGGCGCGCCGCCGTGCAACGCCCGGCAACGGCTTACCGCGTCCGGCCGAGCCGGGCGACTCACCTATCTTAGACAACGATCTCCAGCGCGCCGACATCAAGACCGACTGCCGGCCCCGCAATGTGCGGAAGGCCAGACGCGGTGCATGGAGGGTGCGCCGGATGCCGTACACCAGGGGCGGTGTCCCGCGACGGAAGTTGAAAGGCCCGGCACTGCGGCAGGTGGTCTGCCGCGGCCGGGCGCAGCGCGCTAGCGCACGTCAGGCCGCGCGCATCGCGCAGTCTCCCTGGGCGCCGACGCTGCGCGCGCCGTCGGTGTACGCGTCGCGCGGACCAATGCGGTTGCCGCCATCGCTGAAGGCATCACGCGGGCCCATTCGCGCGCCATCCGCATAGGGATCGAACGTGCCACGCAGGCACGATGACTTGCTGGCGTGCAGCGTCGATCCATTCGACGGAACGAAAACTTCGCTCCACGCGGCGTGGGCGGTCTGGGTAATGCCGATGGTCAATGCGGAAACGGCTGAAACGGCAAGCAGGGTCTTGGCAACTTTCGTACACATCTCGACGACTCCAAACTTTCGAACTCCAATCAGAAGAACAGCACGGAGGGCTGTGGGCCGGAATGGCATTGGCCGATCCGTGGAGTCATTGTCGGAAATCGCTGGCGAGCGTGTACGTGACCGGTGTCCCGGTTTTTGCCCGCTTCGGGGGAAAACCCGGTGCCCGCCCGTGGGACTTCGGTCCCGTGCAGGCAAACGGACCGGGCCGGTGACGCACAGCGGCGGTCTGGAGGCCGCCTCCAGCATGGCATGGCGGGTAGTCCTATCGTAATTCCCCGAGTAAACCCGCGCCAAGGACGCACGTCCCGCTTTCCGGTGCCGATTCCGATGAAAACGATTGCAGTCGGGACACCGGCCTCACGCGCGACACCCCAAAACGTCCGAGTATCCGCCCCACGTCCTCCATGGGACGGATTTCACGTATCAAGGAGTTTCGCAATGCAAGCTGTATCCCTTTCCGCCGACACAGAACGCTACGCCCGCTGCATCGCCGCTTCACGCCGCATCCGCTGGGACATCGACCAGGACGTGATTCGCGGCCGCACGTTCGACCTTTCGCACAAGTTCATGCCCGACGGCCTGTCGCTCGTCGACGAACTGCCCTTCCTGAGTGCCGCCGAGCAGCGATTCCTGAGCCAGGTGCAAGGCCGCACCTACGCCAACATGTTCGGGCTGGTGGAGCGCTTTGTCAGCGCCAAGGTGCTGGAGTTGACCGGGCAACATGCGCTGGGCGACCAGGTCGCGCTGGAGGCCCTGATCCGCTTTTCCGACGAGGAACTGAAGCACCAGGAACTGTTCCGCCGCATCGAACGGCTGGCCGCGCAGGACATGCCCGAAGGCTATCGCTTCGACGCCCAGCCCAACGACGTGGCCGCGTTCGTGCTCGGCAAGCGCACCTGGGCCGTGCTGGCCGTGATCTGCCAGCTCGAACTGTTCTCGCAGGCGCACTATCGCGCCAGCATCGGCACGGCGCCGGACGTATCCGAGCTGTTCAAGGACGTGTTCCTGTACCACTGGCGCGAGGAATCGCAGCACGCGATCCTGGACGAACTGGAGTGGATCCGCGAGAACGCCCGCGTCAGCGACGCCGAGCGCGATGCGGCGATCGACGACATGCTGGCGATCGTGGGCGGCTTCGACGCGATCCTGCAGGCACAGGCCCACGCCGATGCGGCCTACTTCATGCGCGTGATCCGCGGCGCGCAGGATGCCCCGCATGCGCCGGACGTGGAGGCGGTGATCCTCAAGGCGTACCGCTGGACGTACATCGTGACCGGCATGTTCGAACCGCGCTTCTCCAGGCTGCTGGAGGAGATGACCACCGAGGCACAGCGCGCACGCATCCAGGCCGGCGCGGCGCCGCTGATGTACGCGATGCCGGCCAACGGCGCGCCAATGCCGGCGATGGCGGCCTGAGCCAGCCGGCGGTCCGCCAATCGGGCGCTTTGATCTGGCGGACCGGCGACCCCGCGATGGGCTCCGCCGGGCGCGTTACCCAGGCGTTACTCGGGCGTGATGCCGGCCTGCTTGATCTGTGCGGCCCAGCGAACCATTTCCTTGCGCAGCATGGCATCGGCCTGGGCCGGGCTCATCGTCAGCGGCTCGAACCCTTCCTTGAGCAGCCGCGCCTTGAGTTCGGGCTGGGCCAATGCCGCATTGAGCGTCTGGTTCAGCTTTGCCAGCACGTCTTTGGGCGTACCGGCCGGCGCGCTGACGATGAACCACGTCTCGAACGCGTAGTTCGGCAGGCCGGCTTCGGCCATGGTGGGCACTTCGGGCATCAGCGGCGAACGCCTGGGCCCGGTCACGGCCAGCGCGCGCAGCTTGCCGGCCTGCACGTGCGGCAGCGCCGCGGACAGCACCGGGAAGCTCATCTGCACCTGGCCGGCAATCGTATCGACCAGGGCAGGGCCACCGCCTTTGTAGGGCACATGCAGGATGTCGGTGCCGGACTCGGTCTTGAACAGTTCGGCCGCCATATGGAACGTGCTGCCCGACCCGGCCGATCCGAAGCTCAGCTTGCCAGGCTGCGCGCGGGCCAAGGCCACCAGTTCCTTGACGTTCTTCACCGGCAGCGCGTTGTTGACCACCAGCACGTGCTGCGACGTGCCCATGGTGCCGACCGACGCAAAATCCCTGGCCGTATCGAATGGCAATTTGGCGAATAGCGACGGATTGACCGCCAGGGCCACGTTGTTGATGGCCAGCGTGTAGCCGTCGGGCTTTGACTTGGCCAGCTGGTCCATGCCGATATTGCCCGAAGCGCCGGCACGATTGTCGGCCACGATCGATTGCCCCAGCTGCTTGCCCCAGGCATCGGTGATCAGCCGGCCAGCGATGTCCACGCTGCCGCCGGGCGCGAACGGCACGATCAGGCGGATGGGACGGTTGGGAAAGCTGTCTGCGGCCAACGAAGGCACGGCGGCAAGCGTGGCAGCCATCGCCGCAACGGCAATGCCCGCACGCCTGGCAAGGCTGGCGAAGGAAATACCCATGATGATCTGTCTCCTGGTTGGTGCGCCGGGCTTGGGCCCGGTCGAATACCCGAATCGCCCTGTCCGGCACGGTTTCGGACAAGGCGCAGGCAGTGTAACCATGAAACAAAGCGCAGGGTTATCGTGTTCAGAACGACATTGATGCCCACAACTCACGAATCGGACATCGTTGCAATCAGACCCGGGCATGTTCCAGCGTGGCCAGGTAGTGGTGGATCTGCGCCACCACGGCCGCGCCCTCGCCCACCGCCGCGGCCACGCGCTTGGTGGAGCCCGACCGGACATCGCCAATCGCGAACACGCCGGGCACGCTGGTTTCGAGCGTGTAGTCGGCCCGTTCGGTACAGGAGTGATGCGCGTCGTAGCCGGTCAGGATGAAGCCCTTGTTGTCGGTCTCCACATGGCACGACCGCAGCCACTCGGTGTTGGGCGCGGCGCCGATGAACAGGAACACGTGGCGCATCGGCACGGCCACGCATTCCGGCCCTTTGGCGCGCTCCTTGTACCGGACCGTGGAAAGCCAGCCATCGCCCTCCATCGCCGTGATTTGCGCATGGGTGTGCAGATGCACGTTCGGCAGGCCATTGAGCCGGTCGATCAGATAGCGCGACATGGTGGCCTCCAGCCCTTCGCCGCGCACCAGCATGTGCACTTCGGCCGCGTGCGACGCCAGGAACACCGCCGCCTGGCCAGCCGAATTGCCGCCGCCCACCAGCATCGCGTGTTCGTCCTTGCAGAGCTTGGCCTCCACTGGCGACGCCCAGTAGTACACGCCGCGTCCCTCGTAGCGTTCCAGCGAGTCGATCTGGGCACGCCGGTATTGCGCGCCGCTGGCGATCACCACGGTGCGCGTGGGAATGCGGCGGCCATCCTGCAGCTCGAGTTCAATCGGATTTTCACCACAATGCAGTGCCTTGGCTTCTAGCGGAATGGCGACGTGGGCGCCGAACTTGAGCGCCTGCACGAACGCGCGGCCGGCCAGCGCCTGGCCGGAAATGCCGGTCGGAAAGCCCAGATAGTTTTCGATGCGGGCACTGGCGCCGGCCTGGCCGCCGGGCGACCGGCAATCGAGCACGGCCACCGACAGCCCCTCGGACGCGGCATAGACGGCCGTCGCCAGCCCGGCCGGACCGGCCCCGACCACGATCACGTCATAGACATGGTCCGGATCGAATTCGGGCACCAGCCCCAGGCAACTGGCAAGCTGGCCTTCGTCCGGCGCGCGCAGCACGCTGCCGTCGGGGCAGATCACCATCGGAAAATCGCTCTGGGGCGCCTTGCTGATGTCGAGCAGGCAGGTGGAATCGGTATCGGTCTCGATGTCGATGACCCGGTGCGGATGGCCGTTGCGGCGCAGGAACGCCTGCAATGCCAGCAGCAACGGCTCGGTGCCCTTGCCGACCAGCACCGGCCCGCCCCCCTGCTCGATCAGTCCCACCCGACGCAGGATCAGCGCGCGCATGATGCGCTCACCCAGGTCGGCCTCGGCCACCAGCAGCGCCCGCAGGCTGGGCGGCGGGACCACCAGGATGGTCACATCCTCCAGCGCCACCGCATCCACCAGCGCCGGCTTGCCGGTCAACTGTCCGACTTCGGCCAGGAACTGGCCCGGGCCTTCCTCCGTAATCGGCGTACGGTGGCCTAACCCGTCACGGCGGTCGATCCGCACGCGCCCGGCCAGCACCACGTGCATGCCGCGACCCGCATCGCCTACCTGGAAGATCAGTTCGCCGGCCCGCCATGTGTGGACCTCGCCAAAGCGCCGGATACGGTCGATCTCGGCTTGCGTCAGGGTGGGGAACATCTGGTGCCGGCGCGTTTCCAGGTTCGAGAACGGCGCCTCGAGCTCGGTCACCGTTGGTTGCGCAGCCGGTGCGTCATCGGTGTCAGGATGGGCGTCGAGTTCCGACGTCGCCTGGGTCATCTCCATGCTTTCCCCCGTTGCTGTGAAGCGGCCGGCGACGCCGGCGCGTGATGCATCGATCGAAGACTGCGAAGACTGCCTGGCCGGGCATGCCGGCCGCGCTGGAATGGATAGTAGCCCCGCCAGCGCGGAAACACAGCCGCGATGTTCGCGCCCCCGTAAATGGTTCGGCATGCACCACTCTTGCGCAGGATCATGAAGCCACGGCAAGGCTCCATGTATGGTTCTCGCCGCCCTCTCCTTGCCACACGCTACGCCGGCGGCGTGCCACCTGCATGACTATGAAAAATCCGACTGAATTCCAGAGCTTTAAATCATGGTGAGAATATTAAGCGGTCGCTACACTGTGCTGCGCGCCTCCAAGACGCACCGTCCGTCATGGACCCACGAGGCCCCTGGCGGCAGATCAGACAGCCCCCAGCAAGGAGACTAGATGTACCGCGATCGCATTCGCCTGGCCACCCTCCAGGACAGGATCATGTCGGCCGATGAAGCCGCAGGCCTGATCCGGGACGGCATGACCGTCGGCATGAGCGGATTCACGCGCGCCGGCGACTGCAAGGCCGTTCCCGTCGCGCTGGCACGCCGCGCCGCCACCGATCCGCTCCAGATCACGCTGATCACCGGCGCCTCGCTGGGGCACGACACCGACAAGATCCTGGCCGACAGCAACGTGCTGGCGCGCCGCCTGCCGTTCCAGTCCGACGCCACGCTGCGCCGCAAGATCAACGGCGGCGAGGTCATGTTCATCGACCAGCATCTGGGCGAGACCGCGGAACTGCTGCGCAGCGGCCAGATCGGCCCGGTCGACATCGCGGTCATCGAGGCCACCGCCATTACGGAATCGGGCGGCATCGTGCCTACCACCTCAGTCGGCAACTCGGCCAGCTTCGCCAAGATGGCGAAGCAGGTCATCATCGAGCTGAACCTGAGCATGCCGAGCGGGCTGGAAGGCCTGCACGACATCGCGTTCCCCGTGCAGCGGCCGTATCGCCAGCCGATCCCGCTGATTGCCGTGGAGCAGCGCATCGGCCTGCCCTACATCCCCGTCGACCCGTCGCGCATCGCGGCCATCGTCATCACGCAAGCCGACGACAGCCCGTCGAACGCGCTGCCGCCCGATGCCGAGACGAGCCAGATTGCCGGCCACCTGAATGCGCTGCTGGAGCGCGAAGTGCGCGCGGGCCGCCTGTCGCCGACCCTGCAGCCGTTGCAGGCCGGCATCGGCACCATCGCCAACGCGGTGCTGCACGGCCTGGCCGATTCGCCATTCCATGATCTGACGATGTATTCCGAGGTGCTGCAGGACAGCACCATCGCGCTGATCGACGCCGGCAAGATGCGCGTTGCCTCGGCGGCGTCGATGACGCTGTCCGCGCCGGTGTATCGCCGCGTGCTGGACAACATCGAGCACTACAAGAGCAAGCTCGTATTGCGTCCGCAGGAGATCAGCAACCATCCCGAGGTGCTGCGCCGCCTGGGCCTGATCACCATCAACACGGCGCTGGAATGCGACATCTACGGCAACGTCAACTCCACGCACGTGGGCGGCACGCACATGATGAACGGCATCGGCGGCTCGGGCGACTTCGCGCGCAATGCGTATTTGTCGGTCTTCGTCACCAAGTCGGTGGCCAAGGACGGCAAGATTTCCAGCATCGTGCCGATGGTGACGCACGTGGACAACAGCGAGCACGACGTTGACGTCCTCGTCACCGAGCATGGCCTGGCTGACTTGCGCGGCCTGGCGCCGCGAGAGCGTGCGCTGCAGGTCATCAACAACTGCACCGATCCGGCCTACCGCGACGGCCTGCTCGACTACTACCGCCGGGCCTGCCTGCGCGGCGGGCAGACGCCCCATGTGCTGGAAGAAGCGTTTGCCTGGCACACCCACTACCGCGACCACGGCACCATGCTGACGGCCGCGGGCAAGCCGGCAAACGAACCGCTGGCGGCCTGACCAACTCCTCCGCGCCAGCAGCCCCCCTCCGGACCCGCAGCATGTGTTGCGGGTCCGATGGCGCTTCAGGCCACGCGCTCGCGGCGGCCGGTTCCAAGGCGTCGTCGCCACCCTTCCGTTGGATTTCCAGTCCGTGGCCCGGACGCTCGCCGACACATGTTCGTGCGAGTTTGTGTCTTTTGTGTCCAAATCGCCATTTTTCCAGCGCGCCCTGATAGGGTCTCTCCCACTGCTTTTCGTCAACCGCCTCGCAGATTGTCAGTTGACAACTCGCGAGCTGCCGCATATCGTGGGAGGCCTGATGGGTCGGGATAAACATCCAAGAAAGGAAATCGAAGCCGCAGTCCAGTACGCCGAGGGCGAATTCTGGCGTTGCAAGCTGGGCGGATCGCATGCCTGGGGCAAGCTGTACTGCCCCTATCACTGCGCCGCCTGCCGCTGCGGGGAATTCTGCATCGTGTCGATCTGGAGTACGCCGCGCAACCCGGAACTGCATGCCCGGTTCCTGCGTCGCGTGGTGGACCACTGCGCCATCCATCAAGACCGCAAAGCGCCCCCTGGTGTCTCGCACTGACAGGACAACATGGAATACAACTTCACGCTGAAATACCAGCTCCCCGATTCGGACAACGACCACGACGACGTGGTGGAGCGCCTTGGGGCCAGCGGCTGTGACGATGCGCTGGTCGGCATCGGCATGCCGGGACGCATCGCGCTGATGTTCGCGCGCGAGGCTGACACGGCCCATGGCGCCATCGTCAGCGCCCTGGCCGATGTGCGCCGCGCCGCGCCGCATGCGCGGCTGATCGAGGCCACGCCCGACCTGGTCGGCCTGACCGATGTGGCCGAGGCTGTCGGGGTCTCGCGGCAGAACATGCGCAAGCTGATGACCAGCTACCCCGCGTCGTTTCCGCTGCCGGTGCACGAAGGGTCCGCGTCGGTCTGGCACCTGGCGGACGTGCTGCGCTGGCTGGCGCAGCGCGGCAGCTATGACCTGGACCCCGCGCTGGTGGATGTGGCCGAAGTCACGATGCAGGTGAACCTGGCGCGCAGCGCCACGCGACTGGTGCCGGAAATCCGGCAGCAACTCGAGCCACTGGTGGCCTGACGGGTCATTTCCACCCTGCCGGCCCTTTTTGCCGGACCGGAAGTGGCCTATCCTCTCCACACCACAATCTGTTCAAACCCCGACGGGCGAGGCTGCCCAGACCCTGAAGACCATGGAAAAGACTGCATTCGTGTTCGCCGGCGGCGGCAGTTTGGGCGCCATCGAAGTCGGCATGCTCCGCGAGCTGGTGAGCTGGGGCATCGCGCCAGATCTGGTCATCGGTGCCTCTGCCGGTGCCATCAACGGCGCCTACTTCGCCAGCAACCCTCACCCCGATGGCATTTCGAAGCTGGAAGGCCTGTGGCGCAGCATCACGCGGGCCGAGGTGCTGCCGTGGTCATGGCGCAGCATGCTTGGGATGATCATTGGCAATCGCGGCCATCTGGTGGAGTCGATGGCACTGAAGCGCCTGCTCAAGCGCCATCTGGGGGACGCACGCGTGGAGGACGCGGCCCTGCCGCTGCACATCGTCGCCACCGACATGCATAGTGGGGCGGAAGTCCTGCTGTCGTCGGGCAATATCGTCCAGGCCGTGCTGGCCAGCGCGGCCATCCCGGGCGTCTTCCCGCCCGTGGAAATCAACGGCCAGAAGCTGATCGACGGCGGCGTGGCGAACAATACGCCCGTGTCCACGGCCATCCGGCTTGGCGCCACGCGCATCATCGTGCTGCCAGCGGGCTTTGCATGCGCCGAGCGACGTCCGCCCAAGGGCGCGATCGAACATGCGTTCAATGCGCTGTCGCTGCTGGTGGCGCGGCAACTGGTGCATGACCTGGAACGCTGGGGCGAGCATGCCCACATTGCCGTGGTGCCGCCGCTGTGTCCGCTCGATGTCTCGCCGTACGACTACAGCCGATGCGGCGAGCTGATCGATCGTGCGGCCGCGGCGACGCTGGCCTGGCTGCGCGCCGACGGCCTGTCGAGCCGCCGGGTGCCCGGCGCGCTGGAACCGCACGCGCACGATGCCGAAAACCCCAGCTGCAGCGCCGACATCGGCCTGCCCCCGGCCGGCGCTCCGCATGCCCACCCCCACACCCATGACCAATCGACCACGCATGGCGGCGTCCACTGACGCCAGCATTGCGCTGCCGGGCAAGCGCGACTGGGTGCAACGCGACGCGTCCGCGCGCCAGATGGAACGCATCGAGGCATTCTTCGGCGGCCATGGCTATGACATGCACCGCCATGACACCTATGCCATCGGCTGCACGCTGGCCGGCGTTCAGAGCTTTTCCTATCGACGGGGCATGGTTCATAGCCAGCCGGGTGGCACCATCGTGCTGCATCCGGACGAGCCGCACGATGGCCATGCCGGCACCGACGCGGGATTCCACTACCGCATGCTCTACATCGAGCCTGCGCTGATCCAGCGCGTGCTGGGCGGCAGACCGCTGCCATTCGTGGCCGGTGGCCGTTCCGACGATCCGCGGCTGTTTGCGGCGGCCGGCACCTTGCTGCAGGCCATGAACAGCCCCCTGGACCCGCTGGAAGAGGACGACGCGATCTTCGACCTTGCGCACGCGCTGTCAGCAGCGGCCGGGGCGGCGCGCGGACGACAGGCGGTGGACTACCGCGCCGCCGAACTGGCCCGGACATGCCTGCAGGACAACCTGGAGCGTCCGGTGACACTCGACGAACTGGAGCAGGCCACTGGCCGCGACCGCTGGAGCCTGTCGCGCGACTTCCGGGTGCTCTATGGCACCAGTCCGCATCGCTATCTGGTGATGCGCAGGCTGGACATGGTGAGGCGGCTGGCAGCAGCCGGACAATCGCTGGCCGACGCCGCCGTCTGCGCGGGGTTCACCGACCAGAGCCATATGACCCGCCATTTCACGCGCGCCTTCGGGCATTCGCCGGGCCGCTGGCTGCGCGCGTTGCGGGGCGCCGCGATCTGAGCCTGCACGATCGTACAAGACCGTGCGCCGACACTGGCGCAGACTCGGCCGCCTGTCTCATACGCCGCAAGGAGCCTTGTCATGCAGCCATCGCCAGTCGCAGTCCCTACCCATCGCGCTGCCAGCGCGGTCAATTTCACCCAGAAGCTGAGCCTGTTCACCGACCACTGGCAGCCGCGCGTCATTGCCGAAATGAACGACTACCAGTTCAAGATCGTCAGGATCGAGGGTGAGTTCATCTGGCACCAGCATGCCGATACCGATGAGACGTTCATCGTGCTCGACGGCCAGTTGCGTCTCGACTTTCGCGATGGCCACGTGATCGTCAATGCGGGCGAAATGTACGTAGTACCCAAAGGCGTCGAACACAGGCCGGTCGCGGAGGCGGAAGTCCGCATGCTGCTGATCGAGCCGCGCGGTGTGGTCAACACTGGCGACCAGGGCGGCGACCGCACGGCGCAGAACGACGTCTGGATCTGACGCGCCGGCAGCCTGGTAGTTGGCCTTTCCCCAACGCATCGCGATGTCAGGTGTTGGAATGACATAGCAGTTTGCCTAGTTTTATCCGCCGAATGTGACGGGCGCCAGGCGCCCGGCCGGCATTTGGCGGTGGCATGTTCCCTGCAATCAGACGCATCGAGCGCGGCGCCGCGTCTCGACCCTGATCCGGAGCGTATTGCTCCTTTCCCGGAGAACTGCCATGTTGATTCCGCCACAGTTGCGGCCGGGCGTCGTCGCGCCTCCTCCCCCCCGCCAAGCCCACTTCATCCGCTACCGGATCCGCGACGTTATCCTGCTGCTGCGTGTCCTGCTGCTCTGCTTCCACACGGCCGCCCATGCGGACAAGGCATTACCCGCGCCCGCCGCGCCGCGTCCCACGAATTTTCTGGAAGCGGTGGCCACGGACTACGCGAACAGCCATCCGTTCCACGCGGTGGAAGGCATTGCGCCGGTGCGCGAACCCCATGCGGTGCCTGGCGATCCTGTGCCTGTGCCGCCGGCCCCCGCTTCGCCCGCCACGAACGTTTCGCCGCCGGCCACGAACATCCGCCGCGTGAACCCGCAGTGAGCCAAAAAGCACCCGGCGCGGGCGTGCAGTCTTTACACGCAGCGTCGCAAGGGTTGCATGGAACGGGGTGGTTTCCCGAGCGCCCGGCCGCCCGCCATGCCAGTCCATGCAAGGCGTCGTCGCCACGGTACGGAACTTGCCAGATTGTACGAATGGCCAACGGTGCGATGCGGCACGTCGCATTGCACGCGTGGCGATCCCGCAACCTTCAGGAGCGCAATATGGGCGACTACCACAGCGAGCGCAATCGCCGGAACACCCCCTGGCGAGCCGATGAAAACCATCGCGACGACGACCTGGGCGATCCCTGGGACGATGGCCGCGGCTCACGCTGGCAGGATCAGGACTGGCAGCCCGAATCGTTCGGTGACAACTGGGACGACGCGCGGCGCCGCCAGCGGCTGACGCCGGGGCAGCTAAGCGAAGGCGGTCCGGCACCCTCGGGCTATCGCGGCCGGGAGGATCACGGCAGCGATCTGCAATACGGACTGAACGGCGGTTATGGCGAGTCCCCGGAAGACGACCAGGACTGGCGCCAGCGAGAGCAATACCGCAGCCGCCAGTACGCCAGCGAATATGGCGATTACGGCGATCTGGGCGATGAGCACAGGCGCGCCGACTATGGCGTGCACCGCCGGCAGGGCGAGTTTGGCCAGTATGGCTCCGGCGGCAACTATGGCAATGACGAAGACGACGACCGCGGTCGCGGTGCCCCCTGGCAGCGCAGCCAGCCGGGCCAGGGCGGCCGAGGTGGCCGGGGTTCGGGCGAACGGCGCGACGAACGCGGCTTCGGCAATGCCGACCAGGCCTGGCTGCGCACGGCAGAGCAGCGCGCCCCGGCATATCGGGGCCAGAGCGGCGGCCAGCACAGCGGTCAGGGCAGCGGCCACACCGCCTACTTCAACGACCTGCGCAGCGATACCCGCTACTGGACGGAGCCGCGCGACGAGTGGGGCGAAAGCCGTCCCGACTACCACGCACAACGCTACGGGCGCGACTACATGGGCGGCGGCAGCGATGCACAGCAGCGCGGTTATTCCCAATCCGGACGCGACGCCGGCGGACGCTGGCGCGATGCGCGGCGGGACCATGACGACGACCACGAAGCGGAGCATGGCGCGCTCTACAACCTGGGCCACCGCATCGGTCAGGCCGTCAGCGACTGGTTCGGCCCCGGCGCCATGGAAAAGCGCACCGGCCCGCGCGGCTACACGCGCACCGACGAGCGTATCCGCGACGAGATCTGTGAACGGCTGACCTTTACCACCGGCATCGACGTGCGCGAAGTGTCGGTCGACGTCGACAAGGGCAAGGTCACGCTTGGCGGTACGGTGCAGACGCGCGGCCAGAAATACGATATCGAGGATCTGGCCGACAACACGTTCGGCGTGACGGAAGTGGAAAACAACATCCGCGTCCAGCGCCAGGACGTGGATGCCGCCGTCACCGGCGCCGGCGGTTTCAACGGCTGGTAAAGCCGGCCAAGCCGGCCCGGAAAGAGGCGCCCGCTGCGAAGCGGGCGCTTTGATTCCGGGGCTTCCGTTTTATGCGTTTTACGCGATCTATGCCGCGAGCCGGAACACGCTCACCGTCTGCTCCATGCGCTCGGCCTGTTCCTGCAGGGCCCTGGCTGCCGCCGCGGCCTCTTCCACCAGCGCCGCGTTCTGCTGGGTGACCTGGTCCATCTGGGTGACCGCCTGATTGACCTGCGCAATGCCGCCGCTCTGCTCGTGCGACGCGCGGCTGATCTCGTCCATCATCGTCGTCACGCGCTGCACCGCCGTCACCACTTCGCTCATGGTGGCGGCGGTATCGACGGCCAGGGCCGTGCCATCGGCAACACGGCCTGCCGACTGCGAAATCAGCGTGCGGATTTCCTTCGCCGAATTGGCGGCGCGCTGGGCCAGCGTGCGTACCTCGCCCGCCACCACCGCGAAGCCTCGCCCAGCCTCGCCGGCGCGGGCAGCCTCGACGGCCGCATTGAGCGCCAGGATATTGGTCTGGAACGCAATGCCGTCGATCACGGCGATGATATCGACGATCCGGCGGGAATCGGCCTCGATCTCGCTCATGGTCTGGCGCATGCGGCCGACGGACTCGCCGCCCGCCACCGCAATGCCGGCGGCTTCGGCAGCCAGCGTGCTGGCCTGGCTGGCGTTGCCGGCGTTCTGCTGCACGATCGACGTCAGTTCCTCCATGCTGGCCGCCGTTTGCTCCAGCGACGACGCCTGCGCCTCGGTGCGCTGCGACAGGTCCGCATTGCCTTGCGCGATCTGCCCGGCCGCCACCAGCACGTTCTGCGCGCTGTCGCGCGTATCGCCGATGATGCCGCGCCATGCCTCCACCAGCGTCATCAGATGCCGCTTGACGTCGCTGAGTTCGTCCCGGCCGCGCGCCGCGATCTGCACGCCCAGGTCGCCGTCGTTGATGCGTGCCACCAGGTCGGCCACATCACGCACGTCGTCACGCATGCCACGGCTGAAGCCGGCAAACAGGTAGAGCGCGCCGCCCACGGTCAGCAGCGCAATGGCGGCCAGCACAGCCAGCTTGCGCTGCTCGGCGGCCACACGCTGCGCCAGCATGACGTCCGCCAGGGCCGTGAACTCGCGGCTGACCGCCGATACGGCTTCGATGGCGGCGGTGCCTTCGGCAAAGTACGACTTGGCGTCGATCGTGATACCGGCCGACCCCAGCATGCTGACCTTGAGCGTGCGATAGAAGTTGTCCACGGCCGCCAGCTGCTTCATCGCCGCACCCACGCGGGCCTGATACTGCGGCGCGGCGCGCTCCACGCGCGCCATGTCGCGGCGTGCCGCCTCCAGCCCGTCCAGGATCTGGTCGGCCAGCGCGGCCAGCTCGGCCTGCTGCGCGGCGTCGGAATAGCCGCCCTGCGCGATGATGCCGGCGCCCCGCCCACGCGCCAGCGCGCTGACTTCGGCCAGCTTGGGCATCGGACCCACGGTGAGGTTGATCAGGTAGTAGGAGCCAGCCTCGGGATCCAGCGCCAGCGACGAATGGTCGGCCACGTCGCCGATGAACAACCGCGTCTGCCTGACCAGCGCGGTATGGCGCTCGAACAGCGGCGCGGCGGGTGTGTCGAGGCCAAGCTTGCGGATCTGCTGCCAGGATTCGCCCAGCTTCTGTACGTCGGGCGCGATGCCAAACGATTCGATGGCGGCCGATTCCCCCAGCAGGCCGGCCAGATACTGCGCGGCCTTGGCGTCGGCAGCCTCGAAGGTGGGCCGGAAGCTGGCGTTGCCGAGCAGCACGCCATTGGCGGCGCCCCGGCGCACTTGCGTTTCGCGCATGAAGTCCAGCGCGATGCCGACGAGCTTCAGGCCGCGCTGCTCGTCCTGCGTATCGCGAATCGACTGCACCGACTGGTTCAGCACCGCGAACAGCGCCCCGCACAGCGGAATCAGGAACAGTACGGACAGCAGCACCAGCTTGCGCGTGATGGTCAGGCGGGACATCAACCGGATGGCGGGGGTCAGGAATGCGGGCACGATCGTCCTAGTTTCAAGGGTCTCATAGCCCGCTGTAACGGCTTCAATTCATAGGAATAAAGCCATTTTTACCGCTATTTCACTGACTTTTTGATGTCGCACAACTCCAGTGCGTTCGCCGCACAACGCGGGTGCCGAATGCCCAAAAAAAGCGCGGGCCGGCCGCTCATGCAAGCAGCCGGCCGCGCGCTTGTGCGCTGCGCGGAGGACGCGGTGCTACGCCGTGGCGCCGCCGTCCAGGCCGATGGTCTGACCCGATATATAACGGCCCGCCGGCGATGCCAGCAGCACCGCCAGGCCGGCGACGTCGCTGGCCTCGGCGATGCGGCGCATCGGGATATTGGCCGACAACGCCTTTTCGCGTTCGGGGTCGCCCCACAGCGCGTCGCGCGAAAAGTCCGTGCGCACCGGACCCGGGTTGATGCTGTTGACGTTGATGTTGTACTGGCCCAGCGTCTGCGCCAGGTTGCGCATGGCCAGATCGGTGGCGCCCTTCGAGATGCTGTACAGGGCCAGCATGGCGGAGCCGCGCCGCGCGGCAATGCTGGACATGAAGATGATCGAACCGTCCTTGCGTTCGATCATCTGCGGCGCCAGCGCGTTCACCAGCACCAGGTTGCCGCGCACGTTGCCGGCCATCACCTCGTCGAACTGCTCCGGCCCCTGCGCCAGCATGGAACCGACCGCCGTGCTGCCTGCGGCGTTCAGGACCAGCGCATCCACGCGGCCGAACCTGGCCAGTACCTGGTCTGCAAAGGCGCGCACGCTGTCGAGGCTGACGATGTCGCAGGCAATGCCCGTGGCATCGATGCCCTGTTCGCGCAAGCCGGCCGCCACCTTGTCGGACACCGCGGCGTCGCGGCCCGACACCACCACGCGGGCGCCGGCCTGGCCCAGGGCGCGCGCCATTTCCAGGCCCATGCCCTTGGTGGAGCCGGTGACGACCGCGACGCGGCCAGACATATCGAACAGTTTGAACATGACAGGTTCTCCTTTGGGGATGAGGAACAGGTTGCAACACTTTCATTGCCGGCCGTCCGATGCGTTTTTGCATGACGACCAGCATTTATTGAATAAAGTATGGACATCATCTAAAATCCGGTCAAGCTCGTTTTTCAAGAATTTGCGACAAGGAGATCGACATGGCACGCGCATCACGGGCAGTCGCCGATCAGCATAGGACAGCCATCGAGGCTGCGTCGGCCCGATTGTTCCGCCAACACGGCCTGCACGGCGTCACGGTTGCGCAGGTGATGGCGGATGCCGGGCTGACCCATGGCGGCTTCTATGGCCATTTTTCGTCGAAGGACGACCTGGCAGCGGCAGGCTGCGCGCGGGCATTTGCCGATTCGGCGGCGCGCTGGCGGCAGCGGATCCAGCAGGCCGGCGGCGACCGCCATGCCGCCCGGCGCTTTCTGGTGGAGCAGTACCTTAGTGAAGTGCATCGCGACGCACCCGAGCATGGCTGCCCGGCGTCGGCACTGGTGGGCGACGTGGCGCGCGAACCGGCCGGCAAGCCCGTACGTGGCGCCTTTCTGGATGGCATCCAGCAGTTGCTGGCCGCCTGGAAGACGCTGGCCCCCGATACGACAGCCGGGGAGCCGGGTGCCGACGGCACCGCCGCGAACCGCACTGCCCTGCTGGAAATGGCCACGCTGGTCGGTGCCGTCACGCTGGCACGCGCCACGGCGGGCGACGCCCTTTCCGACGACATCCTCGATGCCGCGCGCGCCTGGCTGCTGCGCGCCGGCGAGGCCGCGCCCGCCTGATCGCCCTGGGCATCGCGCAAGAACCCGTCGATGCCATTCCTCCTTCCATCCCATCGCCCCCAACGGAGCCCCATGTTTGCGCAAGCCCTATCCCGCCGGCTGGACCGGCGCGGCATCCACTACGCGTGGATCGTCGCTGCCATCACGTTCTGCGTGATGCTGACCACTTCCGCCGCGCTCGGCCTGCCCGGCGCCTTCCTGAAACCGCTAACCACCGAGATGGGCTGGAGTACCGACCAGGTGTCATCGATCCTGGCCTTCCGCTTTGCGCTGTTCGGGCTGATGGCGCCGTTCTCGGCCATCCTGATGGAGCGATTTGGTGTCCGCAACGTGGTCTGTGCGGCCCTGGCGCTGATTGCCGGTGGCATGGCACTGGCAACGATCTCCACGCAGATCTGGCAACTGTTCGTCGCCTGGGGCCTGATGCTGGGCATCGGCTCGGGACTGACGGCCCTGGTGCTGGCCGCGCTGGTGGCCAACCGCTGGTTCACGGCGCGGCGCGGGCTGGTGATCGGCGTGCTGACCGCCAGCTCCGCCACGGGGCAACTGGCCTTCCTGCCCGTCGCGGCATGGCTGATCGAGCATATGGGCTGGCGCGTGGCCGTGCTGCCAGTACTGGCGGCATGTGCCGCGCTGGCGGTGGTGGTGCTGGGTTTCCTGCGCGGCCGGCCGGCCGACGTTGGCCTGGCGCCCTATGGCGAAGTGCCGGCGGCGGTTGCCGCGGCGCCGGCGCCGGCCGCGCCCCTGTCATGGTCGGGTCCGTTCGTGGTGCTGCGCGAGGCGGCCCGCACGCAGACGTTCTGGATCCTGGCCGGTACGTTCTTTATCTGCGGGCTATCCACCAACGGGCTGATCCAGACCCACTTCATCGCCCTGTGCGCAGACTTTGGCATGTCGGCCGTACCGGCTGCCTCGGCGCTGGCGATGATGGGCGCGTTCGACTTCGTCGGCACCATCATGTCCGGCTGGCTGTCGGACCGCTACGACAGCCGCAAGCTGCTGTTCTGGTACTACGCGCTGCGCGGCCTGTCGCTGTTCTGGCTGCCGCACTCGGAATTCACGCTCTATGGCCTGTCCGTGTTCGCCATGTTCTACGGTCTGGACTGGATCGCCACGGTACCGCCCACCATCAAGCTGGCAGGCAGCACGTTTGGCCGCGAGCGCGCCCCGATGGTGTTTGGCTGGATCTTCGCCGCGCACCAGATCGGCGCGGCCACGGCGGCATTTGGCGCCGGGCTGTCACGCACGCTGTGGCTCACCTACTCGCCGGCGCTGTACGTTGCCGGCAGCGCGTGCCTGGTGGCCGCGCTGCTGGCGCTGATGGTCCGCCGCAAGGCGCCTGAAGCCACCCCTCAGCCGGCACGGGCCTGAGGCGTCCCCGTCCTTCCCCTCAGCGTTCGCGGCTGGCCGCCACGAACGCGTCGATCAGGGCGGCAGCCGACGCACGCTTGAGCGCCGACTGCCGCACCAGCACCCCGATCTCGCGATACAGCGGCTGGCCCGGCATCGGCACTTCCTTGATATGCGGGGTCTGACGCAGCGGCACCAGGGCCGACGGAATGATCGCGCAGCCCAGCCCTTCGCTGACCATCTGCAGGATCACGGCGGGCTCGTCCAGCTCCATGCCTTCGCGCACCCACAGCCGGTGCCGCCGCAGGTAGCGATCCACCAGCTGCCCGCCCGTGGAATGGCGGTTGTAGCGGATGAACGGCACGGTCTCCAGCATGTCCTTCAGGTTGTCCGGCGCGCCGGGCGGCGCCACGGCCACGAACCGTTCGCGGATCAGCGGCACCCATTTCAGTTCTGGCGGAATGCCGAGGCGTGGCTTCACCAGCACGGCGATATCGAGTTCACGGGCATCCACCTGGGTCAGCAACTGCGTCGACATGCCCGGCACGATGTTCACGTGGGTGTCCGGGTGCGCCACCCTGAAACGCTGCATCGCCTGAGGCAGCAGGCTCGATTGCACGGTGGACACGGCGCCCAGGTCCAGCGGCGCCATGTCGCGCTGGGCCCGCGCGCCTTTCATCGATTCGTAGAGACCGACGATCCTCGCGGCATCGTCCAGCATCTGGCGGCCTTCGTCACTCAATGCCACCGATTTACCCGACCGATCGAACAGCGTGCAGCCCAGATCCTCTTCCAGGCGGCGGATCTGGGTGCTTACGGCCGATTGCGTCAGGCCCAGCCGCGTGCCGGCAGCGGAAAACGAGCCGGTTTCGGCGGCCACGAGGAAAGTCTTGAAGTAGCGCAGCAAGGAGCAGTTCAAGCATCGAAATTTTCGATACTCAGTCAAAAAATGATTCGTTTCATATTACGAGTTCTGCTGATTACAATCAACGACACACTCCACAACCGCCTCTCCAAAGAGCCACAGCGATGAGCGCCATTCCCCTGTTCCACCTTGCCTTCCCGGTGCACGATCTCGCCACCGCGCGCCAGTTCTATGGCGACCTGCTCGGCTGCCCCGAGGGGCGCAGTTCCGACGCCTGGGTGGACTTCAACTTCTACGGCCATCAGGTCGTGGCGCACCTGTCGCCGGACGAATGCGGCCATCGCGCCACCAGTGCCGTGGATGGCGACGACGTGCCGGTGCGCCATTTCGGCGCGATCCTGCCAATGGCCGAATGGGAACGCCTGGCCGACAAACTGCGCGCCGCCGGCACGAAGTTCGTGATCGAACCGCACGTGCGCTTCAAGGGCCAGGTTGGCGAGCAGGCCACGATGTTCTTCCTGGACCCGTCGGGCAACGCCCTCGAATTCAAGGCGTTTGGCGACCTGAGCCAGGTGTTTGCGAAGTAATCCGGGGCAACCCGTCCCACTGATAGCGAGACAGAGCGAGACATGACCGATTTCGTGATCCAACCCGCGCCGCAGGCCAGCGTGGCCGTTGCCGGCAGCCAGGCCCGTTTTCCGATCCGCCGTGTGTTCTGCGTGGGCCGCAACTACGCCGCGCACGCCCGCGAGATGGGCAAGGACCCCGACCGCGAGCCGCCGTTTTTCTTCACCAAGCCGGCTGACGCCGTGGTGGCGGCCGAAGGCGTCGTGCCATATCCGCCGCTGACCGAAAACCTGCATCACGAGATCGAACTGGTGGTGGCCATTGGCAAGGCCGGCGCCAACGTCAAACCCGAGCAGGCGCTGGATCTGGTGTGGGGCTACGGCGTGGGGGTGGATCTGACACGCCGCGACCTGCAGGACGTGGCCAAGAAGATGAGCCGCCCGTGGGACTGGTCGAAGTCGTTCGACGCGTCGGGCCCGTGTGGCCCGTTGCAACCGGCGTCGGTCATCGGCCATCCGGCCAAGGGCGCCATCTGGCTCAAGGTCAACGGCGAAACGCGCCAGCAAGGCGACCTGACCGAACTGATCTGGCCCGTGGCCGATGTCATCGCGTATATCTCCGAGGCCATGACACTGCAGCCAGGCGACCTGATCTTTACGGGCACCCCGGCAGGCGTGGGTGCGTTGAACCCCGGTGACGCGGTGACGGCTGGCGTCGAAGGTGTCGGCGAGATCGCTTTCACGATCGGCAAGCGGTAAGCCGGGCCCTACGGCTGACCCAAGGCGGTGATGTCGGCGCGACCGGCATTACCGCCTTTTTCTTTTGGATTCAGCAGGTTAGCGTCGTGAGCCATCGCGCCTAGAGCAAACCCTCCACCGGGCACATCGGAATTTCTTCAAATTCTCCTTGCTTATCTATCTAGTAGTAGATAATATTCGAGCCATGGACGACGCAACGCAGCAAACGAAACAAGCCGCGCAGCCGAATCCAAGCATCACAAGGTTGTTTGTCAGTACCGGAAGCGGTCTTTTTTTTAGCGCACCGTATCTATCTAGCAGTAGATAGCAGCAAGAAGAAAGACCCCTGATTCGCAGCACAGACATCGGCCAGCGATCCACACACGAACCCGGATCGCCGGCCTTGCCAAGGAGAGCATCATGAACGCCAAGACCATCGTTACCGCCGCCGCCCTCGCCGCCGCTTTTGTGACTGGCGCTGTCCAGGCCGCCCCCGCCGCGCAGAAGACTGGCGAAGTCTACGGTTACAGCTATCGCGTGCAAGACCAACGCAGCGCCTTTTCCGATGGCGCCCGTCAGGGCAAGTTCGATGCCTTCAGCGAAGGCGCCCGCATCGGTAACCGCGACGCCTTCACCGACGGTGCACGGGTGACCAACCGCGACGGCCTGGTGGCCAGCATCGGCAACCGCGACGCCTACACCGATGGTGCGCGCGTCGGCAAGGCCGACCCGTTCACCGACGGCGCCAAGATCGACAAGTTCGACCCGTACACCGATGGTGCCCGCACCGTCGCCGGCCTGGACCGCACGGGTGTCTCCTCCGAACCGTCGCGCAGCTTCGACGTGTACACCGACGGCGCCCTCGCCTGAGCCCCCGCCACGGCCATGCCCCGGAGGAGATTCCCGGGACATGGCCGGAACAGATACCTGGAGCTTCATCATGACCTTGCGTGACACAGCCCTGATCCTGGGCGGCTGGGTGGTGCTCTGCCTCACCAGCGGCGCAGTCCTTTCGCTGGTTGCGCAGAACCTGTCCATCTGAAAGGCCGGGCGGGCGAACAACCGGAGGGTCCATCGCCACAAAAGGCGCGGACAGTTGACATGAAAACGCATTCCGTACGCGATCAATTGCTCGAGCACGCCTCCGTGCTGATCCGGCAACGGGGCTACAACGGTTTCAGCTACCGCGACCTCGCGGAGCTGGTAGGCGTGAAGACATCGAGCATCCACTACTACTTCCCGGCCAAGGACGATCTGGTGCTGGAAGTGGTGCGCCTGTACCGTGAACGCTCGCAGGCCCGGCTGGCGGCCATCGACACATCGCTGCCGCTGATCGAGCAGGCCGAGCGATATGTGGGCCCGCTGCGCAACGACATCGAGCTGAACCAGATCTGCCTGGCCGGCATGTTGTCCGCCGAGGTGCTGGCACTGCCCGATGCGATCCGCAGCTACCTGCAGGCACATTTCCAGGCAAATGAAACCTGGATCGCGAACCTGCTGCGCCGCGCCGAGGCCGAACGCGGCCAGCCGTACCCGGTGCCGCCGCAGTTGCTGGCCAAGGTGCTGTATGGCGCGATCCAGAACGGCATCATCACCGCGCGGATGTCGGGCTCCAGCGATCGGCTGGACGCCGCGGCCGACATGCTGCTGGGTGCCGTGCGCGGTTCGATGTGCGCAGTGGCCGAGCACGAACCGGCGATGGCCTGATGACCATCCGGGCCTGAACAGTTTTCTGGGCGCCCCGGTTCAGGCGCCCGACGCCCGCCGTCCGCTCTCGCGACGGGCGTCACCCAATTTCTCCGACGCCGGGATCGTCCTCCGGCGATTTTTTTCGTCGACGTTTTTTCGTTTGTTTACGAGGCGCCTTTCCCGGTCGCAGCCTTCTTCGCGGCGGCCCTCTTTGCGGGCGCCTTCTTCGGGGCCGCTTTCGTCGTCGCCGCCTTCGTCGCCGCTGCCTTCGTCGTAGTGGATGTCTTCGCCGTCGCCTTCGCCGCCCCCTTCGTCACCTTCCCGGCCGGCTCTCCGCCGCCAGCGTCGATTACGACCCATGCCGGCGCATGATCGCTGGCCTTCTCCTCGCCGCGCACCCATTTGTCGACGCCGGCATCGCGCAGCCGCAGGCCGGGGCTCAGCAGCAGATGGTCGATCCGCAGCCCTGAATTGGTCTGCCAGTGCTGGCGAAAGTAATCCCAGAACGTGTAGATCTTCTCGTCGGGATAGCGCGCACGCAGCGCATCGGTCCAGCCCTGCGCCAGCAGGCGGCGGTAACACTCGCGGCTTTCCGGCTGCAGCAGCGCGTCCTTGAGCCATGAACGCGTGTTGTAGATGTCGTCATCGGTGGGCACCACGTTGTAGTCGCCGGCGATGACCACCGGGTGGCCGCTCTCCAGCAGCGTCTGCGCATGCCGGATCAGCCGTTCGAACCATGCCAGCTTGTAGTCGAACTTCGGGCCCGGCTGCGGATTGCCGTTGGGCAGGTACAGGCACGCGATCAGCACGCCCTCGACGGCGGCTTCCAGGTAACGGCTCTGCGTATCCTCGTCGCCGCCCGGCAGCCCACGCCGCACCTCCACCGGATCGGCGCCCCTGGCCAGGATCGCCACGCCATTCCACGACTTCTGGCCGTGCCAGATCGCCCCGTAACCGGCCGCGCGAATCTCGTCGATCGGAAACCCCTCGTCTACCGTCTTCAGCTCCTGCAGGCAGGCCACGTCGGGCGCCTCGCGTTCCAGCCAGTTCAGCAGCGCCTGCAGGCGCGTGCGTACCCCATTGATATTGAAGGTGGCGATCTTGAGCGGATGCATCGGAACGTTCTCCTTTCAGGCCGGTTTCCATCTTAGATTCGCGCGCCGGAATTTCCTGTCGGTGTCCGATCACTGTATATTCATACAGTCCCGCGATCCTTACCCCCTTTTGCGTCTTGTCCGCCACATCTACCAACCCGCCCCGCTATACCGTCGCCGTGCGCACCTTGTGCGAGTTCACGGCGAAGGCGGGCGACCTCGATCTGCGCTTCACGCCCTCGCCCACCGGGCAGGAAGGCGTGGCCGGGCATGGCGTGGTGACAAGCCGGCGCGGGCCGGGCTATGAGGCCGAGATCGCCCTGGCGGGCGATTTCGAGGGCCTGCGGGTGCGCGGGCGTGCCGACGGCTACAACCCGGTGACCAACCGCGTGGAAGAAATCAAGACGGTGCGCGGCCAGAAGGTGGAGACTCCACAGAATCACCAGGCGCTGCACTGGGCCCAGGCCAAGATCTACGGCTGGTTGCTGTGCCAGTCGCGCGAACTGAAGCAGATCGACGTGGCGCTCGTGTATTTCGACATCGTGAGCCAGCAGGAACGCGTGCTCAAGGAACGGTTCGAGGCCCAGGCGCTGCGCGAATTCTTCGAGGACAGCTGCCGCCGCTTCATGCACTGGGCCGAACGCGAGGCCGCGCATCGCACGGGCCGCGACGCGGGGCTGGCCGCGCTGGCCTTCCCGCACGGCACGTTCCGCGAAGGGCAGCGAATGCTGGCGGAATCGGTCTACAAGGCCAACGCGTCGGCGCGCACGCTGCTGGCGCAGGCGCCGACGGGCATCGGCAAGTCGATCGGGACGGTGTTCCCGGCGCTCAAGGCCATGCCGACGCAGCGCATCGACAAGGTGTTCTTCCTGTCGGCCCGATCCACGGGGCGCGCCGTGGCGCTGCATGCCACACGGCAGCTCAGGCAGAACGCCGACGAGACGCCGCTGCGCGTGCTGGAGCTGACCGCCCGCGACAAGGCCTGCGAACACCCCGACCTGGCCTGCCACGGCGAATCGTGCCCGCTGGCGCAGGGCTTCTATGACCGCCTGCCCGCTGCCCGCGACGCCGCCAGTCGCGCACCGCTGCTGGACCGCGCCACCACGCGCGACATCGCCCGCGCGCACCAGGTCTGCCCCTATTACCTGGCCCAGGAGATGATCCGCTGGAGCGATCTGGTGGTTGGCGACTACAACTACTACTTCGACCGCAGCGCGCTGCTATACATGCTGACCGCGATGAACGAATGGCGCGTCAGCGTGCTGGTGGACGAAGCGCACAACCTCGTGGACCGGGGCCGTGCGATGTACACGTCCACGCTCGACCATGCGGCGTTCCGGGGCGTACGGCTGGCCGCGCCGGCGGCGCTGAAGCGGCCGATGGACCGCGTCTACCGGCAATGGCATGCGCTGGCCAAGTCCGGCGATGCCCCGTACGAAACGCGCGACGAGGAGCCCGCCGCGTTCGTCGAGGCGCTGGTGCAGCTTTGCACGGCCATCATCGACGACATGAGCGACCATCCGCAGCGGCACGACGCCGCGCTGGAACGCTTCTATTTCGACGCCATGCATTTCCTGCGTCTGGCCGAGCAGATGACCGAATACGGCGGCAAGCATTCGCTGTTCGACATCACGCGCACGCCGCGCAAGCGGACTGGCTTCGACGCCGACCTGTGCATCCGCAACCTGCTGCCCGCTCCCTACCTGGCCCCGCGCTTCGCGGGCGCGCATTCGACCACCCTGTTCTCGGCCACGCTGCAGCCCGCCGACTACTACCGCAACCTGCTGGGGCTGCCCGCCAGCGCGGTAGGCGTGGAAGTGCCGTCGCCGTTCCGGGCCGAGCAGCTCGATGTACACGTCGCGCGCCATATTTCCACGCGCTTCGCACAGCGCCGGCGCTCGCTGCCCGCCATCGTGCAACTGATGGCCGACCAGTTTGCGCGGCGCCCGGGCAACTATCTGGCGTTTTTCAGCAGCCACGACTATCTGCAGCAGGCGGCGGCGCTGCTGGCCGAGCAGCACCCCGGCATTCCTGCCTGGTCGCAGGCGCGTGGCATGACCGAGGCAGGCCAGGCAGCGTTTCTGGACGCCTTCGCGCCCGGCGGCCAGGGCATCGGCTTCGCCGTGCTGGGCGGGGTGTTTTCCGAAGGCGTGGACCTGCCCGGTGACCGCCTGATCGGTGCCTTCGTGGCCACGCTGGGCCTTCCGCAGATCAATCCGGTCAACGAGCAGCTGCGCGAGCGCATGGAAACCGTGTTCGGACAAGGCTACGACTACGCCTACCTGTATCCGGGCCTGCGCAAGGTGGTGCAGGCCGCCGGCCGCGTGATCCGCACCCAGCAGGACCGTGGCGTGGTCTGGCTGATCGACGACCGCTATGCGCGCGCCGAAGTGCAGGCGCTTTTGCCGGCATGGTGGGAAATTCTTACCGGGCCGCCGGCGCACGCGCGCCCGCTGTCGCTGGCAGAATGACGGCTACGCCGCTGGCGCGGAAATCGCGTGTCGGGGGCATCAGACCATCACCAGATCCATGTATCGACGGAGCCCCAACCGATGAGCATGACCCACACTTTTGCCACGACGGAGCCGTCGCGCGACGAGATCGATGCGCTGCGCGGCGCCACCATCCTGGAGTTCGGCACCCCCTGGTGCGGCTTCTGCCAGCGCGCGCAACCGCTGATCGAATCGGCCTTCGGCCAGCACCCGGCCATCGACCACATCAAGGTGGAGGACGGCAGCGGACGCCCGCTTGGCCGCTCGTTCCGCGTGAAGCTCTGGCCCACGCTGGTATTCCTGCGCGACGGCAAGGAGGTGGCGCGCCTGGTGCGCCCGGACGACGCCCGGGACATCACCGAGGCCATGCGCAAGATCGACCAGTGATTTCCCGAAGCTCCCGTCCCCGGGTTCGCTTTGTCTCACTGAACGGGACCGACAACAAACAGCCCGCACTACGGCGGGCTGTTTCTACTCGGCCAACCGCAAAATCAATCCGACTTGAATCCCTTGAATGTCTTGGTGTCCGCTACCGCATAGTAGAGTTGTATGGCCTTTTCCTTGGCTGGTGCCAATTGGCCGATGTACCCGGCCATGACGAAAGCTGCGGAACCCTGTCCGGCGGCTTCCACCACGCACGCGTAGCGGCTTTTTCCCTGTGTCACGACGCCATACTGTGCGCGCAAGGGGTTGTCTAATGGCGCAGGCTGCCATTGCGTCAGTGGAATGGCCCGTCTGACATACCCACGGCGGCGGCCCACAAACACATAATCGTTATCCCCGTCGTTGCTGATGGCATATCCGACGCGAATACCGGGCAATCGCTCTGGCCACGTCAGGCGGTAGCCAGGAACGTCTTCAATAACCTGATGCCCGCTCGTGCCCATCGCGACAGAAGTTCCAGCAGTGGTTGAATACCCGAGAAGACAACTTTCGATGACAGCTTGCGGCGGCTGCGCCTGGGCAATGGAATGACAACCGACAAGAAACAGTACAGCCGGGGCGATTCGCATTACCTGTACTCCTTTCCTCTGGAAACTTTCAACCATTCATTTCCGAGTTTCCAAAAATCGAATCTCTCTCATCGTTCCACCTGAACCTTGTCGGGATCGATCATCCGCCCATATGGCCGTTCTTTTGTGCTGCGAGAGTGTGACATTCTGACCTCCGAGAGATTTGGGAAAAGCCCCACATCTCTAGCACGAGGTGCCGCTCACAAAAAATCGCATATCTCCGGTTTTCACAGCCCAACGAAACAAGAAGCCCGCACATGGCGGGCTTTTCAGGCGTGCATCTGCGACCCTGTTCACAAATCCAGCGGCATCGCGCTGGTGCACTTGATTTCGTCCAGGCACACGCTTGATTTCACGCCGCTCACGCCGGGGATGCGCATCAGGGTGTCGAGCAGGAAGTCGGACAGCGACTTCAGGTCCTTGGCCACCACCTTCAGCACATAGTCGATGTCGCCGGTCACGGAGAAGCACTCCTGGATCTGGGCCAGTTCCGCCACCAGCCCCTTGAATTTGGACAAATCGCGAATATGACCGCGTTCCATCGTCACGTGGATGAACGCCGTCACGCCGAACCCGAGCGCGGTGCTGTCCAGCCGCGCCTCGTACCGCTTGATGATGCCGCCCTCTTCCAGGCGGCGGTGGCGGCGCAGCGTCTGGGCCGGGGACAAGTTGATCGCCTCGGACAGTTCGAGGTTGGTGGCGCGCCCGTGTTCCTGCAGTTCCGCCAGCAAGCGGCGATCAATGCGGTCGAGGTCGGTTTGCTGCATTCTGATTTCCTGAGATGGCGGTTTGACGAAATCTTATCTCATCTTTCAGGGTTTCCCTGCGTGCCTTACGAAATCCTATTTAGCGGGGCGGGTTCTACAATTTCCTCACGTCATGCAGCGCGCCAAGCGTCCCCCAAGCCACTCGCGCGGCTGCCTCACCGAAATATTATTTCTATCCCCGCTCTCGCCCCCGAGGTACTCCGATCATGGCCGACCTGTTTGAAAACCCGATGCAACTGATGGGCTTCGAGTTCGTTGAATTCGCCTCGCCCACCCCCAACGTGCTGGAACCGCTGTTCGAGAAAATGGGCTTTACGCTGGTGGCCCGTCACCGCTCGAAGGACGTGGTGCTGTATCGCCAGGGCGACATCAACTTCATCGTCAACAACGAGCCGCATAGCGAAGCCGCCTATTTCGCCGCCGAACATGGCCCCAGCGCCTGCGGCATGGCCTTCCGCGTGAAGGACTCGCACAAGGCGTACAACCGCGCGCTGATGCTGGGCGCCCAGCCGGTCGAAATCGCCACGGGCCCGATGGAACTGCGCCTGCCGGCCATCAAGGGCATTGGCGGCGCGCCGCTGTACCTGATCGACCGCTTCGAGGACGGCAAGTCGATCTATGACATCGACTTCGAATACATCGAGGGCGTGGACCGCCATCCGAAGGGCCACGGCCTCAAGCTGATCGACCACCTGACGCACAACGTCTACCGTGGACGCATGGCTTACTGGGCGAACTTCTACGAACGCCTGTTCAACTTCCGCGAAATCCGCTATTTCGACATCCAGGGCGAGTACACGGGCCTGACCTCGAAGGCGATGACCGCGCCGGACGGCAAGATCCGCATTCCGCTGAACGAGGAATCGTCCAAGGGGGCCGGCCAGATCGAGGAATTCCTGATGGCGTTCAACGGCGAAGGCATCCAGCACATCGCCTTTGCCGTGGACAACCTGCTCGACGTCATCGACAGCCTGCAACTGGCCGGCGTCGAGCTGATGACCGCCCCGAACGACTACTACTACGAAGCCCTGGACACCCGCCTGCCCGGCCACGGCCAGCCGGTGGACCAGCTCAAGGCCCGTGGCATCCTGCTGGATGGCACCACCGAAGGCGGCAAGCCCCGCCTGCTGCTGCAGATCTTCTCGAAGACCGTGCTGGGCCCGGTGTTCTTCGAGTACATCCAGCGTTCCGGCGACGACGGCTTCGGCGAAGGCAACTTCAAGGCGCTGTTCGAATCACTCGAGCGCGACCAGATCGAGCGCGGCACGCTGAAGGTGTGACGCATCCGGCCCGGCGCTGAACCGGGCTGACCCGTTTCTTCTGCGTTTCCAAGCGTGTGCCGGTAAACTCTCGGGTTTTCGCCGGCGCGCACCCCCGCGTCCGGCGTTACCCGCGCCGGCGTTTTTTCAAAGCGCCCAACCCCAAAGAGGCGCGCCGCCATTCCACAAGAATGGGTAGAGGATAGACACCCCAATGCATGCTCCCGATAGCCAAGGCACGCTCAAGCGTGGCCTGAAGAATCGCCATATCCAGCTGATTGCGCTAGGCGGCGCCATCGGCACCGGCCTGTTCCTGGGCATTGCCCAGACCATCAAGCTGGCCGGCCCATCCGTGCTGCTGGGCTACGCGCTGGCCGGCATCGTCGCGTTCTTCATCATGCGCCAGTTGGGCGAGATGGTCGTCGACGAACCGGTAGCCGGCTCGTTCAGCTACTTCGCCAACAAGTATTGCGGCCACTTTGCCGGCTTCATGTCCGGCTGGAACTACTGGGTGCTGTACATCCTGGTCAGCATGGCCGAACTGTCGGCGGTGGGCATCTACGTCCAGTACTGGTGGCCGGGCATCCCGACATGGGTATCGGCCCTGGGCTTCTTCGTCGTCATCAACGCCATCAACCTGGCCAGCGTGAAGTCGTTCGGCGAGATGGAATTCTGGTTCTCGATCATCAAGGTCGCGGCCATTGTCGGCATGATCGGCTTTGGCGGCTACATGCTGGGTACTGGCGGCGCCGGCCCCGAAGCCGGCGTAGCCAACCTGTGGCAGCACGGGGGCTTCTTCCCGAACGGGCTGGGCGGACTGGTGATGGCGATGGCCGTGATCATGTTCTCGTTCGGCGGTCTGGAGCTGGTGGGCATTACCGCCGCCGAGGCCGACAACCCGGGCAAGAGCATTCCCAAGGCCACCAACCAGGTGATCTACCGCATCCTGATCTTCTACGTTGGCGCGCTGGCCGTGCTGCTGTCGCTGTACCCGTGGCAGAAGGTGGTCACCGGCGGCAGCCCGTTCGTGCTGATCTTCCATGCGATGAACAGCGATATCGTGGCCACGGTGCTGAATGTGGTGGTGCTGACGGCGGCGCTGTCGGTCTACAACAGCGGCGTCTACTGCAACAGCCGCATGCTGCTGGGCCTGGCGCAACAGGGCAACGCCCCGCGTGCGCTGATGAAGGTGAACCGTCGTGGCATTCCGCTGGCCGCGCTGGGCGTATCGGCCCTGGCCACCGGCCTGTGCGTGCTGGTCAACTACTTCATGCCGGGCGAAGCCTTCGAGCTGCTGATGGGTCTGGTGGTGTCGGCCCTGATCATCAACTGGGCCATGATCAGCATCATTCACCTGATGTTCCGCCGCGCCAAGCGCGCCGAAGGCAAGACCACGGCGTTCCAGAGCCTGGGCTATCCGCTGACCAACTACGTGACGCTGGTCTTCCTGGCCGGCATCCTGGTGGTGATGTTCCTGACCCCGGGCCTGCGCATTTCGGTCTACCTGATTCCGGTCTGGCTGGTCATTCTTGGCGTAAGCTATCGCCTCCGGCAGAAGAGCGCCGGTTCGGCCATGCCCGCCGCGAGCGCCCAGATCCAGTAACCTGCCTGAGCGGCCCGTGCGCACACCGGGCCGCCCCCCCCTGAACCCGCAAGCCAGACGCATCCCATGTTCGAACACATCGAAGCCTTTCCCGGTGACCCGATCCTCTCGCTCAACGAGGACTTCCAGCAGGACCCGCGTACCAACAAGGTCAACCTGAGCATCGGCATCTACTTTGACGACGAAGGCCGCCTGCCCGTCATGCAGGCCGTGGCCGAAGCCGAAGCCGCGCTGCTGTCGGACATGGGCCCGCGCCCCTACCTGCCGATGGCCGGCATCGCTGCCTACCGCCAGGCCGTGCAGGCGCTGGTGTTCGGTGAGGATTGCGCCGCCCGCGCCGAAGGCCGTATCGCCACGCTGCAGACGCTGGGCGGCTCGGGCGCGCTGCGCGTGGGCGCCGACTTCCTGAAACGCTATTTCCCGACGGCGGAAATGTGGATCAGCGACCCAAGCTGGGAAAACCACCGCGTGGTGTTCGAGCGCGCCGGCTTCAAGGTCAACACCTACCCGTACTACGACGCCGAAACCGGCGGCCTCAAGTTCGACGCCATGCTGGCGGCCATCGACGCCATTCCGCAGGGCGGCATCGTGCTGCTGCACGCCTGCTGCCACAACCCGACCGGCGTGGACCTGAACGAAGACCAGTGGCGCCAGGTGATCGGCGTGCTGAAGGCCCGCAAGCTGCTGCCGTTTGTCGACATGGCCTACCAGGGCTTTGGCTCGGGCCTGGATGACGACGCCTTTGCCGTGCGCGAACTGGCCCGCCAGAACGTGCCCGCGCTGGTGGCCAATTCGTTCTCGAAGAATTTCTCGCTGTACGGCGAACGCTGCGGCGGTCTCTCCGTGATCTGCCAGAGCGCCGACGAAGCCGGCCGCGTGCTGGGCCAGCTGACCGGCGCCGTGCGCGCCAACTACAGCAACCCGCCCACCCACGGCGCCCGCGTGGTGGCCCGTGTGCTGACCACGCCGGCCCTGCGCCAGAGCTGGGAAACGGAACTGGCCGCCATGTGCCAGCGCATCACGCGCATGCGCCAGGCCATCCACGACCAGCTGCGCGAGCATGTCAGCGGCGAGAAGCTGTCGCGCTACATCAAGCAGCGCGGCATGTTCACCTACACCGGCCTGTCGGCCGACCAGGTGGACCGCCTGAAGAACGAGCACGGCGTCTACGTGCTGCGCTCGGGCCGCATGTGCGTGGCCGGCCTGAACGAACGCAACGTCGGCGTGGTGGCGAACGCCATCGGCCAGGTGCTGAAGGGCTGATAGCTGGGCCGCCCCCTTCGACGCGCCCTCGCGTTTTAAGCAAAACAGCCACCCTCGGGTGGCTGTTTGCTTTGCCCGGACGATATCGTCCGAACCGGGCCTGTCGCTCAGACCTGCGCCTGACCGCCATCGGCGGCAATTTCGGCGCCGTTGATGAAGCTCGAATCGTCGGACGCCAGGAACGTCACCACGCGGGCGATTTCCTCCGGGGCGCCCAGCCGGCCCATTGGCACCAGCGAGGCCAGGTAGCCCAGCAGCCCGTCCTGGCCCGCCTTGGTGTCGCCGCCCAGCTCGGCCAGGCCCACCGTGTGCGTGGACCCGGGGCTCACCACGTTCACGCGGATGCCGCGATCCTTGAGGTCCAGCACCCAGCTGCGGGCCAGGCCGCGCACCGCCGCCTTCGAGGCGCTGTAGATGCTGAACGCCGGTGTGCCCGTCGATCCGGCAATCGAGCCGGTCAGGATGATGGAACCGCCCTTGCCCATCAGCGGCAGGGCCTTCTGCACCGTGAACACCACGGCACGGACATTGCGATTGAACGTATCGTCGAAATGCTGCGCCGTGATCTCGCCCAGCGGCGCCATGGTGCCGCCGCCGGCATTGGCGAACAGCACGTCCAGCCGCCCATCGCCCTCGCGGATCGTCTTGACCAGCGCATCGAGATCGGCCTCGCGGGTCACGTCGCCCTGCACACCTACCGCGCCATGGCCGATGGCTGCCACGGCCTTGTCCAGCTCCGCGGCGCGGCGGCCCGTTACATACACCTTCGCGCCTTCGCGGGCCAGGTCCTGCGCGGCGGCCAGTCCGATGCCGCTCGTGCCGCCAGTTACCAGGGCGATCTTGCCTTCCAGTCGCTTGCTCATGATGTGTTCCTTTCGTGTTGAAGAGTGGATGAGCGCAACTGTAAGCGTTAATGAATTACGAATAAACAGCGATCAAATTAAATCATTATTCATCACCATGAATAATCAGGCATACTGCGTGCGGCGCCATCGCCCTGCCCGTTTTTGCCTTCTCCTGAGCCATGGATCAACTGCAAGCCCTGCGCGTATTCGTCCGCATCGCCGAGTCCGGCGGTTTCAGCAAGGCCGCCGACACGCTCAACATTCCGCGTCCCACCGTCACCAAGCTGATCCAGGACCTGGAATCACACCTGCGCATCAAGCTGTTCCAGCGGTCCACCCGCAAGGTGGTGGTGACCGACGAGGGCCAGGCGTACTACCGCCGCGCGGTCAAGCTGCTGGCCGATGTGGATGAGATGGATACGCTGTTTGCCGATGCCCGCGGCGCACCGCGCGGGCGCCTGCGCGTGGACATCGGATCATCGCTGGCCAACCTGATCCTGCTGCCCAACCTGCCGTCCTTCCGCGCGAAGTATCCCGAGATCCAGCTCGAAGTCGGCGTGGGCGACCGCCATGTGGACCTGATCGGCGACGCCGTCGATTGCGTGATCCGGGGCGGCGACCTGACCGATACGTCCCTGATCGCCCGGCATGTCGCCAGCCTGGACTGGGGCACCTACGCCGCCGCGCCGTACGTTGCCGCGCGCGGCAAGCCGACGCACCCGGCCGTGCTGCAGACCGACCACGACGTGGTGGGCTACTTTTCGTCGCTCACGGGCCGCGTGATGCCGCTGCGGTTCGAGCGCGACGGCGAGCGCATCGACGTGGACGTGCGCAGCCGGCACGGCGTGTTTGTCAACGAGAGCACGGCCCACCTGACGGCCCTGGTCAGCGGCCTGGGCGTGGCGCAGACCTTCGGCTTCATGGCGCGGCCGCACGTGGAAACCGGCGCGCTGGTCCCACTGCTGCCTGAATGGAGCCGGCCGCTGCATCCGTTGCATATCGTGTTCCACCCGTCGAGGAACCAGAGCGCAAGGCTGCGGGCGTTTGTGGACTGGGTGGTGGCACTGTTCGCGCCGTTCGACTGCACGGGCAGGCGCTAGGCCTGCGCCACGTGCCGGCCCCGCGTTGGCCGGCGTTACACTGCCGGCCATGCCCGACGACCGCCATCCCACTTCCCCACCGCCTTCGCCGCAAGCCCTGACCGCCTGTTTCCGGAGCGGCGACGCCATGCGCAGCCGGCGCGTGAGCGAGGTGATCCTGTCGGATACGGTGGACATTCCCGCCCCGCCGGCGCGGCTGCTGGCGGACTGGACGCGCGAGATTGCGTCGCAGATGACGCTGGAGCCCGGCGATGTCGAGGTCATGCCGCTGGCCCGTGCGCGGATGCGCTGGCCCGACTACGGGCGCTGCGTGCAGGCCGTGGCCGACTGGACGGCGTCGCTGGGCCTGCCGGGCCTGCTGGCCCAAAGCGATATCGCGTTGATGGTCTGCCGGGGCGCCCGGTATCACCATGACGGCGACCAGTACGGCGGCGCAGCCTTCTGCAATCTGTTCCTCAGTGACGACAAGGGACAGGACGTACATTTTCCATCGCTGGACCTGCGCATCCCCCTGCGTCGCGGCACGGTGCTGCTGTTCGATACCTGCCAGCCCCACGGCGTCGTGCCGCGCGGCGCGGACCGCTTCGATCCCGCCGATTTCCCGGCCAACCAGGACGGACACGACAACACGCAGCTGTTCCTGACCTGGGAACTGCCCATCGAAGAGGCCCGGGTGGCCCGCGCGCTACGCGTGACGTTCGACCATGACTGGGCTCCCGCCGCACAGGTCGAGGAAGAGCAGGTGCGGCGCGATGGCCGACGAGTCTGGGTATGCCCGGTCACCGGCCAATGGCTGCTGGCCGACCCGCAGACCTGACGGCCTCGCCGGAAAGCGGGATAGGGGCCAGAGCCTCTTCCGGCCCCGCTGGCCTCAGATATGCGTGAACACCGCCTCTTTCGGCAGGCGGGACTTCGGCAGGCCGGCATTGAAGTCCTTTTCGCTGCGACGGCCCAGCGACACCAGCACGACGCTGGTCAGGCCGCGCTCACGCAGGTTCAGCGCCGTGTCCAGCGCGCCCGCGTCAAAGCCCTCCATCGGTGTGGCGTCGATGCCAAGCATCGCGGCGCCCAGCAGCAGGCCGCCCAGCGCCAGGTAGACCTGCTTTTCCATCCATTGCGGCACGTCGCGCAGCGCGTAGCGGTGCAGGTCCACATACGAGCGGCGGCTCTTGTCCTGGCCTTCGCGGGCGCCTTCCACCTTGAACCGGCCGTCGCGTTCCTCCTGGTCCAGCACGGCGCGCAGGTGGGCTTCGTCCAGGTCGGCGCGCATGCACAGCGCAATCACATGCGAGGCATCGACGATCTTCGGATGGTTGTACGAAAACGTGCCGGTGGCCGCCCTGGCGATGGTCTCGCGGCCCTCGGGCGTCGATGCCACCACGAAATGCCACGGCTGCGAGTTGACCGACGACGGGCTGTTGTGCAGCCACGCCAGCAGCATGTCCACCTGTTCCTGCGGCAAGGTCTGGCCGCCTTCGTAGGCCTTGACGGTATGGCGGGACAGGACGGCGTCGGTGAAATTCATGAGGAGCTCCGGATCGTGGATAAGTAAATCGACTATGCGTCGCATTATCGCAGCCGCGATGCTATCGAAAAACCGGGGAAATCTGTCAGCACTTTCACTTCGGGAGTGAAAATGACCAGGCGTTCCATGGAGCCCGCCGCGGCAGGCGCGGGTGCCCGGAGGGCGATCACCCTCTCAGCGGTCAGGAAACACCAGCCGGAACGTGGTCAGGCCGTCGGGCATGGATTCCACCTGCACCGCGCCGTGGTGCAGTTCCATGATGGTCTTCACGATGGCCAGCCCGATGCCCGACGATTCCCCGGAATTGGCGCGGGCGGGGTCGCCACGGAAGAACCTGTCGAACAAACGTGGCAGGTGCTCGGGCGCGATGCCGGGCCCGTGGTTGGCCACTTCGATCACCACCGTGCCGGCTTCATCCCGGCTCCGGAGCGCAATCACCGCCGATTCGGGCGAGTGATGCACGGCGTTCGACAGCAGGTTGCCCAGCGCGCGCCGGAATAGCGTGGCATCGGCGTAGAGCGTGCCCCGCGCGTCCACCTGGATGGCGATGCCGCGCGCATCGGCCAGCAGCTCGAAATAGTCGGCCTGACGGGCCAGTTCGGACGGCAGGTCGAGCTCCACCCGGTGCATGGCCACCTGCGCATTGTCGGCGCGCGCCAGGAACAGCATGTTCTCGATCATGCGTGACAGCCGCTCGTATTCCTCGACGTTGGATGCCAGCAGCGCCTGGTATTCCTCCACAGACCGCTCGCTCGACAGCGCCACCTGGGTCTGGCCCAGCAGGTTGCCGATCGGGGTGCGGAAATCATGGGCCAGGTCGGCCGAGAACTGCGACAGGCGCTCGTAGCGCTCGCGCAGGCGGTCGATCATTCGTTGCAGCGCGCTGGCCAATTCGTCCAGCTCCGCCGGCAGCCGCGACGGATCGACTGGCAGCACGCCGCTGGCAAACGTCACCGACGCCGTGCCGGCCGCAATGCGCCGCAGCGGCGCCATGCCTGCGTGCAAGGCCGCGTAGCCCAGCAAGCCCGCGCCCAGCGCCCCCAGGCACACGGCGACGCAGAGCTTGAGCCGATAGTCGCGCAGCAGCAGCACGCGCGACGCCGCTACCTGGTAGATCTCCGCCCGCACCGTCCGCGCGCCCGCGCCGGTGCCCACGCGCGCCTGCATCGCCAGACCGCGCGCCGGTATCGCGCCCGGCGTCTCCCATGACTGAATGGCCGCTGCCGATGGCGGCGTGTCGGCGCCAATGGCGTCCACCGCCGGCATGTTGCCCGGCTGCGCGCCCGCCTGCGTCAGCAGCGCGCCATCCGGCGCCAGCAGCCGCAGGCCGAATTCGTCGTTGCCCGCGACAATGCCGCGAATCTCCTGCCACCGACCGGCCTGGGCGTCGGCGGCCGGCAATTCGGCCAGCTCGGCGCGCGCACGAACGGCCTTGCGCAGCAGCTCCGAGTCGTCGCGCTCGATGATCTGCGTGGCCAGCGCCCGGTACAGGTACAGGCCCACGCCCGCGAAGGCGCAGCCGGCGATCAGCGCGAATGCCACCGCCAGCCGCGCGGTCAGCGAGCGGGGCAGCAGGCGGGTATGCCGGCGCGCCGTCACGACGCGCGCAGTTCCAGCACGTAGCCGATGCCGCGCACACTGTGGATCAGCTTGGGCGCGAAATGGTCGTCCATCTTGGCGCGCAGGCGCCGGATGGCCACATCGACCACGTTGGTGTCGCTGTCGAAATTCATGTCCCAGACATGCGATGCGATCTGCGTGCGGCTCAGCACCTCGCCGCTGCGGCGTGCCAGGAAATGGAGTAGCGCAAATTCGCGCGGCGTCAGGTCGATGCGCTGGCCGGCGCGCATCACGCGATGCCGGATCAGGTCGATTTCCAGGTCGGCCACCTCGATGCGGTCGGCCTCGCGCACCGGCCCGCGCCGCAGCAGCGTGCGCACGCGCGCCAGCAGTTCCACGAACGCGAACGGCTTGGCCAGGTAGTCGTCGCCGCCCAGCTCCAGGCCGCGCACACGGTCTTCCACCTCGTCGCGCGCCGTCAGGAACAGCACGGGCGTGTCCTTGCTTTCGCGCAGCCGGCGCAGCACGTCCCAGCCGTTCATGCCGGGCAGCATCACGTCAAGGATGATCAGGTCGTAGTCGTCTTCCATCGCGTGGTGCAGGCCATCGGCGCCAGTGCGCGCCAGATCCACCACAAAGGACGACTCGGCCAGCCCCTTGCGCAGGTATTCGCCCGTTTTCGGTTCGTCTTCGACTACCAGGATCTTCATCGGTCCAGTCCTCAACCATCGGCGGCGCCAATCCGCCGCATTGCCAGCTGGATGGTAGCGAGCGGCGCCGCCGGTTTGGATGACAAGACTGTAATCGTTTTGACCGGAATTCACAGGGCGGGCGGTTTCTAGAATCGGCTCCATTCCTTACGATTGCCGCGCCATCGGGGCGCCGGGAGAGAAAGCATGTGGATTGTCAGGCTCGCCCTGCGCAGGCCCTATACCTTCATCGTGCTCGCCATCCTGCTGTTGCTGGGCGGCGTGGTGGCCATCCAGCGCATGCCGACCGACATCTTCCCGTCGATCGACATCCCGGTGGTCAGCGTGGTGTGGAGCTACAACGGCCTGTCGGCGCAGGACATGGCCCAGCGCATCGTCACCGGCTACGAGCGGTCACTGACCACCGATGTCGACAACATCGAGCACATCGAGTCGCAGTCGCTGCCGGGCGTGGCCGTCATCAAGGTCTTCTTCCACCCCGGCGCCGACATCAACCGTGCGATTTCGCAAGCCACGGCGGGCGCGCAATCGATCCTCAAGCAGATGCCGCCCGGCGCCACGCCGCCGCTGGTGCTGAGCTATAACGCCTCGACGGTGCCGATCCTGCGCCTGGCGCTGGGCAGCGACACGCTGCCCGAGCAGGAACTGTACGACCTGGGCAACAGCTTTATCCGCACGCAACTGGCCACGGTGCAGGGGGCGTCTGTGCCGCTGCCCTATGGCGGCAAGGTGCGCCAGGTGATGGTGGATCTGAACGTGGCGGCGCTGCAGGCGCGCGGGCTGGCGCCGCTGGACGTGGTCAACGCCATCAACGCCCAGAACCTCGTGCTGCCCGGCGGCACGGCCAAGATCGGCGCGCTCGAATACCGCGTGGACCTCAATGGCAGCACCCAGACCGTGGCCGCGCTGAACGACCTGCCGGTACGCAGCGGCCCCGACGGCACGGTCTATGTGCGCGATGTGGCGCAGGTGCACGATGGCTACGCGCCCCAGACCAACGTGGTGCGCCACGACGGCAAGCGCGCCGCGCTGCTCGAAATCGAGAAGACCGGCAGTGCGTCCACGCTGACCGTGGTGGCGCAGATCCGCGCCCTGCTGCCGCACATCCTGTCCGGCCTGCCGAAGTCGCTGCAGGTGCAGCCGCTGTCCGACCAGTCCGTGTTCGTCACCTCGGCCATCGACGGCGTGCTGCACGAGGCGCTGGTGGCCGCCTGCCTGACGGCCATGATGATCCTGCTGTTCCTGGGAAGCTGGCGCGCCACGCTGATTATCGCCATCACCATCCCGCTGTCGGTGCTGGCCGCCCTGATCGGGCTGGCGGCACTGGGACAGACGCTGAACATCATGACGCTGGGCGGCCTGGCGCTGGCCGTGGGCGTGCTGGTGGACGACGCCACCGTGGCCATCGAAAACATTGCCCACCACCGCGAAACGGGCAAGCCGCTGGAGCAGGCTATTCTCGACGGGTCGGGCGAGATCGCGCTGCCCACGCTGGTGTCCACGATGTGCATCTGCATCGTGTTCCTGCCGATGTTCCTGCTCAGCGGCGTGGCGCGCTACCTGTTCGTGCCGCTGGCCGAGGCGGTGGTGTTTGCGATGATGGCTTCGTACTTCCTGTCCCGCACCCTGATTCCCACGCTGGCGCATTACCTGCTGCGCGGCGAGTCGGATGCGCGGACAGCCAAACGCCCCGCCAGGGGGTGGCTGGCGGGCCTGACCCGCTGGTTCGGCACGGCCCACCGCCGCTTCGAGGCCGGCTTCGAGCGGGTGCGCGGCGCCTACGGGCGCATGCTGTCCGCCGCGCTGGCCAGGCCGCGCCGGACCATGACGCTCTTCGCGCTGGCCTGTGTGGGGTCGATGACGCTGGTGCCGTTCCTGGGCCAGGACTTCTTCCCGGCCGTCGATAGCGGCGAGATCCGCCTGCATATGCGCGTTCGCACCGGTACGCGTATCGAGGAGACCGCCCGCATCACCGATCAGGTCGAAGCCGACATCCGCCGCGTGGTGGGGCCGCAGCACGTGGCGGGCATCGTCGACAATATCGGCCTGCCGGTCAGCGGCATCAACCTGACCTACGATTCGTCGCTGCCGATCGGCACCGGCGACGCCGAGATCCTGGTGTCCCTCAAGCCGGACGCGGGCCGTTCCGGCGTGCTGGTGGACCAGCTCGACGCCGTGCTGCAGAAGGATTTCCCGGGCGTCAGCTTCTCGTTCCTGCCGGCCGACATGGTCAGCCAGATCCTGAACTTCGGCCTGCCCGCCCCCATCGACATCCAGATCGTCGGCAAGGATCTGGCCGGCAACCGCAAGGTGGCAGACCAGTTGCTGCGCAAGCTGGCCGGCGTGCCGGGCCTGACCGATCTGCACCTGCAGCAGCCGGCCGACCAGCCCGCGCTGACCGTCGACGTGGATCGCACGCGCGCGCTGCAGGCCGGGCTGTCGCAGCGCGAAGTGGCGCAGAACATGCTGATTGCGCTGTCCGGCAGCGGCCAGACCGCGCCCAACTTCTGGCTCAACCCGAAGAACGGCGTCAGCTATCCGCTGGCCGTCTCCGTGCCCCAGTACGCGATGGACTCGCTGCAGCGGCTGTCGAACATTCCGCTGGGGCTGGGCGCCGACACCGCGCAACAGGGCGGCGCCGGGCAACTCGGCCAGTTCGGCACCATCGCCCGCGGAAGCCAGCAAGGCGTGGTGTCGCACTACAACGTGCAGCCCGTGCTGGACCTGTTCGGCGCGGTGCGCGGCCGCGACCTCGGCGCCGTGGCCGGCGACGTGCAGCGCATCGTCGATCAGGTGCGCCCGCAACTGCCGGCCGGGTCCGACATCGTCGTGCGCGGCCAGGTGCAGACCATGCGTGCATCGTTCACAGGGCTGGTCACGGGCCTGGCCGCCGCCATCGTGCTTGTGTATCTGCTGATGGTGGTGAATTTCCAGTCGTGGCTCGATCCGCTGGCCATCGTCGGCGCCCTGCCCGTGGCGCTCTCGGGCATGGCGTGGATGCTGTTTGCCGCCGACACCACCATCAGCGTGCCGGCGCTCACCGGCGCCATCATCTGCGTGGGCATTGCCACCGCCAACAGCATCCTGGTCATCAGCCATGCGCGCGACAGCCTGTCGGCAGGCGCGAACCCCATCGACGCCGCCTGGGACGCCGGCTTCAGCCGCTTCCGGCCGGTGGCGATGACCGCGCTGGCGATGCTGTTCGGCATGGTGCCGATGGCGCTGGGCTCGGGCGGCGCCGGCGCGCAGAACGCCCCGCTGGGCCGCACCGTGATCGGTGGCCTGGCCTTCGGCACCGTGGCCACGCTGGTGCTGGTGCCGGTCTTTTTCTCCGTGCTGCATGGCTGGATGGCCCGCCGCGCACGATCCGATCACAACACGCCCCTTCAGGAGCGCCTGGCATGACCCGAACCGACCTCGATCCCAAGGCGGCCGCGCCGCGCCGCAACCCCAGGCTGGCCATGCTGGCCCTGGCGGGCGCCGCCGTGGCGCTGGCCCTGACGGCCGGCATCGTGCCGCGCTGGCAAGGCCACGCCGTCTTGCAGCAGCGCGCGCAGGCCGCGCAGACGCCCATCGTCAGCGTGGTGCAGCCGCGCGCCGCAGCGGCCGCGCACGACATCACCCTGCCGGCCGACGTCCGCGCCTACGAGGACGCCGCCATCCATGCGCGCGTCAACGGCTATCTGCGCCACTGGTACGCCGATATCGGCACCCCGGTCAAGGCGGGCCAGTTGCTGGCCGAGATCGACGCGCCCGAAGTGGCCGACCAGTTGCGGCAGGCACGCGCCGACGAAGCGACCGCCGCCGCCAACTACCAGTTGGCGAGCACCACGGCCAAACGCTGGCAGGACCTGCAGGCGACGAACTCCGTCGCCCAGCAGGAAACCGACCAGAAGGTGGCCGACATGAACGCCAAGGCGGCGCTGCTGGCGGCGGCGCGCTCGAATACCTCGCGGCTGGCGCAGCTTGCCAGCTACACGCAGATCCGCGCGCCGTTCGACGGCGTGATTACAGCACGCAACGTCGATACCGGGGCGCTGATCGATGCCGGCAGCGCGCCCGGCCAGGGGCGCGAACTGTTCCATATCTCGGCCGGCACTCGGCTGCGCGTCTACGCGCAGGTGCCGCAGGACGTCAGCGCGGGAATGGGGCCGGGCACGCAGGCCTGGCTGACGCTGCCGCAAGCGCCGGACAAACGCTACCCCGCCACGGTGGCGCGCACGGCCGGCGCCATCGATCCCGTCACGCGCAGCCTGCGCGTGGAACTCGATGTCGATAGCCAGGACGGCCGCATCCTCCCGGGCGCCTACGCACAGGTGCATCTGGAAGTGGGCAGCGCACACGCGGGGCTCGATCTGCCCGCCAATACGTTGATGTTTCCGGCCGGCGGCCCGACCGTTGCCGTGGTCGGCCCGGACAACACACTGACGATCCGCCACGTGGCGCTGGGGCGCGACTTCGGCACCCATGTGGAAGTGCTGGACGGACTGCAAGCCAGCGACCGCGTCGTGGTCAACCCCGGCGACGGCATCGTGGCCGGCATGACGGTACGCGTGGCCGCGCCGGCAAAGCGAGATCCGGCATGACGCTCACCATGAAACCGCTCATCAAGCGCACCTTCCATTGCACCTTCCACCGCACCGTCATCGTGCTGGCCTGCGCATGGCTGGCCGGCTGCGCCAGCGTGCCCTATCACGTCCCGGCGATGCCGATGCCGGCCGCCTACCACGAAGCCCAGGACGGCGGCGCCCAGGGCGCGCAGCCGGACGACGCCATCGCGCCGGACTGGTGGCGCGCGTACGACGACGCCACGCTCGACGCCCTGCTGGCCCGCATCGACGTATCGAACCAGAGCCTGCTGAAATCGATGGCCCTGCTGCGCGATGCCCGTGCCCAGGTGGATGCCGCCCGCGCCGATTACTTTCCGACCGTCGGCGCCACGGCCAGCGTCACAAGTACGCACCTGTCGGCCAACGTACTCGGGCACTCGCGGGCTGGAAAAACAACGCCCGATCACCTGCTGGGCCTCGGCGCCAGTTGGGAACCCGACCTGTTTGGACGCATCGGCAACAACGTCGATGCCGCAAAAGCCCGCCTGCAGGCCAGTGCCGACGACGTGGCCGCGGTCCGCCTGAGCCTGCAGGCCGAAGCCGCGATCGATTACTTCGGCATCCGCTCGCTCGACCGCGAAGCCGCGTTGCTTCAACAGACCGTGGACGCCTACGCGTCGGTGCTGCAACTGGTGACCAACCGCTACAAGGGCGGCATCGCCGCCGAAGGCGATGTCGCGCAGGCGCAGGCTCAGGTGGAAAGCACACAAGCGCAACTGGCCGACCTGCAACTGTCCCGCACCCAGTTGCTGCATGCGCTGGCCACGCTGGTGGGCGAACCCGCCAGCACGTTTGCGCTGCCGGCACTGCCCGCCGACGCCGCGAACATCGCCGGCACCGCAAGCGCCGATATCGCCCTGCCCGTCACCCCGGCCGCCGTGCCCGCCACCCTGCTGCAGCGCCGCCCCGACATCGCGGCCGCCGAGCGCCGCGTCGCCGCCGCCAACGCGCAGATCGGCGTGGCCCGCGCGGCCTTCTTCCCGACGCTGATGCTGAACCTGAACGGCGGACTGGAAAGCTCGGGACTGGCCGGCTGGCTGACCGCGCCAAGCCGCTTCTGGGCCGTAGGCCCCGCGCTAGCCGCAACGATATTCGACGGCGGCAAGCGCCAGGCGGGCGTGGACAGCGCCCGCGCCCAGTTCGACGCCAGCGCCGCCGACTACCGCGAAACGGTGCTCAAGGCCGTACAGGACGTGGAAGACAACTACGCCGCACTACGGTTGCTGGACCACGAAGCCGCCAGCCAGCAAGCCGCCGTCACCGCATCCCGCCGCGCCCTGCAACAGGCCACCGACCGCTACCGCAAGGGCGCCGCCGCCTACCTCGACGTCAACGTCGTGCAAGCCGCCGCCCTAATCGACGCTCGCGCGCTGGAAGCCGTGCACCGGAGGCAGTTGGCGGCCAGCGTGTCGTTGTTCCGGGCGTTGGGTGGGGGGTGGCAAGGGACGGGCACTGGACTCCAGTAGAACTGGTTGTTTCTCGCCCGATTACTTCGGAGAAGCATCATCATCCATGCAAATCGCTTAAGCAGCCACGCCGAAACTACCGAAAATCACGCTAATAATTACGCTGTTCATATATGCGCCGCCGACCAACGTAGCCTTGTGCCTTCTAGTGGTTTTCCATGAGCTTTACCACTCAGTCCAGATCTTCGAGATCTTCCGCCTGAGCGAAGTGGCGTCCTTGTATTCGAAAACGACTGACTCTCCATTTTTCCATTCGCCATCCCAGCCCTCTGGAAATTTACTCATCAGCGTACAATCTCTCACAAAGGCTTCGGCGTCGGTCAATTCAATACGACGATAAATGAATACACGATAGTAATCGCCCGAGAAATCAGCGGCGCGCGAACTGACCGACCACTTCACCAACACCACTATTCCTTTGCCGTTCCAGATCATGGCGTCCACCACTTGAGGAGAACCGCCATTAATTCCATATCTATCGATAAGCAACCGTTGATCGTCACATTGCCAAACGGGAAAAAGAAAAAAAGGAGGCACGTCGCCCGAACCCTTCTTCTGATCGAGATACTCTCGCTCAAAGACGACCGAGCACCCTGGGTGCAAGGCACTTCCGTCGATAGGCGCATGGCTAGCTGCATCGCCGATTGCAGGCTTGGATATAATTAAAATTACAGCAACACCTACCCATTTAAGATACCGCAGCGGTCGGCTCACCGTCCATTCCCCTTCGCCGTTGATGCAACCGAGTTATCAAAAACAGTAATCACTTAAGATCTCCGGGGTGTCACTTCGCGATTTCCCATAAAAGTTTCTCGACCACTTCCTGCCGAAGCATGGCCGCGTCGAGCTTCGAAAATCATTCACCCGATCAGTCACATCCTTGATATTGGGAGATGCTTTGGAAAATTTCGTCGCCCGTATCGGCCAGCGTATTGACGACAAGCATCATTCTGTTTTTTTCCACAGCCAACCACAAGGCCCTAACTCCACGCCCGAACACGCGATCATCTCTGGGCGGCCCTTGCAGCGCAAATCATACGATTCACATGGAAGCGCATGGGATGCTTTATATGGCGTCCAGCCGGCCGAGATTAGTTGTTGCCGCACTTTCGAGTATTTTTCGCCAACCCTCATCTCTGGATAATCGCGAATTTTTTCGACCGTACAGGTAGCTCCCGCATTAACATGCAAGAAGCATAAAGAAACAAGAAAAATTGATCGCATCAAAACCCTCCATTCATGCCAGCATGTTGACAACATTGCTGCTTTCACAGCAGATCAAAATCTCATAAAGATCACCGCTCCAACCACATTTTCATTATTTCAATGAACGAATTTCGTGATAAACCCCGATGCTATTAAAACGATTGTCCTCGGCTTCATGAATCCGCGCGTCACATTCGATGCAGGCGGGACCTGCACACCCATAGAACTGTCCAATGCCGACGAAGAGTTCATCACCAACATCTGCAAGCGTGTCAACGATGATATTTTTCTTCCATAGCCAGGCGCAGGGACCCATTCCAACACCAGAACATGCAAGCATTTCGGGACGATTCGCACCGCGTTTATCGTCGAGTTCACATGGAAGTGCATTAGGAGCGCGATACGGTAAACATCCCGCGGAAAGTAGTTTTAGGCGTACATGGGAATATCGTTCATCAATCGCGATGTGGGGCACGTCTCGAATCGGCTCGATGTCACATTTTGCGTAGATTTCCATTTGAACCACGATCGCCAATATCGGAATTAGCTTTCTTTTCATCGGAGATTTCTCCCGACTTGAATATGGCGAGATCTCGTCAAAGCGCCATAGCCAAATTTATTCCGATGGCGGGCACTCGTGATAAACGCCGACGCCTGTAAATCGCTCATCCTCTACTTCGTAAATCGTCCCTACCACGATAAATACCTTATTTTTCCGCCACAGCCACGCGCACGGCGCCAACTGAACTCCGGAACAGGCGAGCATTTCCGGTCGATCTTTGCATCGCTCGTCTTCGTCCGCACAGGGCAGCGCTTCAGGAGCTCGATATGGCGCCCACCCCGCCGAAAGTAACTTTTTTGCGGACTGATGAGTAATTTTCCTGCTGCATGAACTGAGGCAAAGTTGGTAAGGTACTATCGATGACGCAGTCGGCTCGCGCGGTGACACCGAAAAGTCCGATGGTTACGCAAATGATGAGCTTTCTTTTCATATGCGCACCTACTCTTTCCAATACTCTGATATCTCTTCTAATATCTCACGTAGCATTTTTGTGGACTCCGGATTGGCAAAGTTCGGCGGCTCATCGTAGTAGGATTGGTTTCCGTCAGAGACGGCCTTCCTCAATCGTACTCGCCCCTTTGGCGTCGCAATAGAAGCCCACTCCTGTGACGCCCCATATTGCGCCTCATCGGCGGATCCAACCCCGCGCTTTATAAAGTTCGCCAGCTTTCCTTTACCCGCCTTCTCAATGAGAAACTCCCTGAAAAAGTACTCCTGCGTCTCAGCATCGAATATTTCATCTCCAGTCAACTTCAATGCAGCTTTTCCTTGCGTCAGGGTTGTTTCTATCACCTGATATTTTCCTGCCGCAAATATTCTATTTGTATCTGTTGGATGTAATTTAGCCGCCTCGAGTATGGCGTTGATCGATTTCTTGGTTATTGTGCCTTCGGGCGGATTTACGAACGAGTGAACCACTTTGTGGTTGATAGTGCCGGTGTTGTAAGACTCATAATTTCCCTCCCCGTGCGCGATAACATCCCCGATTCTCCGGATGAAATCATGCACACGCATATCCACGAAGAAATTCCCCACCGCCCCCACCGGATGCATATGAAACACCGCCGGACCAGGTAAATCAGGCAGTCTCGCCTTGACCT
>NZ_JBYPSB010000016.1:0-125081 GCF_057815095.1 Cupriavidus sp. 86D6 | reverse complement strand
CCATGCGCCTGCCCTCTCCCCCGCCCCTCTCCCGCGCGCGGGAGAGGGGAGCAAACCGTCGCGGCAGCAAATCTTGGGAAGAAAACCGTCGCGGCAGCGAATCTTCGGGAGAGAAAACCGTCGCGGCGCGAATCTTCAGGAGAGCAAACCGTCGCGGCAGCCGAACTCCTCAAGTCTTCAGCGGCACCCGGATCGCGCGGCCGATCGCGCCGGTCCGCAGCGCGATCTTGGCCGCGTCCTCGCGCAGCGCGCGCAGGCGACGTTCCAGCAGCGCATTTGCGGCGCGGCCCGATGCGCTGGCCGACGTAGCCGCGTGCTGGTCCTGCGTCTTCTGCAGCGGTTCGTTGGCGCCGATCTCTCCGGCTGCGGCGGCCTGGGCCAGCACGTCGGCCTTGCGCTTGTCCGCCGAATCGGCGATGCGGGCGCGGCGCTCGCTGGCTTCGTCGTCCGACGCCTCCTGCGCCGGCGCGGGCAACCCGGCCCCGGCCGATGCCGGCGCGGCCTCATGCACCAGCCCCACCCCTGCCACCGCCGTCTCGGCAGGCGTACGGATAAAGCCCGCGCCACGCGGGCCGTGCCGCTCCTCGCCCGCCAGACGTTCGCTGGCCAGCGTCAGCGAACGCAGCGCGGCATCGGTGGCCTGCTCGATCGCCGCCTCGGCCGCCGGCACGTCCATGTCGCCGAAGTGCTGCCGCACCTGGATACGCGCCGCCGCCACGTGGGCCGCCACCAGGTAGTTCTGCACGATGAAGCGGCTCAGGTTGTCCACGGCACGATGCCGGCTGCGCGGCTCGTCGAGCATGCGCTGGAACGACCCGATCAGCGCCGACAGGTTGTCCATGAACTGCTTGCGCTGCACGCGATAGGCAAAGTCGTCCTTGGCCTTGCGCGTCAGCAGGTCGCGTGTGGCCGCGATATAGCGGCGATTGGCCTGCAGCACGTTCTCCACCAGCTTCGGGATCGCCCGGTACTCCCAGCTAGGTAGCACAAAGCTGAAAATCGACGCGATGATGCCGCCGATCACCGTGTCCACCAGCCGCTCGCCCACCACGGTCTGGCTGCCCGGCATCAGCAGGTTGATCTGGATAAGCACCTGGATGCAGGCGGCAATGGCCGTATAGCGATACTTGATCTGCACGAACGCGGCGCTGGCCACCAGGGCCAGGTACAGGATGCCGATCAGCAACAGCGGCTCGTGGACCCAGCGCAGGATGCCCACGCTGACGATGCAGCCGATCAGCGTACCGATCAGGCGGTCGTTGTATCGCTGCTTGGTCATGCTGAAGTTCGGCTTCAGGATCACGACGATGGTCAGCAAAATCCAGTAGCTGTGCGACGCATACGGCAGCCGGTCGCCCAGCCACAGGCCCACCGCCACCGCCATCGTGATGCGCAGCGCAAAGCGGAAGGCGGGCGAGCGCCAGTGCAGGTTGTCGCGCACCACGCCGAATTCGTACTTCTGCCGTGTCAGGAACGGCGTCATGTCCGAGCCCGGCAGCACCTTGGCCGGCTCGACCGGCGTGCGCGATGCCTCGTGCAGCTGGCCCACCAGCGTGATGGCGCCGCGAATCATCTCCAGTGTGTCGCGCAGCGCGTTCATCGCGGCCGGAGATACATGGTGATGGCGCAGCTGATCGATCTCCTCTTCCACCTTGCGCAGGTCCGCACGATAGTCGAACGCGCTGTACGAAGGCCGGCCGCGCGTGACGTCGTAGGCGATTTCCTCCAGATCCTTGCACAGGCCCAGCACCAGCCGGCGCAGCCCGTCCAGCACCGGCGTGCCGCCGAAGGTCTGGCGCAGCAGCGCGTAGTCGGTGTTGGTCGACAGCAGGTATTCGTAGAGGTCGAGCATGCGCAGGTGCACCTGCACCAGCAGCCCGTCATGCGGCGTCTTGTTGCCGCGCAGCACCATGTCGCGGGCGGCCTGCTGGCGCTCGGCCACCACGATCTGCTGACGCACCAGCCGGTTGAACTGCTCGTCGTAGTCGGTGCCGGCGTCGTAAAAGGCCGCCTTGATCTCCAGGTAGCCGGCCATCTCGTATAGGGATTCGGCCAGAATCTGCTGGCGCGTGCGGCGCTCCGTGATCCAGCTGACGGTCATCGCATACAGCAGGTAGCCCAGCGCGCCCGCGCCGAACAGCGCCGAGTGCTCCAGCGCCTTGCGCACCACGAATTCCTCGTTGATCGTCAGCGTCATGACGAACAGCATCGAGAACTGCAGCGGCATGGTCTTGTTGCCGTAGACCGTCATCATGCCGGCCAGGAACGTCACCAGCACCAGCACGAACGGCATCACGCGCGGAAACGGCGTGGCCAGCGCCACCAGCGCGGTGACCGCCGTACACAGCAGCACGCTGGCCAGCATTTCGTTGAACTTGTGCGGCAACGGGCTGGGCAGGTCCATCAGGCTCGTGCAGAGCGCACCCACCGACACCACCATGGCGCTGGGCAGGTCCATGAACTGCATCGCGATCAGTGTCAGGCCGATCACGCCCGTGGCCGACCGCAGGCCACGGTAGATGTAATGCGAAAACAGGAACGTGCGGGGGTCGTGCGCGTATTCCATGGGGCGGAGGCCAGAGGCCGGGCAAAGACGGATAAATTGGGGGCAGCCGGGGGGCGGGCGCCGTCACCATGGTGGCCACGGCGCCGTGACAGGCAGGTTACTGGCCCAGCCAGCGCGCTCGCCCCGCATGCTTGCCCGGTTCCAGCTTGACCTTGTACTGCGCCGCCGGCTCGCGCGCCAGTGTCACCGGCAGCACCTGCAGTTCGTCGCGCCGGAATACGTGCAGCTCGGCCCGGTCGCCCGGGCGGTAGCGCGACAGCAGCTTGTCGAGCTGGCCAGGCGCCACGCGCAGGCCGTCCACGGCCGCGATCAGGTCGCCCGCCGACACGCCGGCCCGCTGGCCCGCGCCGCCATCGAGCACCTGGCTCACGCGCACCCAGCCGTCATCGGTACGGGTCTTGATGCCCAGCGCGGCGCTGCCGTTCGGCTTCTGCGGCTCGGCCACGATGCCGAAGTCGCGCAACAGCGCCGGCAGGCCGATCTCGTCGGTCCCTTCGGTCAGCGCACGCAGCAGCCGGCCCAGGCGCAGCCCGGTCACGTCGTCGAACAACGCATGCACCTCGGCTTCGGTCACGCCGCGCTGGTTGGCGCCCGGCGCGTAGAAGTCGCGGCCATAGCGTTGCCACAGCGCGCGCATGATGTCGTCCAGCGACCGGCGGCCGCGTGTCTTTGCGCGAATGGTCAGGTCCAGCGCCAGCGCCACCAGCGACCCCTTGGTGTAATAGCTGACGATGGCATTCGGTGCGTTCTCGTCCTGGCGATAGTATTTCGTCCAGGCATCGAAGGCGCTTTCGGCCACGCTCTGCTTGGTGCGGCCGTTGCCGCGCAGCACGCCGTTCCAGGTCTTGGCCAGCATGTCCACGTACTGCTGCGCCGAGACCAGCCCGGTGCGCACCAGGATCAGGTCGTCGTAGTAGCTGGTGAAGCCCTCGAACAGCCACAGAAGCGGGGTGTAGGTTTCCTGCGTCAGGTCGTACGGCACGTATGCCGCCGGCTTGATGCGCTTGACGTTCCAGGTGTGGAAGTACTCGTGGCTGCACAGCCCCAGGAAGGTGCGATACCCCTCGCTGGTCTCGCTGTTGCCGCGCACGGGCAGGTCGTTGCGCGCGCACATCAGCGCCGTGCTGGCGCGGTGCTCCAGGCCGCCGTAGCCGTCGGTGGTGACCATCGTCATGAAGACGTAGCGGCGATTGCTGTCCAGGAACGGCGCGCGAGCCGAACGCGGCTCGAACAGCCTGATCTGCGCTTCGCAGATCTGCTTCAGGTCGCGGCAGATGCGCGCCATGTCCAGCTGCGGCACGCGGCCCGTGAACACCACGTCGTGCTGCGCGCCGCAGGCGCGGAAGGTGCCCAGCGCAAACGTGCCCATCTCCACGGGATGGTCGATCAGCTCGTCGTAGTCGGCCGCCTGGTAACGCCCGAACCCGTAGCGGCGCGCACCGCCCGGGCCGCGGGCCTCGGGCAGCGACGTGGCCACGCGCCAGCCGGCATAGGCCTCGCCCGCGGGCGGATGGATATCGACCGTGCACGGATGCGCGTCCTGTCCCACCACGCGCAGGAACACAGAGCTGCCGTTGTAGAACCCATGGGTGGTGTCCAGGTGCGCGCTGCGCACCGACAGGTCCCACGCGTAGACCTCGTAGCTCAGCGTCAGCGGGCCGGCCTGGGCTGGCACCGGGGCGGCCTGCCAGGTCTGCTTGTCGAGCTTGGTCAGCGGCACGCGCACGCGGCCCGCGTCGGCGCGGATGCGGACGATGTTGCGTGCGAAGTCTCTGATCATGTAGCTGCCCGGAATCCACGCGGGCAGCGTGAAGACCTGGCCGGCCGGGTCGGGAACGTCCACCGTCACGGTCACGGCGAACAGGTGGGCTTCGGGTTGAAGCGGGGCGATGGCGTAGCGGATCGGCGTCATGGTCACGATTGTAGCGTCACGCCCCGGACCATCCGGGACGTGCGATATCTCCGAGCCGCGCGTCAGCCGTTCACATCGACCACCACGCGCCCGCGCATGCCGCCCTCCATGATCTTGCGGCCCGCCTCGATGGCCTCGCCCAGACGGATCTCGCGCGTGATGGCCTGCAGCCGGTCGGGCGCCAGGTCTTGCGCCAGCCGCTTCCACGCCGTCTCGCGCAGCGGCATCGCGGCCATCACGCTGTCGATGCCGGCCAGCGTCACGCCGCGCAGGATGAACGGCGCCACCGATGCCGGAAAATCCATGCCCTGCGCCAGCCCACACGCCGTGACCACGCCGCCGTAGCGCACCTGGGCGCAGGCATTGACCAGCGTGTGCGAGCCCACCGAATCCACCACGGCTGCCCAGCGTTCCTTCTGCAGCGGCTTGCCGGGCACGCCCAGTTCGGCGCGGTCGATCACGTCGGCGGCACCGAGTGCGCGCAGGAAATCGGCTTCCGACGACTTGCCCGTCGAGGCCGTCACGCGATATCCGAGCTTCGACAGGATGGCGATCGCCACCGACCCCACGCCGCCCGACGCGCCGGTCACCAGCACGTCGCCATCGCCGGGCCGCACCGGGCCGTTCACGCCGCCGCGCTCCAGCGCCAGCACCGACAACATGGCCGTATAGCCAGCCGTGCCGATGGCCATGGCCTGGCGCGTGGTGAAGGCGTCGGGCAGCTTCACGAGCCATTCGCCCTTGAGCCGCGCGCGCTGGGCCAGGCAGCCCCAGTGCGTCTCGCCCACGCCGTAGCCGTTCAGCACCACGCGGTCGCCGGTCTTCCAGCGCGGATCGCTGGAATCGAGCACCGTGCCCGCGCCGTCGATGCCGGCCACCATCGGCCACTTGCGCACCACGGGCGAGCGGCCCGTGATCGCCAGGCCGTCCTTGAAGTTGATCGTGGAATAGTCGACGGCCACCAGCACGTTGCCGTCCTCGGGCAACTGGCTTTCGTCAAGCTGGGCGATCTGCGCCTGCGTGGATTTGTCGTCGGCCTGGGTCAGCAGCAAAGCCTGGAAGGTCATGATGGCGTCTCCCGTTTTCTTGTGGATGGACAAAAGGGGCGTCCGGACAGGGGCATCCGGCAATAAAAAACGGCCGGACAGTGCCGGCCGTTCCTGACAGCCGGCTGGGGTCCGGCGTCGTCGTTATTTCTTGAGGCTTGCGAGCTTGCGTTCGAGCGTGGCGGCGTCCGCCGCGCCCGGGATACGCGTGCCGTCGGTAAAGAACACCGCCGGCGTGCCCGAGATATTCAGGCTCTGGCCCAGCGCCAGGTTGTCGTCGATCGGCGTCTTGCAGCTGCCGTTACCCACCAGCGCCACGTGGTTCAGCATCCAGTCGCGCCACACCTTGGTACGGTCCGCCGCGCACCAGACCTGTTTGGCCTTGACCGACGAGTCCGGCGACAGCACCGGGTACAGGAAGGTGTAGACGGTGATGTTGTCCATCTGCTGGAACGTCTGCTCGATCTTCTTGCAGTACCCGCAGTTCGGATCGGAGAACACGGCCACGGTCCGGCTGCCGTCGCCCTTGGTCCACTTGATGGCGCGCGTCAGCGGCAGGTCCGACCACTTGATCTTGTTGATCTCGGCCAGCCGCTCTTCGGTCAGGTTGGTATTGGTCTTGGTGTCGATCAGTTCGCCGTTGAGGATGTAGCGGCCGGTGGAGTCCGTGTAGACCAGCTGGCCGCCGACGTTGACCTCGTACAGGCCCGGCACGGGCGCGCGGGTCACGCTCTTCACCTCGGCACGGCCGCCCAGCATCTTCTGGATGGACTGCCGGATCTTGTCCGTGCCCGGTTCGTCCGCGGCCAGCGCGTGGACGGCATAGCCCGCTGCGGCCACGCCGCTGGCAAAGGCGGCGATCGCGGCAACGCGTGCGGATCGGCGGCGGAACAGTTGCAACATATTGACTCCAGGTAACGATATGCCGGTCAGTGTGCCGGCTTTGCATGTCATCGGTAAATCGCCGAATGCGTGATTGGCCGCATTCGGCGCGCCGATGGAGAGATTGTCGCGCGTTCCGGGACCCGGGGTATCCCGGTGCCCCGGGCCGGCCGGGCTACCCGAGCGCGCGGCCGATCAGGAACCGCTTGAGCAGCCCCTGGCTGCCCACCGCGCGAATGCCCAGGTTGCGCACCACCCGGGCAGGCGTGCCGGGTAGCGAAAACAGCCGGTGCAGGCCGTCCGTGGCCGCCGTCAGCGACAGCAGGTCAGTGGCGCGGGCCCGCTCGTAGCGGCGCAGCAGGCGCAAGTCGCCTTCATGGCGGAACGACTCTTTGTCGGCCATCACCCGCCCAAGTTCCACCACGTCGCGCAGGCCCAGGTTCATGCCCTGCCCGGCCAGCGGATGCACCACGTGCGCCGCATCGCCCACCAGCACCACATGCGGCTGGGCAAAGTGATCTGCCCGCTGCAGCACCAGCGGAAAACCCTGCGCCGGCGTGATGCAGCGCAGCGCGCCGAACCGGGCGCCCACAGCGCCGCTGGCCACCTGGGCCACGGTGGCGGCCAGGGCTTCGGGCGACAGCGCCAGCAAGTCCCGCGCATGGGCCTCTTCGGCCGACCACACCATCGACACCCGGTTGCCGGGCAGCGGCAGCATGGCCAGGATCTCGCCATTGGCTGACTCCTCGTCGGCCATCAGCTTTTCGGGGCAGCCCAGGAACCACTGCCAGGCCGTTTCCTGATGCGGCAGTTCGCAGCGGAAATTGGCGACCACGCCCAGCTGGCGGTAGCGCCGCTGCGTGGTGCCGATATGGCATTGCTGGCGCACCCACGACCGCGCGCCGTCGGCGCCCACCAGGCAGTTGGCGCGCACGCGCTCGCCGCTGGCCAGCGTGAGCGTCACACCGTCGATGTCGCGCTCCAGCTGCCCGGCCGTGTCGTCGAACCGTTTCACCTGGTGCTGGAAGCGCAGCGCGGTATCGAGCACACGCTCGACATGGCCCGATTCGATGATCCAGGCCAGTTGCGGCACGGCGGCGGCATACGCCGAGAAATGGAGGTCGCCATGCGGCGAGGGATCGCTCTCGCAGGCGCTTTCGTCGCCATAGATGCGCATGTCGCGCACCGGCTGCACGCGCGCCGGGTCCAGCGCCTCCCAGACCCGCAGCCGTTCCAGCAGCGCCTGCGAACTGGCCGAGAACGCGTAGATGCGGCTGTCCCAGTCATCGTCGCCGGTGCGCGCGGTGTCGCCGGCGGGGCGCGGCGCCACCAGCGCCACTTGCATGCCCTGTTGCGCCAGCAGCAGCGCACAGGCCTTGCCGACAATGCCACCGCCGACCACGGCGATCTGGAAGCGGGAAGAAGGATTCGACGACATCGATGGGGCGGCGGCGCTGGGCGCCGGCACGGCAGGTCCGGACATGGCTGGATTATAGCGACGTGACGGGTGCGGCATTGGCCGCGCGACGCCGGGCCACACAGGCGCGCCCGCGCCAGCGCGGCGTCCCGCAGGGGTACAATGGCGGTTTTTCCGGCGGCAGCACCCGGCACGGATCGTCGAGCAACGCCCCGATCCGCTGGTCCTGTCCCGCCTCGCCCACTCTGCCCCGGCTTGTCGCAGGTCGTTCGCCCGACCGCCCGCCGCGCGTCAGACGCACTGCAACCCATTGATTGTTAAAGGTTTCCCATGAGCCTCAAATGCGGCATCGTCGGCCTGCCCAACGTCGGCAAGTCCACGCTGTTCAATGCCCTGACCAAGGCCGGCATCGCCGCCGAGAACTATCCGTTCTGCACCATCGAGCCCAACGTGGGCGTGGTGGAAGTGCCGGATCCGCGGCTGGCCAAGCTGGCGGAGATCGTCAAGCCCGAGCGCATCCTGCCGGCGACGGTCGAGTTCGTCGATATCGCGGGCCTGGTGGCCGGCGCGTCCAAGGGTGAAGGCCTTGGCAACCAGTTCTTGGCCAACATCCGCGAAACCGACGCCATCACGCATGTGGTGCGCTGCTTCGAGGACGACAACGTGATCCACGTGGCGGGCAAGGTCGATCCGCTGTCGGACATCGAAGTCATCAACACCGAACTGGCGCTGGCCGACCTGGCCACCGTCGAGAAGGCGCTGGCGCGCTATATCAAGCCGGCCCGCGCTGGCGACAAGGAAGCCCAGCGCCTGGTGGCCGTGCTGGAAAAATCGCAGGCCGTGCTGGACCAGGCCAAGGCCGTGCGCACGCTGGACCTGTCGCCGGAAGAGTGGCAAGCCCTGCGCCCGTTCTGCCTGATCACCGCCAAGCCCACCATGTACGTGGCCAACGTGCGTGAAGACGGCTTCGAGAACAACCCGCACCTGGACGCCGTGCGCGAATACGCCAAGGCCACCGGTTCGCCGGTGGTGGCCGTCTGCGCCGCCATCGAGGCCGAGATCGCCGACCTGGACGACGCCGACAAGGCCGAGTTCCTGGCCGACCTGGGCATGGAAGAACCGGGCCTGGACCGCGTGATCCGCGCCGGCTTCACGCTGCTGGGCCTGCAGACGTACTTCACGGCTGGCGTGAAGGAAGTGCGCGCCTGGACGATCCACGTGGGCGACACCGCCCCGAAGGCCGCCGGCGTGATCCACACCGACTTCGAACGCGGCTTCATTCGCGCCCAGACCATCGCCTACGCCGACTACATCCAGTACAAGGGCGAAACGGGCGCCAAGGAAGCCGGCAAGATGCGCGCCGAAGGCAAGGAATACGTGGTGCAGGACGGCGACGTGATGAACTTCCTGTTCAACGTCTAAGCCGCGCGGGGAGCCTTTCTCCCCTGCCGGCAGCCCACCAGAATCGCCCGCAGCCGTGAAGGTTGCGGGCGATTTTTCATTGCAGCGGCCCGGTGCCCGGCTACATGCCGCGCAGCCCCTCGTCCCGCATCCCCACCAGCAACGCCTGCCCATCGGCATCGACTCGGAATTCTCCGAATTTCGCCTTGGCATAGCGTTCCGCCTGGCCTTCCTGGAAGAACCACGCGTCCGTCGACACCTGCACGCCGGTGCCGCCCCAGCGCGCGGGCACGTTCTGCACACGCAGCAGGCGCTCGTCGGCGGCCAGCGGCTCGCCCTTGTGCAGGCGGGCGAAGTGGCCTTCATTGCGCGCGTCGCGGCGGATCACGATGACTTCCTCGCGTGCCAGCCGGGTCTGCGCCGTGCCATGCGCCACGCGCACCTCGTTGGCGATCGAGAAATTCAGCGCCATGTAGTCGCCCTGCATCAGCGAGCGCGGGTCCACCGGCGCCAGCCGCAGGTAGACCACATCGCCGCGTGCCAGCAGCCGCTCCTTGCCGACGATGCCCGCCAGGGCGACCCCAACCGCCAGCAGCCATCCCACGATGATCCAGCGTTTCATGCCACGGCCTCCGTGTTGGCGATACGGCCAAGCGCCGCGCGGGCGGCCAGCAGCAGCGCGCCGGCGGCCACCAGCGTGGCGGACTTGGCCAGCAGCGTCCACTGTAGCGTGCTGTAGTACCAGACAAAGCCGATCAGCACCGTGGCGATGGCCAGTCCCAACCACGGCAGCGAACCGCGCCGCAGCGCCATGGCCAGTGCCAGCGCACCGGCCGTCACGGCAGGCGCGTACACCATCAAGGCGCTGAACGCGACGGCCACCGCCACCGTCGCCACGCCAGCCGGCGTGCTGCACGCCAGCCGCCGGCACTCCAGCAGCGTCATGGCCACCAGTGCCGCGCCAAGCAGCGCGCCGGCCAGCCAGCCGCCCTGCGCGCGCCATGGCGTGTCGACGCCGAAGACCAGGTCGGCCGGATGCGCAAAGCCGGTCACCACCAGCGCGCCCAGCAGCGCCATCAGCAGGGTGGCATCGGCGGCCGGCCCGGCCATCTGCAGGCGCCCCGCCGCCGCAAGCCGGTCCTCGTGCATGACGAAGGCCAGCAGCGCGGCAAATGCCAGCGCCGTCATCGGCCCGAGCGCCATCGGAATGGCGGTCCAGCGCGGCGCGATCAGGTCGCCCAATGCCACGCATGCGGCAATGGCCAGCGCCAGCCACAAGGCAAGCACCGCCAGAAAGCGGTGCAGACGGTCGGGCACCAGCACGAACAGCACCGCTTCAAACAGGGCGACACCCAGCCAGAACGGCGCCGTTTCAAGGAATCGCCCGAAGCCCATCGCCTCGCCCACGCCGGCGATGACCATGCCCTGGCCGCCCAGGCTCAGCGCCAGCGCAAACTGCCCCAGCGCGATGCGGCCGCTTTCGCGGCTGGTCACGCGGTACAGGGCGACGGCGATGCCGATCATCACCATGCCCGTGACGGCCATGGCCGGGCCGTTGCCGCGCGTGGTGGCAAACACGGTGCCGACCAGGAATATCTGGAAGAACAGCGCCCCCAGCCAGCCCGCGCCGCCCATCAGCAGGCGGATCGGCCACGGCGTGCGCAAGGTCGTCGCATAGTCGCCCTGCACCGTGCCGCGCGCGGCCAGCTGGTTCCAGAGCCCGCGTTCGGTCTGTTCGGTCGGATCGATGCGGTCGATCGGATGCTGACTCATGCCGGGCTCCCCGATGTCTCGCGCCAGGCGCGCAGCAGCCACGTGGCGGCCGCCACGGCCAGGCCAATGGTCAGCAGCGCCAGCAGCAGGAAGGCGCCGAAATCGCCGTGGAAGTCGGCCAGCCAGCGGCCCACCGCCGAGACGATCACGCCGATGCCGGTCAGGCACACCACGCTCAGCACCACGATGTCGAACGCGCGCCAGCGGAACCAGGCGGCCAGGCCCACCAGCGCCACCGCGCTGACCAGCAGCCCCGTGGCATTCACTTGGCCGGTCAGCACGCTCATCAGTCCCACCCATGCCGCATAGCCGCAGGCCAGCAGGCCCAGCAGCCGGGGGCCGGTGGCGCCCACGAAGCCCCAGCGCCCCGCCCGGCCGGCCAGCACGTACCAGACCGCCAGTTGCACGATCGACGTCCCGAGCAGGAACATCATCGTTTCGCGTGCGAAGCGGGCCGAGAATAGCAGTTCGAACATGCCCCCGATGCCCAGCCGCACGCTGCAGAACCGCAGCAGCGCCACGTTGCCGATCACCAGCACGATCCACCAGTGCGGCGCCGCGCGCGCCGCCAGTGCCCAGGGCACGGCCAGCAGCGTCCACAGCGCGAACAGCTGCCAGGCATCGGCGCCGGTCTGGTACGTCTGCCCGATCACGGCCATCAGCACACCGGACACCATCTGCGCACCGCCCAGCGCGGCCCGGCCCGCCATGTCGCCTGCCGGGCGCCAGGCGGCAAACCCGGCCAGCACGGTCAGCAGCCCCGCCAGCAGTCCAAATTTGGAGAATTTATGAAGTGACGCCCAGTTGAAGGCGAAGAAGACGATGACGCCCGCGCACAGCAGCGCCGTGCCGAGGATCAGCAGCGCGCGGTCCAGCCAGTCATGCCAGTGGGCGCGGCGGGGCAGCGTGGGCCCCCAGGCGGCCAGCAGGTCGGCGGCGCCAAGGCGGCCCTGGGCGCGCCAGTCGGCCAGCGCCTGCTGGATGGTGCGGCGAGACGTAAAGGTTTCCAACCGGCGATCCCCCGAAGAGTCGGCATGGGCTGCATGCTAGCAAACCGGCACGCCGAAGTCTCCCGGGGGCGCCCCGGGCCGGAACCTGACCTGTCAGAAGCGGTAGGTCACGTTGCCGATGATCGAACGCTGCGTGCCGAAGAAGCAGTCGCCGCGTGCGATACAGCTATAGACGTACTGCTTGCCGAACACGTTGTTCATGTTCAGCGATACGCGCACCGGGCCGCGATCGTAGGCCACCACGGCGTCGAACACCGTGAAGCCGCCCACCCTGTTGTTGCCCGTGCCGTCGGTGCTCGGACCGTTGTACCGCGCGCCGGCGCCGGCCAGGAAGCCGGGGATATCGAACAGGCTGAAGCGATAGTTGGCCCACAGCGACGCCGTGTTGGCCGGCACGCTGGCCAGCCGCTGCCCCTGCTCGGCTGCCGTGCCTTCGAGCGTCCTGGCGTTCAGGAACGTGTAGGCGGCGATCAGGTCCAGCCGGCCCAGCGACACCAGCGCCTCCAGTTCGGCGCCGCGCGTGCGGGCCTCGCCGATCTGCACCGTGCCCGCCATGCCGTTGACCACGCCGGCCACCTTGCGGTTTTCCTCGCGCATGTCGAACACGGCCGCCGTCAGCGTCATGTTTCTGCCCGGCGGCTGGTACTTGATACCGGCTTCCCACTGCTTGCCGCGCAGCGGCTTGAACGCGGTGCCGTCGACATTGAAGCCGGCCTGGCCCTGGAACGATTCGGCATAGCTGACATACGGGTTCAGCCCGAAGTCCGAGCGGTACATCAGGCCGAATCGCTTGGTCAGTTCGTTGTCGTCACGCGAGGCCGACGGCGTGTTGTCCTGCGCCGCGCGCGACCAGTCGTAGCGCAGCCCCACCATCAGCAGCCACTTGTCCCATTCGATCTGGTCCTGCAGGTACACGCCGGTCTGGATCTGCTTGGCCGGCGGCAGGTCGCGGAACGCCGTGGGCGCCACGTAGTTGCCGTAGACCGGGTTGAACACATTGATCGGCGCGGCCGACCCGTTGGCATTGGTGCGGCCCGTGCTTTCGCTGTTCTGGTAGTCCATCCCGGCCAGGAACGTATGGCCCACCGGGCCGGTGCGGAATTTCGCCTGGCCCTGGGTATCGACGGCGAACTGGTTCAGCGTGGGCTGGTTCAGGTAGAGCACGCGGCGCAGCAGGGTGTCGCTGCCCGGCACCCAGCCGTGCGTGGCGCCGGTGAAGCCGGTGGTGTAGATGCTGCGATAGTCCACCGTGCTGTGCGCGTAGCGCAGGTTCTGGCGCACCGTGAAGGTGTCGTTGAAGCGGTGCGAGAACTGGTAGCCCACGGCGTGCTGCTCGGCCGTGTATTTGTCGAATCCCGGTTCGCTGACGAAGAAGTTCTGCGGAATCTGGCCGGCCGGGTTCTCGATCAGCGTGCCGCGCCACGGGAAGAAGCCGATCATCGTGCCGCTGTCGTCCTTCTGGAAATTGGCCAGCAGCGTGAATTCGGTGTCGGCGTTCGGCCGATACGTCAGCGACGGCGCGATGAAGTAGCGGTTGTCCTTCACGTAGTCCACCGACGCATCGCTGTCGCGGGCCATCGCCACGAAGCGGTACAGCCACTTGCCGTCGGCATCGATCGGCCCGGTCAGGTCGGCCTGGATCTGCTTGCGGTTGTAGTTGCCGAAGCTCACGCCGATCTCGCGCGCCGCTTCGGCCTGGGGCCGTTTCGACACCAGGTTCACGATGCCGCCCACGGCGCCCTGGCCGTACAGCATGCCCGACGGCCCCTTCAGCACTTCGATGCGCTCCAGCGCGTACGGGTCGGGGCGGGTGTTGTTATAGAAGCCGACCGCGTTCAGCAGGCCGTCCAGGTACTGGGTGGAATCGGTGCCGCGGATCTTGATCGTATCGGTACGGTTGTCGTTGGCAAAGCCGGCCGTGGTCACGCCGGCCGTATAGCCCACCGCCTGCGCCACCGACTGCACGCCTTGCAGCTCCATGCGGTCCCGCGTGATGACCGTGATCGACTGCGGCGTCTCGATGATCGGCGTATCGGTCTTGGTGGCCGTCACGGCGCGCGTGGCCACGAAGCCCTGCACCGGGCCCGTGGGCGACGCCTCGCCGCGGCTGCCGCTGACCGTCACCACGGGCAGGCTGTGATGGGCCGGCTCGGCGGCGGCGGGCACCTGTTCCTGGGCGTTGGCCAGGCTGGCGGCCTGCAGGCTCAGGGCAAGGGTGGTCATCTGAAGGACGTGCGAGCGGCGAACGCGGCCCCGGGCGCGGACTGACATGGATTTCTCTCTCGTTGCTTATCGGAAATACGAATGCGAATGAATCGCATTAATCGCAACGGATTGTAACGCCATGTATTGCGCAGCACACAATCGAACACCCTTGTCATGTTCGAATGTCGCACACTGCCCACAGTCCGGCGCCGGCTTCCGCATCGATCCGGTCGCCGGTAAGCTGGCGCCGATTCGATTCCGTCCCCCTCAAAGCACCATGACCCTAGGCATCCTCGCCGCCCTGCACCATGAAGTCGACGGCCTGATCGCCGCCATGCGCCACGAAGACGCGCGTGCCACCATGCAGACCATCGGCATGCGCGACTACTACCGCGGCACGCTGCATGGCCAACCCGTGGTGCTGGTGCTGGCGCGCGTCGGCAAGGTGGCGGCAGCGGCCACCACGGTCACATTGATCCGGGAATTTGGCGTTGATGAGATCGTATTTACCGGCCTTGCGGGCGGAGTGGGCACTGACGTACGGGTCGGCGACATCGTCGTGGCCGACCGCACCGTCCAGCACGACATGGATGCCCGTCCACTGTTTCCGCGCCACGAGGTGCCTCTGCTGGACCAGGCCGAATTCCCGGCCGACCCCGCACTGACCGCTGCGTTGCGCCGCGCGGCGGAAGACTTCCTGCGCGACGATCTGGCCACCGAGGTGCCCGATGGCGTGCTGGCCCGCTTCAGCGTCGATCAGCCGCGCCTGCACGTCGGCATGATTGCCAGCGGCGACCAGTTCATCAATGCGCCGGCGGCCGTGGCCGATTTGCGACAGGCCTTGCCCGGCCTGCTTGCCGTGGAGATGGAAGGCGCCGCGCTGGCGCAGATCAGCCACGAATATGGCGTGCCCTACGCATTGATGCGCACTGTGTCCGACCGTGCGGACGATACGGCACATGTGGATTTTTCGTCGTTTTTGCGCGACGTGGCCAGCCACTACTCCAGCGCCATCCTGCGCCGCTTTCTGGACGCAAGAGGCTGATCAGGCATATCGGTCCGGCGCCGATTCCCGACCGTTTTGTCCGTTCTGAACTTACCGGCGCGGGCGGGCCACGCCCCAGACCGCCACCAGCAGCGCCGCACCGGCCATCGCGGCGGCCCATCCAAATATCTGCCCATCCGTAAACAGATGCGCGGCCCGACCGCCGTAGAACGCCGCCAGCGCGCCCAGCACGCCCAGCCATAGCGCGGTGGGAACCGTAACCACGCGGCCGGCCGGGTGCAGCAGCCGTCCAGCGAATCCGACTACTGCGCCCACCACTGCCAGTCCCAACATGACAACTCCCCTGTCTTTTGATCCACAGCAAAAGTGGATGTGTCGTAACGATACTGCACGTGGCCGGCGCCGCTCGGGGTTCCCTGCAACTTTGTAACGGGGCGGTATAATGACCACCGCTTCCGGCACCGTTCCGGATGGCAATCCAACCCCACAAATGCAACTGCTCGCGATCGGTATCAATCACACCACGGCACCCGTCTCGCTCCGCGAGCGTGTGGCGTTTCCGCTTGAGCAGATCAAACCCGCACTCGGCGCGCTGCGCACCCACCTGGCTGGGCGCAACGGCACCGAGGCCGCCATTCTTTCCACCTGCAACCGTACCGAGATCTACTGCGCCACCGATGTGCTGCAGCCGGGTCAGGAAGGCTTCGAGCACACGCTGCGCTGGCTGGCCCAGCATCACAACGTGCCCGCGGGGGATCTGGCGCCGCATTTGTACGCCCTGCCCCAGTCCGAAGCCGTGCGCCATGCCTTCCGCGTGGCCAGCGGGCTCGATTCGATGGTGCTGGGCGAAACCCAGATTCTGGGGCAGCTCAAGGACGCGGTGCGTACCGCTGGCGAAGCCGGCGCGCTGGGCACCTACCTGAACCAGCTGTTCCAGCGCACGTTCGCGGTGGCCAAGGAAGTGCGCGGCCAGACCGAGATCGGCGCGCACTCCGTATCGATGGCGGCCGCCGCCGTGCGCCTGGCCCAGCGGATTTTCGAAAGTGTGTCGACGCAGCGCGTGCTGTTCATCGGCGCCGGCGAGATGATCGAGCTGTGCGCCACGCACTTCGCCGCGCAGAAGCCGCGCCAGGTGGTGGTGGCCAACCGCACCGTGGAACGCGGCGAGAAGCTGGCCGAGCAGCTGGCCGGGCAGGGCCTGACCACGCAGGCCATCCGCCTGCAGGACCTGGGCGAGCGCCTGCACGAATTCGACATCGTCGTGTCATGCACCGCAAGCTCGCTGCCGATCATCGGCCTGGGTGCGGTGGAGCGCGCGGTCAAGCGCCGCAAGCACCGCCCGATCATGATGGTCGATCTGGCCGTGCCGCGCGACGTCGAACCCGAAGTGGCGCGCCTGAACGACGTGTTCCTCTATACCGTCGATGACCTGGGCGCCGTGGTGCGCGAGGGCAACGCGATGCGCCAGGCCGCCGTGGCCCAGGCCGAGGCCATCATCGAATCGCGCGTGCAGCACTTCATGCACTGGATCGAAACGCGCAGCGTCGTGCCCGTGATCCGCGACCTGCAGGCCAGCGGCGAAGCCATCCGCCAGGCCGAAATGCAGCGCGCGCGCCGCATGCTGGCGCGTGGCGACGATCCGGCCGCCGTGCTCGAAGCCCTCTCGGGCGCGCTGACCCGCAAGTTCCTGCACGGTCCCACGCACGCGCTGAACCACACCCAGGGCGAAGACCGCGAGGCGCTGCTGCGCCTGGTGCCGGGCCTGTTCCGCCACAGCAGTCACTCGGAACGCTAGCCGCGTTGTCCATCCCGCGCTGGCGTCCGCCGGCGCCGCCGGGCATCCGCCCGCCGATCCGCGCCGTGGCCACGCCACCGCGGCCCCCAGCCTCCCGATTCCGCTACCGATGAAACCCAGCATGCTCCACAAGCTCGACCAGCTGGCCGAGCGACTCGACGAAGTCAACGCCCTGCTCGCCAGCGAAACGGCCACGGCAGACATGGACCAGTACCGCAAGCTGTCGCGCGAACATGCCGAACTGTCGCCGGTGGCCGAGCAGTACGCGCAGTATCGCCAGGCGCAGGACGACCTGGCCACCGCGCAGGCGCTGCTGGACGATCCCGAGATGAAGGACTTTGCCGCCGACGAGATCGCCGCCGCGCGCGACCGGCTCGAAGCGCTGGAAACGTCGCTGCAGACGCTGCTGCTGCCCCGGGACCCCAACGACGACCGCAACCTGCTGCTCGAAATCCGCGCCGGCACCGGCGGCGAGGAAAGCGCGCTGTTCGCGGCCGACCTGCTGCGCATGTACACGCGCTATGCGGAACGCCGGCGCTGGCAGGTGGAAGTCATGAGCGAATCCGCGTCCGACCTGGGCGGCTACAAGGAAGTGATCGTGCGCATTGCCGGCGATGCCGCGTTCTCGAAGCTCAAGTTCGAGTCGGGCGGCCATCGCGTGCAGCGCGTGCCGGCCACCGAAGCGCAGGGCCGCATCCATACGTCGGCCTGCACCGTGGCCGTGATGCCCGAGGCCGACGAAGTGGGCGAGGTCGAGATCAACCCGTCAGACCTGCGGGTCGATACGTTCCGCGCGTCGGGCGCGGGCGGCCAGCACGTGAACAAGACCGACTCCGCCGTGCGCCTGACCCACCTGCCCACCGGCATCGTGGTGGAGTGCCAGGACGATCGCAGCCAGCACCGCAACAAGGAAAAAGCCATGAAGGTGCTGGCCGCGCGCATCAAGGACGGCCAGATGCGTGCCGCGCAGGCCAAGGAAGCCAGCACGCGGCGCAACCTGATCGGCTCGGGCGACCGCAGCGACCGCATCCGCACGTACAACTTCCCGCAGGGCCGGGTGACCGACCATCGCATCAACCTGACGCTGTACAAGATCGACATGATCATGGACGGCGACCTCGACGAACTGCTGGGATCGCTGGCCGCCGAACACCAGGCCGACCAGCTGGCGGCGCTGGGCGACGATGCCTGACCGGAGCGGGCGTCCCCGAAGTTTGTAACCTAGGTAAATGCTTGAAACAGCACTGGCTTGTAAAAACGCGCTGTCTATAATCGATTTCGACCAGACCACCCCAATACGTCACTTTGCTGAGATCGGCGCGTTGGGGGCATCGAAGTCTGGGTGGATGTCACTCCTCCAACAGACACACAAGGACGAAATCATGAACAAGCTGCTCGCCGTGCTGATGCTTACCGCCGCCATTTCCGTTGCCGCCTGCGGCAAGAAGGAAGAGGCCCCGCAAACCAACGCTGACACCGCCATGCAGAGCGCCGCCGAATCGGCCAAGGCCGCTGCCAGCGACGCCGCCGCTGCCGCTGCAAATGCCGCCGACGCCGCCAAGGCCGCCGCCAGCGGCGTGGCCTCGGATGTCTCGGCCGCCGCCGACAAGGCCCGCCAGGACGCCGGCAATGCCATGGCCCACGCCAAGGAAGCCACCAAGGACGCCGTCAACACCACGGCCGACAAGGCCAAGGACGCCGTCAACAAGTAATAGCCCTACGCAGGCGCGCGCGGAAGCCGGCCCCGAATGGGCTTACACTAGGCGCCTGAAGCAGAGCCACGCGAAAACCCCGTCAGGCCCAGGTCCGACGGGGTTTTTTGCGAGCCGGCCGCCGATTGTCCAGACGCACCGCCGATGTCCTCGAATCCTCCGGGCGATTTTCCGCCCCTGCCGTCCACGCCCACCCTGCGCGAAGCGCAAACGCTTGCCGCCATGGCCGGCCTGCCGGCGCTGGAGGCACGCATGCTGCTGTCCCACGTTACCGGGCTCACGCGCACGCAGTTGATCACCCGCGACCAGGACCATCTCAACGATGCACAACGTGATGCATTTTCCACGTTGCTGGCGCGGCGGCTGACCGGGGTGCCGATGGCGTACCTGCTGGGCGAACGCGAATTCTTCGGCCGCACGTTCCGGGTCACGCCCGATGTGCTGATTCCGCGCCCCGACACCGAAGTGGCGGCCGAGGCATCGCTGGCCCGCCTGGCCGGCATCCACGCGCCGCGCGTGCTGGACATGGGCACCGGCTCGGGCATCCTGGCCGTGACCATCGCCCGCGAGCGGCCCGACGCCGAAGTCTGGGCCACCGACATCTCGCCCGGCGCCCTGATGGTGGCGCAGGACAACGCCCGTGCGCTGCAGGCGGACAATATCCGCTTCCTGGTGTCCGACTGGTATCACGCGCTGCCGCCCGGGCAGCGGTTTCATCTCATCGTCAGCAATCCGCCCTATATCGCGGCGGGCGACCCGCACCTGGCCGAAGGCGACCTGCGCTTCGAGCCGATCGACGCGCTGACCGATCACGAGGACGGCCTGGCCGACCTGCGGGCCATCGTCGCCGGCGCCACGCAGCGGCTGCTGCCACAGGGCTGGCTGCTCATGGAGCACGGCTACGACCAGGGCTACGCCACCCGCCACCTGCTGACCAGCGCGGGTTTTGCCGAGGTGTTCACGGCACGCGACCTGGGCGGCAACGAACGCTGCAGCGGCGGCCGGCTGCCGGGCTGACGCCTGGCTGATACCCCTATCTGATGCCGGAGCCCGATTCCGGTAAAATCCGCTGATCCCCATGCAACCGGACCGTTTTCATCATGAGTGACGTACAACAGAAGATCGACCAGATCGTGAAGGGCAGCCCCGTCGTGCTGTTCATGAAGGGCACCGCCCAGTTTCCGATGTGCGGTTTCTCGGGCCGTGCGATCCAGATCCTGAAGGCCTGCGGCGTTGACGCGCCGACCACGGTCAACGTGCTCGAAGACGACGCCATCCGCCAGGGCATCAAGGAATACGCAAGCTGGCCGACCATTCCGCAGCTGTACGTGAACGGCGAGTTCGTCGGCGGCTCGGACATCATGATGGAGATGTACCAGAACGGCGAACTGCAATCGCTGCTGAAGGCCTGAGCCTGTCTGGAACTGCCATGCCTGTGAATCAGGGCGGCGTGCCGCAACGGCTGATCGTCGCCATCACGGGTGCCACGGGCGCCGTCTACGGCGTCCGGCTGCTACAGGTGCTGCGCGATGTGCGCGGCGTGGAAACCCACCTGCTGATGTCGCCGGCCGGCATCATGAACCTGCAGCACGAACTCGACATCGGCCGCGCGGAAGTCGAGGCGCTGGCCGATGTGGTTCACAACGTGCGCGATATCGGCGCCACCATTGCCAGCGGATCGTTCCGTGCCCACGCGATGATCGTGGCGCCGTGCTCGATGCGCACACTGGCCGCCGTGGCCCACGGCCTCTCGGACAACCTCATCACCCGCGCGGCCGACGTCACGCTCAAGGAACGCCGCAAGCTGGTGCTGATGGTGCGTGAAACCCCGCTGAACCTGGCCCACCTGCGCAACATGACCGCCGTCACCGAGATGGGCGGCATCGTATTTCCGCCAGTGCCGGGGTTCTATCAGAAGCCGCAAAGCATCGCCGAGCTGGTCGACCATACCGTCGGCCGCGTGCTCGACCTGGTGGACCTGCGCGACATCGGTGAAACGCTCGCGCCGGGATGGGGCGGGCTGAACAGCGGCGCGAGCGACTAAGCAAGGGAGTTCTCTCTTGCCAACCTTTCCAACGGCTTACCAGTGCCGGTACCGGCGCCCGTAATAGCCACCGTAGTACCCGCCACCGTAGTAGCCATACGATGGCCGCACCACCACGGCCGGCGGGGCCACGTACACCGGCGCGGGCGCTACCGCGACCGGGGCCGGGCCGACCTCTGGCCCGTACGGCGTGGGATATACCGCGCAGCCGCCAAGCATGGCCGCGCCAGTCACTGCCAGACCCAACACAATCGCTTTCGTTCTCATCACAACGTCCTTTTTGTCCCAGGCATTGCGTCATCTCAATGCGCTGTCCTCAAGAACGTTATACGGGTGCGTCTGGTAATACAGCGTCAAGGCGCTGTAACCCTTGTTACGATTCGCAACGTCTTCATGCATGTAAGCGGCATGCCGTTTCAGACGTCGAAGCGAATGCCCTGTGCCAGCGGCAGGGTGTCGCCGTAGTTGATCGTATTGGTGGCACGGCGCATATAGCCCTTCCACGCGTCGGAACCCGACTCCCGGCCGCCGCCCGTCGCCTTTTCGCCGCCGAACGCGCCGCCGATCTCCGCCCCACTGGTGCCGATGTTGACGTTGGCGATGCCGCAGTCGCTGCCCGCCGCCGACAGGAACACCTCCGCCTCGCGCAACGACTCGGTAAAGATGCACGACGACAGGCCATGCGATGCCGCGTTGTTCAGCGCGATGGCTTCGTCCAGCGATGTGTACGGCATCAGGTAGAGGATGGGCGCGAAGGTCTCGGTCAGCATCGTGTCATGCTGGGTGTCGGTCAGCACCAGCGCCGGCCGCACGTAGCAGGCGCGCGGGAAGCGGTCGGCCAGCAGCCGCTCGCCGCCATGCACGACGTTGCCCTGCGCGCGGCAACTGGCCAGCGCATTGGCCATGGCGTCGCCAGCCGGCGCATCGATCAACGGCCCGACCAGCGTGCCGTCCTGCAGCGGATCGCCCACCGGCAGGCGCGCATACACCTGGCGCAGACGCTGCGTCACGGCCTCGATCCTGTCCGCGTGCACGAACGCGCGGCGCAACGTGGTGCAACGCTGCCCGGCCGTACCCGCCGCCGCGAACGTCATCGCGCGGATGGTCAGTTCCAGGTTGGCCGAAGGCGCGACGATCGCCGCGTTGTTGCCCCCCAGCTCCAGGATGGCGCGCTTGAAGTGCGCGGCGCAGGCCATGCCGACTTCGCGGCCCATGCGCGTGGAGCCGGTCGCGCTCATCAACCGCACCGAAGGATGCTGCACCAGTGCCTGCCCCAGCTGGCGCCCGCCGGTCAGCACACAGCACAGCCCCGCAAGCTGCGGCGCATGGTCGTCGAACACCCGGTCGAGCAGCCCCTGCACGGCCAGCGCGCACAGCGGCGTCTTTTCCGAAGGCTTCCACACCACGCCATTGCCACACACCAGCGCCAGCGCGGCATTCCAGGCCCACACCGCCACCGGGAAGTTGAACGCGGAGATCACGCCGCACAGCCCGTACGGATGCCAGGTCTCGCGCATGGCATGCGCGGGCCGCTCGGAGGCAATCGTCAGCCCGTGCAACTGGCGCGACAAACCCACGGCAAAGTCGCAGATATCGATCATCTCCTGCACTTCGCCCAGCCCTTCCTGCAGGATCTTGCCGGTCTCCAGCGACACCAGCCGGCCCAGCGCCACCTTGTGGACACGCAGCGCCTCGCCCAGGCGGCGTACCACCTCGCCGCGCGCCGGCGCCGGCATCAGCGCCCAGACGCTCTGCGCCGTGCGGGCGCGGGCGATGCGGGCGTCGGCATCGGCCGGCGAGCTCACCGGCACCTGGCCGAACACCTCGCCGTCGATCGGCGAACGCACGTCCAGCGTGCCCGCCGCGGCGGCACCCGTCGAGCGCCATGGCAACGGCAGGCCCATCGCCTGCCAGCAATCGGCAAATTCCTGCGCTTTCATGCGAGCGTCTCCTGAAGAGGGTGCCGCGCGTAATGCTGGCCGAAGCGGTTGGCCAGAAAGCTGTCGAGCGGCATGGCTTCCTGTTTCACGAATCCGGACTGCGGCAGCACCCCGGTGGCCACCAGATCCAGCGCGGTGCAGATACCGGCCGCCGTGGTCAGCTGGATCGCATTGACATGGCCAATGCCGGCGAAATCGTCCATGCCGCCGATCCGCGCGGAGAACGATGCCTGCGTCAGCGGCCCGCGCCCGCCGTCGCCGCGCGCGCCGGGCGGATGACCGGTGGCGCTGGCAAACACCACCACCACATCCTGCGCCGTCACCGGAATGGCGTGCTCGAAGATCTCGCGCAACCAGTCGCGCCGTTCGCGCAACCGCAGGTCGTTCAGCAGCAGCTTCATCTGGGCACAGTGGCCGGGATAGCGGATCGACTTGTAATCGACCTGGCGCGCGCGTCCGGCCAGCGTATCGGGCAGCGTGCCCAGCCCTCCAGAGGTATTAAAGGCTTCGTACTCGACGCCGTCCAGTGCGAAGGACTCGTGCCCCTCCAGCGCGGGCAGTTCCACGCGGCGGCCGTCCACGATGGCCTCGCACGGATTGCAGTATTCGTTGATCAGCCCCTCGGTGCTCCACGTCAGGTTGTACTTGAGCGCGTTGCTGGGGTAGCGCGGCAGCGCGCCCACGCGCATGCGCAGGTCGTGTAGTTCACCGCCGCCGCGCAGAAAGCGTTGCGCGAGGTCGTGCCCGACCACCCCGATAAAGCCCGGCGCCAGCCCGCACTGCGGCATCAGCACTGATCGCGCGCCGCCGGCCAGCGCGCGGATGGCATGGGTGGCCGCCACGTCCTCGGTCAGGTCGAAGTAATGCACGCCCAGGCGCGCGGCCACCGTGGCCACCGGGATGGCGGCATGGAACGGCAGCGCGTTCATCACGGCATCGGCTCCGGCCAGCAGCGCCGCGCAGGTGCCGGGTTCGGTCGGATCGCCGGCCCGTACGTCGATGCCGCGCGGCACGCCCTCGAGCCGGTGCGCGTCGCGATCGACCAGGCATACGCGGTAGTCGCCGGCATTGGCCAGCATCGTGGCCATCACGCGGCCGATCTTGCCGGCACCGAGCACGACCACCGAAAGCGGACGGGGGACGAGCGTCAGGTCGCGCACCGCGGCGGGACCGAGCGTGGAAGCTTGCATGGCGGACTCCGTCAGAAACGTGTGGGGGGGTGACTGAAGTATGGGCAGCCGCGCGCACGTTTTATAGCCACAAGATTGACGAAACCCCGGCATAATCGGTCACATTGACATAGTATTTTGACGAATCGTCATCGACACCCATGGCTGACCTCGACCAGACCGATCGCCACCTGCTGGCCCTGCTGCAGGCCAACGCCCGGGAGAGCGCGGCCAATCTGTCGCGCGCGCTGGGCATTGCGCGCACGACCGTGGTGGCCCGCATCGCGCGGCTGGAACGCACGGGCGTGATCGCCGGCTACGGCGTGCGGCTGGGCAGCCAGATGGAGGACAACGCCATCCTGGCGTTCTGCGGGCTGTCGGTGCAGCCGAAGGCGGCGCCGGCCGTGGTGCGCGCGCTGCGGCGGTTCCCCGAGGTGGAGGAACTCAACTCGGTCAGCGGCCCGGTGGACTATATGGCCGTGATCCGGTGCGATACCCACGCGCGGCTGGACAAGCTGCTGGACGAGATCGGCATGCTCGACGGCGTGAACCACACCACCACGTCGATCGTGCTGGCGCGCAAGATCGACCGGCGGCGTGCTGCCGGGTAGCCGGTGCCGGCCCGAAGCGTTCGGCATCGCCAGCGCGATTGAAACGGGCGCGCTATGCTTGCCCTCCTTGCAACCGGAGCGGGAGAGAACGATGAACGAGACGATTCGCGTTGCCGTGGGCGGCGTCACAGGCTGGGCCGGCGGCGAGCTGGCGCGGGGCGTGGCCCACGCCGCCGACATGACGCTGGTGGCCGGCCTGTCGCGGGGCGCGGCGGGCCAGACGCTGGCCAGCCTGACGGGCCACAAGGACACGCCCGGCGTGGCGGCAGCCAGCATCGAGGAACTGGGCAAGACGCCGTATGACGTCTATGTCGAATACACGAAGCCGGTGGTCGCCAAGCACAACATCCTGCAGGCGCTGGCGCACGGCGCGCATGTGGTGGTGGGCACGTCGGGGCTGTCGGACGACGACTATGCCGAGATCGACGCCGCGGCACGCAAGGCCGACCGCGGCGTGCTGGCCTGCGGCAACTTTGCGATCACGGTGGTATTGCTGCAAAAGTTTGCCGAGATGGCGGCGCGCCATCTCGACCACTGGGAAATCATCGACTACGCCAAGGCGGGCAAGGTGGATGTGCCGTCCGGCACGGTGCGCGAACTGGCGTTCCGGCTAGGCCAGGTCAAGCAGGCGGCGCAGGCCGTGCCCGTGGACCAGGTCAGCGGTCCGAAGGAGACGCGCGGCGCCACGATGTCCGGCACGCAGGTGCATGCCGTGCGGCTGCCGGGATACCAGCTGGGGGTCGAGGTGATCTTCGGCGCCGACGGCCAGCGCCTGCACATCAGGCACGAAGCCGGCGACGGCTCCAAGCCCTATGTGTCCGGCGCGCTGCTGGCCATCCGCAAGGTGCATACCGTGCGCGGTGTGGTGCGCGGCCTGGACAAGGTGATGGAAGGCCTCTGACGCTGGCGCGCCCCGGTCCATCGATCTGACGGCCTGATGGTCTGACGGCGCGCTGTCCTGCCGCCAGGCGGTCGATTTACCAGCTGCCCGGATTGATCGGCTTGGCCGGGGCTTTCTTTTCGGCCTTGTCGGACTTGTCGGACTTTTCCGTCTTCTCGGCCTTGTCCGTCTTTTCAGCCTTGTCTGCCTTGCCGCCCTTGCCTGCCGGCGCGGGAGGCGGCGCCAGCGACTTGGCCACTTCGGCATCGCGGTTGGCCATCAGCGCGCGCGCCTGCGGCAGCAGCAGTTCGATCGTGCCTTCGGCCGGGTTCTCGGGAATCGCGTAGAGCTCGACGGTCAGCGGCTTGCGCATCCAGCCCGCGTGGATGCTTCGCACGTCCTTGCCGGCCTTGTCCTTCATGTCCACCATTTCCTGGCGGAACGGCTTGCCATAGCGGGCATTGAGCGCCTGGGCGGCGGCGTCCTGCGAGCGGATGCCGTCGGTCGGCACGATGACGCCCACCAGCGCATTGCCATCGACCAGCGCCACCAGGCGCGGTCCGTCCATGAACGCGGGTCGCTGGTCGCGCGGCACGCCCACTTGGCGCATCACGCCGTCGCCACGCAGTTCCACGCAGTATGCGGTCACATCCTTGCCATCCGGGGTCCGGTGGTCGGCGCAATCGGGCAACGCGGGCAGCGGGCTGCCGATCTCGAGCGTATCGAGCATCGTCGAAAAACGGTCCTTGCCGTCGGGGGCCGGCGTGGCGGTGGCATTGGGGGCCTTGATGGCAGGCTGCGCGGCCGGTGCGGCCGTTGCAGCCGTGGCGGCTTGGGCGACAGACGTCGCCAGCAGGGCGGCAACTGCCAGCCCGGCAAGAGGAAATCTCAAAACACACTCCTGAAAACGGCTCCGCATTGGAGCCGGCTCCGTCCCGAGGGTTCCTGCCGGGAAATACCGGGCATCAGCGATGTGATGCCGGATCGACAGGGGGTCAGAGCATACGCTTCACGGCATGGAAGCATACCAGCGCGATGCCGATCAGCACTGCCCACAGGATCAGCTTTGGCACCGGGCTCGGCGGCAATGGCTGTGCCGGCGTGCGTCGGGGGGCGGGTGCGCGCATGCGGGTGCTGGACTGCAGCCCGCGTGTATGCCAGATGGCGGTATCCGCGCCAAGGTCGTGCCATGTGGCGCTGTGACGGGACGTGCTGGTGTGCGGCTCGTCGGCGCTCGGCGTGGTCGGGCGCGTGCCGCCCGGTCGTTGTGTGGCCATCTTCTGCTCCCCGAAAATGCATCGAATGCCTGTCCGACGAGGTCTTGTGCCGCCGGTACACATGCGTTGCCGGCCAATCTGCTGCCGCCGTTCAATGCGCAGCAGATGTTAAGACATCGGCCATGCGTCCGCTACGGCGCTTCAATGCCGAACCCACACTTTGGCGAGGGGCCGCACAGGGAAGTTTGTAACCAGCTGTTACGGCCACGACGAAGGGCCGCTTGCGCCACTATCCGGGCGCTCAAGGGGGCGTCATGCCGGTGGGTCCTTCCGTGCGATGGCCATCGCTTCACGGCGGAACGCATGACCCATATGGTGATAGAACGGATGCGGGTTGAACTGGCGCGACAGGAACGACGCCAGCAGCGATGCCGCCAGCAGGAAGATGGTCAAGTCCTGCGTGCGCGTCATTTCCATCACGATCACGCTGGCGGTGATGGGCGCCTGGGTAGCCGCCGCCAGGAAGGCCGCCATCGACACCAGCGCCAGCACGCGCGGCTCGGCCATGCCGGACATGAAATGGGTCACAAAATCGGCAATGTTCGCGCCGATGCCGGCACCGATGGCCAGCGCCGGGGTGAAGATCCCGCCCGGGATGCCCGCGAAGTACGACACCACCGTGGCCACGAACTTGGCCAGCCCGAACCACAGCGTGCTGTGCGGCTCGCCATTGATCAGGCCGGACGCCTGCTCGTAGCCCGTGCCGAACGTGGCGCCGGCGGTGGCCCAGCCCACCACGGCCACGACCAGCCCGCACAGGAAGGCCAGCCAGACCGGATGCGCGGTCGTCCAGCCGCGCCAGGCCGACGGCACCAGGCCGGGCACGCCGCGAATCAGCAGCTTGGCGAACAGGCCGCCGGCCACGCCGTTGACTACCGCGCACAGCAACACCGGGCCCCACGCGTCGTGCAGCACCAGCATCGGCACCTTCACGCTGAAGTACGGGTTGTTGCCCAGCACGGCCAGCGACAGGAAGCCCGCTGTCAGCACACCGGATAGCACCAGCCTGTCCCACCGCACGGACGTGCCGCGACCCAGTTCCTCGATGGCGAAGACCACGCCGGCCAGCGGCGTGTTGAACGCAGCCGCCAGGCCGCCCGCCGCGCCGGCCGCGATCAGCGAACTGGGATGAAAGCCGATGCGGAAGCGCAGCTTCTGCTGGCACCACTGTCCCCAGGCCAGCATGGCAGCGGCGCCCACCTGGACCGAAGGCCCCTCGCGCCCCACCGACGCGCCCGCCAGCAGCGCCCCAGCGGTCAGCAGCACCTTCCACATCGATTGCCGGAACGACACCAGCACGGTCTGCGCCACGCCGGCCGGTGGCAGCGTCACGGCCGCGATCACCTGCGGAATGCCGGAGCCGCGCGCCTGCGGCGCCAGCCGGATCGTCAGCCAGCGCAGCGCGGCCAGCCCGAAGGGCAGCATCACGAACGCCAGCCACGGCGTGGCCGTGGTCAGCTTCGCGTTCCAGCGCAGCGCAATCTCGGCGATGTAGGCAAAGACCATCGAGAACAGCGCCACCCCGCCGGCGCCGCACATGAACGCCGCATAGCGCATCGACGTGCGCGAGATACGGCCCACCTGGCGCGTCTTGCGATTCGCCGCGCGGCGCGCGTGAACGCGGAGTTCGCCAAGCCTGTCGCGGCGCGCGGCAGGTCCGGATGGCGCGTTGGCGTCGGGAAGGTTGGAATCAGGCGGCTCGACAGGGTCGGTCATGGCGTCGATGCGGAAAGCATGCGGGGGCGTAAAAAACGCCCTCAACTATACGCCCCTGATTTTCCGCCACGCACGGGTCCGCCGCGCCGGCTCAGTCCAGGCTGATGCTGTTGGCGCGAATCACCTTGCCCCAGTTGTCGCGATCGGCTTGCACATAGCGGTCGATCTCGGCCTGGCTGCGCGGCTGTTGCACGATCAGTCCCAGCGCGTTGAACGTGTTGCGGAACGGCGTCTCGGTCAGCACGTGCGACGCGGCAGCCTGCAGTTTGGCGACAGCCTCCGGCGGCGTCTGGGCCGGCACGGCCAGGCCGAACCATGTCGCCGCATGGAAGTTGGGGTATCCGCTTTCGGCCACCGTCGGCACATTGGGCAGGACATCGAGCCGCGAGCGGCCCGTCACGGCCAGCGCCTTGAGCTTGCCGGCCTTGATATGCGGCAGCGAGGTGCTGACCACATCCACCATCAGCTGCGTGTCGTTGGCCAGCAGCGACGCCAGCGCCGGCGCGCTGCCGTTGTACGGCACGTGCGTCATCTCGATGCCCAGCTCCGACTTCAGCATTTCCGTGGCCAGTTGCAGCGGATTGCCAAGCCCCACCGACGAATAGTTGAGCTTGCCACCCGCGGCCCTGGCGTATGCGGCGAAGTCCTTGATGTTGCTGGCCGGCACCTGGTTGTTGGTGACCACCACCAACGGCACCTCGATGCCGATCAGGATGACCTTGAAGTCCTTCGGGTCGTAGCCGGTCTTCTTGTAGAGCATCGGGTTCAGCACCATGCTGGCGCTGCTGCCCATCAGCACCGTATAGCCATCCGGCTGCGCCCGTGCCACGCCCTGCGTGCCCACCATCGTATTGGCGCCGGGGCGGTTCTCCACCACCACGGGCTGCTTCAGCTCGCGCGCCATGCCTTCGGCCATCGCGCGGCCAAACTGGTCGGTCGAGCCGCCCGGCGTGTATGGGACGACGAGCTTGACCGGTCGGTCGGGATAGGCGGCCAGGGTGGGCGCAGTGAACGCGACCCCCAACAAGGCGGCGCAGAGGGTGAGGGAAATACGGTGCATGGTTGTCTCCTGCTTTATAGGAATCGAATCGCGGTGCCGCGCCTGCCCTCTCCCCCGCCCTTCTCCCGCCGAGCGGGAGAAGGGCAAGAACCGTGGGGCAAGTCGTGATCAGACCCGCCGCTGGCGGCCAGCCCAGTGCTGGTCCCGCAGCCGGCGCTTGGCCAGCTTGCCGGTTTCGTCGCGCGGCAGCCGCTGGACGACCTCGATCGAGCGCGGCACCTTGAAGCCCGACAGCCGGCCGCGCAGCCATTCGATCACCGCAGCGGACTCCACGTCGGCGCCCGCCACCGGCTCGATCACGCCGTGCAGGCGTTCGCCGTACTCGTCGTCCGGCACGCCGAACACCACGCAGTCCGCCACGCCCGGATAGCGCACCAGTTCATGCTCGATCTCGGCCGGATAGATGTTCACGCCGCCCGAGATGACCATGTCCGACGCCCGGTCGCAGATGAACAGATAGCCGTCGGCATCGACGTAGCCCATGTCGCCCAGCGTGACGCGCCCGTCGATGTCGATCGCACGGCGCGCCTTGTCGTTGTTCAGGTAGGTGAAGTCGGGGTAGGCGGGCTGCCGCACGTACACCAGCCCCACCTCGCCCGGCGCGCACGGCCGGCCGTTCTCGTCGATGATGCGCACGCTGGCGTCGCCCACGGGGCGCCCGGCCGTACCGGGGCGGGCCGCGGCATCCTCTGGCGTGGCCACGGTGACCAGGCCAGCCTCGCTCGACGCGTAGGTTTCGTGGATCACCGGCCCGAACCAGTCAAGCATCGCACGCTTCACCTCCGGCGAGCACGGCGAGCCGGTGGACGCGACAAAGCGGATCGACGACAGGTCGTACTTCGCGCGCACTTCGGGCGGCAGCTTCAGCAGCCGCACGTACATGATCGGCACCAGGTAGAGCACGTCGATGCGGTGCTTTTCCACCAGCGCCAGCACCTGCTCGGCATCGAAGCGCGGCGCCAGCACCAGCCGCTCGGCCATCTGCAGCGCGTTCTGCACGTACACGCTCGGCGCGCTGTGATAGAGCGGCGCCGTCATCAGCGCACGGCAGCCGGGCACGATGCCGTAAGCCTGCCGGATCAGCGATCGCAGGCGGTCCTGCTGCGCGTCCAGGTCCGCCAGCGGCATCGCCTGGCGCAACACGCCCTTGGGCCGGCCGGTGGTGCCCGACGTGTAAGCCAGGTGCCCGCGCGGCGCCACGCGCGGCCCGTCGTAGGCGGTCTGCGCGGCCAGCCACGGCTCGTATTCGATCGCATCGGGATGCGCGCCGCCCACCACCAGCACCGCAACGCCATCAGGTACCACCGCCCGCACGGCCGGCAGCAGATCGGCATGGACGATCAGCGCGCGTGCACCGCTGTCTTCCAGCAGGTAACGCACTTCCTCGGCCATGAAATGCCAGTTGATCGGGCAGTAATAGGTGCCTGCCGCGCGGCACGCGAACACCACGTCGGCGAATACCGGGTCATTGCGCAGCAGCACCGCCACCACGTTGCCCTCTTCCAGCCCGAGCCGCCTCAGCCCGCCGGCCAGCCGCATGCCGCGGTCCAGCACCTCCGCGCCGGGGCGCTGCAACGATTCGAACCAGAGGTCTGCGGGCATGCGGGGTCTCCTTGTATTGGCTGCCGGCGGCGATGGAATCGCGAATGTCTGCCGATGACTGGCCACTTTAGCGATGCACGCCAGCATCGACAATCCCATCTGACCGAATCACAATGTTGCGTCAAACTTGACATTGCTTTCAGAGTCGTCGCATGGACCTCAACCTTGTGCAGGCCTTCGTGGATATCGTCGAAGCGGGCAACCTGGCCGAAGCGGGACGCCGGCGCGGCGTCACGCGGTCGCAGATCAGCCGGCAGCTTGGGCAGCTGGAAGAACAGGCTGGTGCCATGCTGCTGCGCCGGACCACGCGCCACCTGGAGATGACCGATGCGGGCCAGTCGCTCTACGAGCACGGGCTGCGCATCCTGCAGGAGATGGCCGCCGCGCAGGCCGAGATCGACAGTCTGGGCAAGACGCTGCGCGGCCATGTGCGCGTGAGCGTGCCCACCGGGCTGGGCGACGCGTTTATCGCCCCGCTGCTGCTGCGTTTTGCCGAACTGCACCCGGGCATCTCGCTGCGCGTGTTCTTTGCCAATCGCGTGACCGACCTGATCGCCGCCGAGATCGATGTGGCGCTGAAAGTGACGTCGCTGCCGCCGCTGGACACCGTGGCGCGCGAGGTCTGCGCCATCCGCTGGCAGCTGTGCGCGTCGCCGGAATATCTGGCGCGCACCCCACCGTTGCAAAAGCCGTCCGATCTGTCGGCGTGCCGGTTCGTTTGCCCGCCCTACACTTCGAGACGTTTCCTATTGACGCTGGGCCGCGATTCCGCGTGCGGGCCGGAGCGGCACGATGTGGAGATCACGCCCTACCTGCAATCCGAACACTTTCCGTTCCTGATGAACGCCGTGCGCCAGGGCCATGGCATCAGCCTGCTGCCGGTCTACATGGGCTGGGAAGATGTGCGCCGGGGCACGCTGGTGCCGGTGCTGCCCGACTGGAAGCCCGAAGGCCTTGGCAACCGCCTGTACATCATCACCACGCCAAACCCGCATCTGTCGATGGCCACGCGGGCGTTGATCGGGCTCCTGCGCGAGGCGGTGACGGGGTTGCCGGTATTCGCACAAGCCTGACAAAAATCGCCTGTCGACTTTCAAATCGCAAGCTATTATCTCCTTTACTTGCATATCAAAAGTAAAACGAGGAGACGATGGCACATACGGACTTTGCCAATATGCCGTGCCCGGTGGCGCGGTCGATGGCGGTGCTGGGCGAGCGATGGGCGATCCTGCTGATGCGGGAGGCCTACTACGGCAGCTCGCGATTTGACGATTTCGAGAAGCACCTGGGCATTGCGCCCAACATCCTGAGCGCGCGGCTCAAGACGCTGGTCGAGCATGGGCTGCTGGAAAAGGTGCCGGCACCTGGCGGCGGCGCGCGGCAGGTGTACCAGCTGACCGAGATGGGGCGCGACTTCTTCCCCGTCTACGTGTCGCTCAAGGCCTGGGCCGACCGCTGGCTGGCCGACGACAAGGGGCCGCTGACCGTGCTGGAAGACAAGCGCGACGGCGGCGAGATCGTGGCCGGGTGCCTGACCCGTGCCGATGGCAGCACGATCACCGTCGATGACCTGCGTGTGCGGCCCGGCCCCGGCGCCGGCCGGTATCTGCGCGAACGCTTTGGCACGCAACCCACCACGGAGGCCGCCGATGAGCAAGCCTGACGCATTGACGCTGGACGGCCGGGCCGCCGCCGCGGAGCCGGTCTCCAACGGCGAGATCGCCCGGCGCATTGCCGTGCTGGCCGCGCCCACCAGCCTGGTGGCCTTCCTGCAGGCCGGTTCCCAATTGATCGAAACATGGCTCGCCGCGCGCCAGGGCACGGAGGCGCTGGCCGGCTGGGCGGTAGTGCTGCCGTTCGCGCTGCTGCTGCAGCAGATGTCGACCGGTGCGATGGGCGGCGGCGTGGTGTCGGCCATCGCCCGCGCGCTCGGTGCCGGCAAGCGCGACGATGCGTCGTCGCTGGTCATGCACGCGATGATCATCGCGCTGACAGCGGGCCTGGTCTTCGCCATTGCGCTGGCCGGCTTCCCGCATCAGGTGTTTGGCGCCGTTGGCGGCAGCACGGCGGCCGAAGCGGCCGCGACCTATGCGATCTGGCTGTTCGGCCTGGGTGCGGTGCCGGCGTGGCTGGCCAATACGCTGGCGTCGGTGCTGCGCGGTGGCGGACGCCATGCGCTGGCCGCGCGCGTGTTGGCCGGCATGTGGATCGTGTTTCCCGTGCTGGCGTGGTGGTTTGCCGAAGGACTGGGCATGGGACTGGCTGGTATTGGCGCGGGGCTGGCGGCGGCATCGTGGGCGGCGGCGCTGATGATGGCCTGGGTGGTGATGCGCGGCGGCGCCGGCTTTGTGCCGACGCTGCGCGTGAAGCTGTCGGGTGCGCTGTTCCATCGCATTCTGGCGGTTGGACTGATTGCCTGCGCGCTGGCATCGGTGGCCAACCTGACGACGATCCTGGTCACGGCGCAGCTGCGTCACTACGGCACCACGGCCGTGGCGGCCTATGGCATTTCGGCGCGGCTGGAATTCCTGATGATTCCGCTGGCATTCGGCGTGGGATCGGCGCTCACGGCGCTGGTGGGCCGCTCGGTGGGCGCTGGCGACTGGCACACGGCGCGCCGTACCGCCTGGGTGGGCGCGCTGCTGGCACTGCTGCTGGCGGGCAGCGTCGGCGCCGCCGTGGGGCTGGCGCCAGCGCAGTTCGCCGCCCTGTTCACCAAGGATGTGGAGGTGGCCGCCATCGCGGCGCGGGCGCTGTCGTGGGTCGGCCCGGCATTCGGCGGATTCGGGCTGGGCATGGCGCTGTACTTCGCGTCGCTGGGCGCCGCGCGCATGCGCTGGCCAATCATCGCCGGCCTGAGCCGGATCGGCCTGGCCGCGGGCGGCGGCTGGGTACTGGCCAACGTGGCCGGGATGGGCCTCGACGGCCATTTCCTGGGCGTTGCGCTGGGGATTACCGCTTATGGGCTGGTCACGGCGATGGGGGTGCGCAAGGGGGAGTGGTCGCCGCGTAATGGATGACGGGTGGGCTTTCGACTTGGGGGGCGGGGGCTCTGGCTGCGGGGGTCTCGATTTGCAGCGCTTTGCCCTCTCCCCCGGCCCCTCTCCCGCTAGGCGGGAGAGGGGAGAAAGACAGCGGTGTTGCCGAGGCTCTTGGCATTTTCTTTTTCCTCTGACATTTGCGCCGCTTTGCCCTCTCCCCCGGCCCCTCTCCCGCCGGGCGGGAGAGGGGAGACAGACAGCGGTGTTGCCGAGGCTCTTGGCTTTTACTCTTTCCTCTGACATTTGCGCCACTTTGCCCTCTCCCCCGGCCCCTCTCCCGCTGGGCGGGAGAGGGGCGAAAGGCGCTCGCGCGTGCAGTAGCTATCGCCGGAACCCGCCATGGAAGCGGCCGCCGCCGCCGCCGAATCTTCCGCCGCCGCCGGCAAAACGTCCCTGCCACTGCTGGGCCGCCGCGGTGTTGAAGCGTTGCTGCCCGGCCTGCCGCGCCTGGCGCTGCTGATCGAGCCGGCCCTGCATTTCGCTGTTCTGCTGCATCGGTTCCCAGCCATTGGTGGTGTGCTTCTGCCAGCCGTCGTCGGTGTGCTGGTAGACGTTGCCGTCATGGCCTGCGTAGACGTTGCCGTTGTTCCAGACCACGGCGTTGTCCTTGCCCGGATTGGCGACAAAGCCACGGCTGCCCGCTGTGTACTGGCCGGTCTGCGTGTTGCCGGCGATGCCGGCTTCGCCGGCGCCGATGCGGCCGGTCTGGGCGTTGTATCCGGCCGCCTGCCGGCCCGCCGCATAGTTGCCCGTGTATTCGTTGCCGGCCACGCCGCCGCGCCCGGCACCCTCGCGTCCCGTTGACGGGTTGGCGAACGATCCCTGCCGCCCCGCCGCGTAGTTGCCCGAGTATGGATTGAACGCGGCGCCCTGACTGCCCTGGAAGCGCGCGCCCGTGGCCGGGTTGTAACCGGCGCCGGCCGTGCCGCGCCACTGCGTGCCCGTCCAGGCGTTCCAGCCTTCGGCATGGGTCACGGTGCCCTGCCCCCAGCGGCCGTAGAAGTTCGCCTGGTTGATATTGACGAAGCTGCCGCCCCCATACCAGTACGGGCCCCAGTACGGCGCCGCCGCGCCCCAGATCGCGCCGGCCGCGAAGCCGAAGGCGAATCCTTCGGCCACGCCGATGCCGAATCCCGCGCCATAGCCGTAGGTCACCGGGTAGCCGTAGTAGTACGCGCCGACATACGGCGGATAGACATAGCCGGTGCCGTAGACCACCGTGCCGTCCGGGTTCACCACCACGCCCAGGTAGCCCGGCGTGTAGCCGACCACCACCGTGGTCGGCGTGACCGAGTAGATGCGGACGTAGGTCACGTAGTACAGCGGTGAGCTGGGCGGGATCGTGTAGATGGCCGATGGCACCTCGGTGGCCACCTGCCAGGGGCCGCCCGGCGTGCCGGCCGTGAACCAGACGCCGTTGACCACCGCGAAGTAGTGCGACGAATCGACCTCGATCACGGGCGTGGCCGTGTTGACGGCATAGCGCAGCGACGTGCCGGTGATCGACTCGAACTTCGGCGTGCCGTCGTAGACCACGGCCGTTGCGGCCTTGGTGCGCGATACCGACGCCGTCTGCGGAATCGTCGCCGCGATCTCGGCCTCGCGGGCCTGCGGCGTGCCAGGCACCGACACCAGCACATTGGCCTTCGGGTCCTGGGGCGAGATCTTCGCGAACTCGGCCGGCAATTGGGCGCCCGGCACGTATTGCCACGGGCCATTGAGCATCGCCGCGCGGAACCAGCGGCCCGAGATCAGCACGTAGGTCTGGTTGCTCGACGGATCGATAAGCACCGCATGGTCGGCGTTCGACATCGTCAGCAGGCTGGTGCCGCCCACGGGCGTCATCTGCGGTTCGCCCGACGTCTGGATCAGTTCGGCCGGCCGCGTGGCCATCAGCACCACCGGGGCACGCGGCGGTTTCTTGCCGTCGGCGGGCATCATCGGGTCGGGCTTCGGCTCGTCCTTCGATGCGCCGATCTTGCTGGCTGCCCCCAGCAGCGCGGCAGGCGGGCTGGGCACGGGCTCCCAGGTGCCGCCGGCCGAGTCCGACCGATACCAGTAGCCGGCCGCCTGCAGCCAGAGTTCGCCGCCGGTATCGCGCAGCAGCAGCGCGCGGCTGTTGATGGCCCGCTCGTACGATGTGCCGGCCACCTGGCGCCAGGCCGGGTCGCCATCGACATGGACCATCAGCGTGGGCGTGGTGGCAAACAGGATCTCCGGCGCGTCGTTCCTTACCGGCACGCGCTGCGCCTTTGCCAGCTGCTGCGACACCGCGTAGCTGGCCTGCAGCTCTTCGAGCGGCACGGTCAGCCCCTGGGGCGACAGCCGGCCGATCAGCGCCTGCCGCACCTTGTCGGCGGCGTCGGGGCGGGTGGGCACGTCAACGCTGTCGATCTGGATATTCGTCAGTTGCACCAGCGATGACGGCTTGTCGATATCGGCCTGCGCCGAGAAGCGCGCCACGCCATAGACCGGCGTGCCCTCCCTGGCGCCGATGGCCACGGCGGCCCGGCCCGACAGCCGGTTGCCGTCCCATTTCTCGAGGTCGGGCTGGTAGAGCTCCACGTGGTCGCCAGCCACCTCGAAATTGCGCGGCCAGGTCAGCGGCGCCAGCTTTTGCGCGGCACTGGCTGCGGACGCGGACTTGGCGGACACCCCCGCCGGCGGCAGGGCGGCCAACAGCGCCACGGCAAGCAAGGTCAGGCCCAGACGGGCGGGCTTCGCACAGGACATGGAATCTCCAACATTCGGCGTCAGATGAATCTAAATTAGTGCGGTGGCCGGAACAATGTGCGGCAAAAACATTCATCGGCCCTGCGCAAACCGGACAGATCACATGGGCGCCTCAAAGTGGTGCACGGGGCATTTTTCATTGGAAGCCCGCCCTTGAAGCAGAGCCTGCACAGCCTCACCTACACTCGAATCCGACTCTGACGCCCCTGCCATGAGTACCAGGCGCTCCCGCCGTTCCCTGCTGGTTCCCACTGCGATCGTTGCCGCGCTGCACGCCTATATCGGCGCGCGGCTGCTGCCCGCCCTGCCGCTGCCGGCCGTTGTCCATATGCTGGCCGTGCTGTGGCTGATCGCTTCGACATTGCTGATTCCGGCCGCGCTGATGGCGCGGCGCCTGGCCGGCGACTGGGCCGATCGGCTGAGTTGGTTCGGCATGCTCGCGATGGGATTCTTCTCATCGCTGCTGGTGCTGACCTTTGCGCGCGACATCTTCCTGCTGGTGGCGATGCTGGCCCGCTGGCAGCCGGCCGGGCTGGCGTTTTACAGCGCGTCGACGGTGGTGGGGCTGGCGGTGGCGGTGTCGGTAATCGGCTACTTCAATGCGCGCGGCCTGGCGCGGGTGAAGCGGGTCGATGTGCCGATCGCCAACCTGCCGCAGGAATTTGAAGGTTTTACGATCGCGCAGATCAGCGATATTCACGTGGGGCCGACCATCAAGGCGCCCTACCTGAACCGCATCGTCGACAGCGTGAACGCGCTGAAGCCCGACGCCATCGCCGTTACCGGCGACCTCGTGGATGGTTCGGTGCGGGAGCTGTCGGCCCACACGGCACCGTTTGCGCGGCTGTCGGCGCCGCATGGCGCCTACGTGGTGACGGGCAACCACGAGTATTACTCGGGCGCGGAGCCGTGGATCGAGGAACTGACCCGGCTGGGCCTGCGCGTGCTGATGAACGAGCACGTGGTGGTGGCGCGCGGTGGGGCATCGCTGGTGCTGGGCGGCGTGACCGATTTCACGGCCGGCGGCTTTATCGAGAGCCATCGCAGCGACCCCGCACGCGCGCTGCACGGGGCACCGGCCAACGCCGCGGCACGCGTGCTGCTGGCCCACCAACCCCGCTCGGCCCCAGCGGCCGCCGCGGCCGGATTCGACCTGCAACTGTCCGGACACACCCATGGCGGCCAGTTCTGGCCGTGGAACCTGTTCGTGCCGATGCAGCAGCCCTATGTGCATGGGCTGAACCGGCATGAAAACATGTGGATCTACGTGAGCCGCGGAACGGGCTACTGGGGACCGCCAAAGCGGTTTGGCGCGCCGTCGGAGATCACGCTGGTGAGACTCGTTCGGGCTTGAGGCTTGGGGGGTCTCCCCTCTCCCGCGTGCGGGAGAGGGGAGAAAACCGAACCTGTCGCCGATCAGCGCGTAATCGGCTTGTAGCGGATGCGCTTCGGCTTGGCGGCTTCTTCGCCCAGGCGCTTCTTCTTGTCGGCTTCGTATTCCTGGTAGTTGCCCGGGAAGAATTCCACATGCGAATCGCCTTCGAAGGCGAGGATGTGGGTGGCGATGCGGTCCAGGAACCAGCGGTCGTGGGAGATCACCATGACGCAGCCGGCGAATTCCAGCAGCGCGTCTTCCAGCGCACGCAGCGTTTCCACATCGAGGTCGTTCGACGGTTCATCGAGCAGCAGCACGTTGCCGCCCGCGATCAGCGTCTTGGCCATGTGCAGCCTGCCGCGTTCACCACCCGACAGCGTGCCGACGGTCTTCTGCTGGTCGCCGCCCTTGAAGTTGAAGCGGCCGATGTACGCGCGCGACGGCGTTTCGTAGCGGCCCACGGTCAGGATGTCCGACCCGCCCGAGATTTCCTCGAACACGGTCTTGCTGCCATCCAGCGCGTCGCGGCTCTGGTCGACGAATGCCATCTTCACGGTCGGCCCGATCTTGATCTCGCCGCTGTCGGGCTGTTCCTTGCCGGTCAGCATCTTGAAGAACGTCGACTTGCCGGCGCCGTTCGGGCCGATGATGCCGACGATGGCGCCCGGCGGCACCTTGAAGCTCAGGTTCTCGATCAGCATGCGGTCGCCAAAGCCCTTGCTGACGTTGTCGAACTCGATGACCTCGTTACCCAGGCGCTCGCCCACGGGGATGAAGATTTCCTGGGTTTCGTTGCGCTTCTGGTATTCCTGGCTGTTCAGTTCGTCGAAACGGGCCAGACGCGCCTTGGACTTGGCCTGGCGGCCCTTCGGGTTCTGGCGCACCCACTCCAGTTCCTTGTTCAGCGCCTTCTGGCGGGCCGACTCGGTGGCCTCTTCCTGCTTCAGGCGGTCTTCCTTCTGCTCCAGCCACGAGCTGTAATTGCCCTTCCAGGGGATGCCGTGGCCGCGGTCCAGTTCCAGAATCCACTCGGCGGCGTTGTCCAGGAAGTAGCGATCGTGGGTGACGGCCACCACGGTGCCCGGGAAGCGCGTCAGGAACTGTTCGAGCCAGTCCACCGATTCGGCGTCCAGGTGGTTGGTCGGTTCGTCGAGCAGCAGCATGTCGGGGCGCGACAGCAGCAGGCGGCACAGCGCCACGCGGCGCTTCTCGCCACCGGACAGATGGCCGATCCTGGCGTCCCACGGCGGCAGGCGCAGCGCGTCGGCGGCAATTTCGAGCTGAAGTTCGACGTTGTTGCCGTCGCTGGCGGCCAGGATCGCCTCGTACTTGGCCTGGTCGGCGGCCAGCGCGTCGAAGTCTGCGTCCGGCTCGGCGTACGCGGCGTAGATCTCGTCAAGCTTCTTGCGGGCCTCGAACACGCCGCCCAGGGCTTCTTCCACCGATTCGCGGACGGTCTGCTCGGGGTCGAGCTGCGGTTCCTGCGGCAGGTAGCCGATGTTCAGGTTCGGCATCGGCGTGGCCTCGCCTTCGATCTCCTTGTCGAGACCGGCCATGATCTTCAGCAGCGTGGACTTGCCCGAGCCGTTCAGGCCCAGCACGCCGATCTTGGCACCGGGGAAGAAGGACAGCGAGATGTCCTTGAGAATGTGACGCTTGGGCGGAACGATCTTGCCCACGCGGTTCATGGTGAAAACGTACTGTGCCATGGAGCGTGTTCGGTTGGATTCGGTTGGAATGCGGGGAATGGCGGGAGTGTAGCAAACGGACCGGCCCCCATCGGCCCCCCATCGGCCGCTACTCGCCCGGCCCGGCGGCCGATGGCCGCGGCCGGTACAATGGCGGGTTTCGCATCGACGCAGTTTTTACCCCGATTCCCATGAGCAAACCCGCCCTGACCCTCAAGTTCAAGTGCAAGAAGTGCGCAAAACCCGTCACGCTGTATCTGCAGAAGACGTCGGCGTGCTCGCACATCACCCCGTACCAGGGCTTCTGCAAGTGCGGCGAGATGATGCGCCACGCCCTGGGCGACAAGGATGCCGTGGAGTCGTTCGTGCATTCGATGGATAACAGCTGGATGCATCACCACCATCACCACCACTGACATGACCGAAGGCTGGCGGCCGGGCGTGAAAGACCCGATGCGATTCCTGGGCGGCTATCCGCCCAACGTGCTCGACCAAGTGCGCGCCGCGATGGCGGCCGGCACGCTGGGCGACCACATCGCGCGCCGCTACCCCGGGCGTCACACGATCCAGACCGACCGCGCGCTCTACGAATACACGGCCGAGATCAAGCAGGAATACCTGCGCAGCGCCCCGCCGCTGCACAAGGTGGGCTACGACGCGCGGCTCGACACCGCGCAGCACGCGCTGGGCCTGCACACGGCCATCTCGCGCGTGCAGGGCGGCAAGCTGAAGGCGAAGAAGGAAATCCGCGTGGCGTCGCTATTCAAGGAGGCGCCGCCCGAATTTCTACGGATGATCGTGGTGCACGAACTGGCGCACCTGAAGGAATCGGACCACAACAAGGCGTTCTATCGGCTCTGCGAGCATATGGAACCGCAGTATCACCAGCTGGAATTCGATACGCGCCTGTTCCTGGCGTGGCGGGAAACGGACAAGGCGGACAGCCGCGAAGCTGCCCGCCCGTGAGTCCGCCGACTACTGCTCGCAGTCGATTCTTCAAATTTCAGATCCTCAGTCGCAGCTGTAGCGGAACCTGTCGTTCAGCGCGAGCGGCAGCACCAGCGTGTGCAGGTTCAGCGCCTGGGCCTTGGCACAGAGCTTCTGCCGCGTGGCGGCATCTTTCCACTTCGACTGGTATTCGACGTTGAACACGGGCTTGCCCTGCACGGTGAAGGCCGAATAGCCGCTGCACTCGTTGTACTGGAAGCACTGCTCGTTGACCGCGAAATCGAACGACGGCGCCAGGTCGCTCAACTGCGCGACGGCGTTCTTCAGGCCAATGGCCAGGCCCCGGGCATGCGCCTGATCGGCCAGGAAGCGGTTGTAGTCGAGCTGCGTGGCGGCGGTGAGCGGCAGGCCCGGGTTGTTGGTATAGCCATCGACGTTGTCGGCGTCGATACCATCGCAGCCCTTCGATATCGCCAGGTCCATGCGCGCCTGCATGATGGCGCGTACGTTGGCCGAGCGCGTATCGAGCCAGCGTTCGCCCGCCCAGCCATCGAGCGCGTTGCCCATGTCCGCGGGCTTGAACTTCGCGTAGTCGGGGCGCCAGTCCTCGCTGCTGCCCGCAGAGAAATAGCACACCACCCGCTTGCCCTGCGCCTTCAGCGCATCGACAGTGGCTTGCGGTGTATCGAACAGGTCGATGTCGTACACCGCGACGTTGTAGCTGGTGTTGATCGCGCCTTGCAGCTGAAGCTGCCACGTGTCGGTGAGCGAGGGCATCCACCGCGTGGGACTGGCCGTGACATTGGCGGTGACATTGCTGCTGACGGCCTGCCTGGAAAGCGTGGACGCCTCGGACACGCGCACCACCGATCCGCCACTATCGTCCCCACCCCCGCCGCAAGCGGCCAGCGTGGCGACGAGACTTGCCAGGGCCAGACGCACCGGGCGACGGCCTGCCAGTTTGCTATGCATGTTTGACCTCTCCTGTTGTACCCAACAAAGCACTACCACTGATGTCTTGCCCTTTTTGGAAAGGGTCAATCTGGCGTGACGCCGATTATGCGCGAGACAAGCGCCGATGCCATCGCCTTGAGGTTGACCGCCTCAGCGATGGCACCGGACTCCGCAATCCCCGTTGGGGCTTGCCTGCTTTAGCGATATCGGATGCGCGCATGGAAACTGGAGCATTCTTCGAAGGGGGGCGCGTAACGGCTGTCAGGGGCTGAATGAGCAGTCGTTCAGTAGCTAAACGGACACATTCTGGAAATCGAGCAGCAGGCCGAGGGCAATGACGAGGCGCCGGACGCGGCTATCCTGATGGCTGGCTCTTACAATCCCGCCACGGCTACCGCCAAGCAGAAGCATCGCACTGTCATCGGTGGGCGTATCGGTCATCGAATCGACTGGTTGCCGACAGTGGCAGGTCAAGCGCAACTCGCGGCGAATCGTCAGAGCACCATAGGATCTCAACCAACAAGAACGGCCCCAGCCATGTTCCATCTTCACTGCACACGCAAGCTACTGAACCGGTTGAACCAGAAGCCTGTCGATACAACCGGCGATGCGGCAGCGTCAACACTGGGAAACTGGTATGCAACGGCATTGTTTTGGCGGCCACAGGCAGCGCTATTTGTTAACGAGCACACCCTCCTACCGGTGCTGATGCCCCTGGCACCCGCCGCAACACTGACGACACGCTTTCCGGCCTCACTGGCGGCCGCATTCCGATCGCACGGTTGGGGCGACATGCAGATTGAACCGGAAATATGGCACATGCGGGAATGCGAAATCGCTAAGACCACCAACCGAAGCGTAGTGGGCATGCTCAATGAGTTCACGTTCCTGGCACAGGTATGGCGTGATCAGCACGGTGCGCTTGATCTTCACGATCTTTCAATGCGGCTGGCGGACGTTCCCTGCGGGCCGCTACGCTATGACAGCCCAGCACAACGCGTGCGTGCCCTTGCACTTATGGGATAACACCCTATGCCGCCGCTGGAAACAGCTTCGTCATGAACAAGGAATCGCCACTGCCCGTCACCACCAATTGATGCGTAGCCCGTGTGGCGGCGATATAGAACAATCGTGCCTCCTGTTCGAGGTCTGCTTCCTCAGCAGACAGCAACCCCGCCCCAGGAATCGCGACAAAGGGGTACTCCAGCCCCTTGCTGGCATGCATCGTCAGCACTGTCACAGCGTCAGCAGTCGGTGAATAGGACTTCTTGTCACGCTGCTGCCATTGGTGAGGGATCTTGGCTCGAGCCAATGCATCAACGCAGGTTTGCCCCACCGACCAGGTGCGATAAACGATCGCCATGTCCTGCCACGCAACCCCTTGTTGATGGGCCTGCGCCATACGGCGAGCGATCTCAGCCGCCTCGTCTTTGATGGACGGCAGCTTGATCAGCTGCGGAGGTGGTCCGTCACGGCCGCAGCTGACCGGTCGGATCAGCGGCACGCCGTCGTCATCGGTGGCCTTCGGGTCAAGGATGTCCTTGGCGATCAGCGCTGCCAATTCGAGGATCTGCCGGGTGTTGCGGTAGTTGATCTTGAGAATCGTCGTGCGACCTTGCGCCTGCACGCCGACACTCTTGAAGCTGAAGCCGCGATGGCTTGACCGCTTGAAGATCGATTGCGCATCGTCATACAGGACCAGCAGGTGATTGCTCTCGGGCGATACCATCTGCACCACGAGCTTGAACCAGCCCGGCTCAAAATCGTGCCCCTCATCAATCAGCACCGCTCCGTACTGATTTTTCGGGATATGGCCACGATCAACACTGTCGATCACACGCTGGACCAACGCCGGAAAGAAGGCCTCGCCCTCCGCATTGGGACGAGGTTGGTTGTAGGTCTTCAGCTGATCGAAGCACCATCCGTGGAAGTGGCGGACGGAGACTTTCTCCGACAGGCCCTTGGCCTCCATCCAGCTTTTCAGCCGCTTCGACAGCGGTTCGCTGAAGCACAAAATCAAGACTGGCTTCTCCGACGTGCCGGCAAGGTACTCGGCACGGTAGCCCAGGATCATCGTCTTGCCCGAGCCGGCGACGCCATGGATGACGCGATGGCCATCACCCAAGCTTCGTGCAAGCTGCTCCTGCTGAATATCCATCACCGCCATGATGTCCGGCAACTCGGGCTCATTGCCAAACAGTTCTTGCTGCTTGGCTGATATGCGGACCTCCGGAAAAAGAATCCAGCGAATCCGGTCAATTTGCGGCACGGTCAGCTTATCTCGAAACCGGTACGGGAACATGTTCCACAGGCGCTCCTGGAAACGCTCCGCATCCACCGATTCGGTCATCTCATCGGAGCAGATCACGCGAGCAGGCGGAATTGCATTATCCAAATGCCCATCCGTGAACTGCTTGCGCGTCATGAACGGAAACACTACACCGTACGTCCAGGGAAACCGCAACTTTCCTTGATACGGGTGTCCTGGCGGATTCACAAGCTGCGGATCACGTTCGAGGGCGTGAATGATATCCGTGGTGTAACGTCTGGCCTGCTCAAGCGGATTAGTGACATCCTTGAGGCCATAATCACCTTGGATAGTCCAATCTCCGAGCGTCGCCCGAGCAATGGTGCTCGGCTTCCAGTCCTTCACTTCGAGCACAAGCAGACCATGTAATGGGTGCAGGATTACAAAATCCGGATATTTCTCGAGCGAGGCGATCCGTACGTCGTACCAGATCTTGTAATCGTCATCGAGCTTCTGCTCGAGTCGCTCCGCAAGACGCCTCTCACCCGGCCACATTTTGCCAACACAAGAGGAGAGTGAGGGAACGATGGTTGCCGTTGCCATAAATCAGGACCTTGGAATTTCAGTCCTCTAATCTATCATGCGCCCGCAGTCCTACTGGGGTCTTCCCGCCGGTTAGCAGCATTGGCTGTGCTGCCAGGATCATGGCGATTGCCTCTACAGGTATTTTTAAATCTCCCCCGATATGTTGTGGGTGGGAGCCATTCAGGGTAATAGCGGAGATCAACAGCCCAAAATAACAAGTGGGCAGATATAAGAGGACGCGACTTGCAAAACGCGGCGCCGCAGAAATATGGTCATGGAGCCCCGGTCGATTTTCCGCGTATTTTGTGGCCTAGACCATGGCAAAGGCATGCGAAGTCGGCAACATTGGCGTCTGGCGCAGCGCTTCTGCGCTGCGGATGCTGTGGGCTTCTCAGACGAAGCGCGTGACAGATGAGCACCGCTGCAAACGTGGCAAACCAATGCCCCCGACTTTATCAGATGGTCGCCAATGTAAGCAGTGATTCCCCGAGTAGTGGAGGCTTTGGAGGATATAGCTACAGGAGCAGGACTTGTGGTCACGGACCGGCCTCGGTTCCAACGGCGCACGCGTCGCAGTCGTCAAACAGCATCAAGAACCTCAACACTGTACTGACCCTTTTACTTCCGGTCACTCCAAAAACAAAGGGGTTACGCAAAACTTGCGTAACCCCTTGAATTCTTTGGTGCCGGCTGCAGGACTCGAACCCGCCACCTGATGATTACAAATCAACTGCTCTACCTGATGAGCTAAGCCGGCATGTTTGGTGCAGACCGCGATTCTACTGCATGCGGTGTGTCTTGGCGATGGCTTATTTGACCACCTTCAGGGACGGCTTCTTGCCGCCGATGCGGGGTACGGGCGGCGGGTTCGGGTCGTCGTCCGAGCCCTCTGCGCCCTCTTCCGCCGTGACCGGTGCTGGCGTGTCGGCGTCTACCGGGGCCAGTTTCGGGGGCGGGTTGTTTTCGCGTTCCGTGGCGGCCTGGGTTTCGGGGACGCTGCGTTCCACCGGGAATGCCATGCCCTGGCCGTTTTCGCGCGCATAGATCGCCAGCACGTTTTCCACGGGCACGTCGATCTTGCGCGAAACGCCACCGAAGCGTGCGCTGAAGGTAATCCACTCGTTGCCCATGTCCAGGCCGCTGGTCGCGTCGAAGCTCACGTTCAGCACGATTTCGTTGTTCTTTACGAACTCGCGCGGCACGTTGGTGTTGCCGTCGACAAAGACTGCGATATACGGCGTGAAGCCGTTATCGGTACACCATTCGTAAATGGCGCGGATCAGGTAGGGCTTGGTGGAAGTTTCTGGCATTACGCTTGTGCGGTGGCGTCGGGTCCGTCTTAGCGACGCATGACCTTTTCAGACGGGGTCAGTGCTTCGATGTAGGCCGGGCGGCTGAAGATGCGTTCCGCGTACTTCAGCAGCGGCGCGGCGTTCTTCGACAGTTCGATGCCGTAATGGTCGAGGCGCCACAGCAGCGGGGCGATGGCCACGTCGAGCATCGAGAACTCTTCGCCCAGCATGTACTTGTTCTTGACGAAGATTGGTGCAAGCTGCGTCAGGCGGTCGCGGATGGCGGCGCGGGCACGCTCGTGGTTCTTCTCGGCGGCCTTGCCCTTTTCGTTCTCCAGCACGTAGACGTGGGTGAACAGTTCCTTTTCGAAGTTGAACAGGAACAGGCGAGCGCGCGCACGCTGCACCGGGTCGGCCGGCATCAGCTGCGGGTGCGGGAATCGCTCGTCGATGTACTCGTTGATGATGTTCGATTCGTACAGGATCAGGTCGCGCTCGACGAGGATCGGCACCTGGCCGTACGGGTTCATCACCGAAATGTCTTCCGGCTTGTTGAACAGGTCAACGTCGCGAATCTCGAAATCCATGCCCTTTTCGAACAGGACAAGGCGGCAACGTTGGGAAAACGGGCAAGTGGTACCCGAATACAACACCATCATGGTTGAATTCCTTGGGTGTGAAGTGCGCCAAATCTATTGAAATTTGACGAACTTGGCGGTGCTAACTCTGGACAGGGCAAACATTCTGTCAGAACGGCCCATTGAAAAGCAAATTAGTTACAAATAGCCGATCGGGCTTGCAGGTGTCTTCTGCGACGCTTTCGACCCGGATAGCGCAAAACGAAAGGGCCGGCGCGGTGCTGCACTGCTGCAACTTCCGCGCCGGCCCTTTGGGTGGCGAGTCCTGCGTTGTTACATATTGCGTTACAACTGCCGGCCCTCGCGCGCGCGGGCTTACTTCACATCTTTCCAGTACGCGGCGTTCAGGCGCCAAGCGAACACGGTGAGCACGCCCAGGAACAGCAGTACCCAGACGCCCAGGCGCTTGCGGTGGCTCTGGGCCGGCTCGGCCATCCAGTTCAGGTAGTTCACCAGATCGGCCACGGCCTGGTCGTATTCCTGCGTGCTCATCTTGCCCGGCGTGATCTGCTCCCATCCGGCCAGTTTGTGCACCTTTTCGCCGTGTTCTTCCACCTCGGTGTACTTGGGCGCGCGCTGACCCTGCAGTTCCCACAGCACATGCGGCATGCCCACGCTCGGGAAGACCAGGTTGTTCCAGCCCGTGGCGCGCGCGTCGTCTCGGTAGAAGGTGCGCAGGTACGTGTAGAGCCAGTCGTTGCCGCGGGCACGCGCGATAACCGACAGGTCCGGCGGAATGGCGCCGAAGAAGGCCTTGGCATCCTTCGGCGGCATGGCGATCGTCATCGTTTCGCCAACCTTGTCGGCCGAGAACAGCAGGTTCTGGCGGATCTGATCGTCCGTCAGGTCCAAGTCCTTGAGCCGGTTGTAGCGCATCATCGACGCGCCGTGGCAGTTCAGGCAGTAGTTGACGAACAGCTTGGCGCCACGCTGCAGCGACGATACGTCGCTCGTGTCCAGCGGGGCCGGTTCCAGCGGATAACCGCCTTCTGAGGCCATCGCGGGCAGCGCGGCAAGGCATGCGCCGACCAGTGCGAAGATCGAAAGCAACTTTTTCATCTTGTGTCCTTGTCCTCTTGTAGGGTCGCAGCGTCTTAGTGCGGATGGAACGTGACGCGCTCCGGCACCGGCTTGAACGTGCCGGCACGGCTCCACAGCGGCATGGTCAGGAAGAAGGCGAAGTACAGCAGCGTACCGAGTTGCGACACCTTCTCGCCCACCGGCGACGGCGGTTGGACGCCGAGGTAGCCGAGGACCAGGAACACCACCACGAAGACGATCAGGATCGACTTGTGGAAAGCGGGACGATAGCGGATGGACTTGACCGGCGAGCAGTCGAGCCACGGCATGAAGAACAGCACGATGACCGAGCCGCCCATCACCAGCACGCCCCAGAACTTGGCGTCGATGAAATAGAAGCCGACGGCCAGCACCACCAGCACGGCGATCGAGCCGATGCGGATGCGTGCGTCCTTCGTGCGCAGGAACACCATGCCCAGCACGACCGCGAAGAACAGCCACAGGATCGGCAGGAAGTTCGACGTCGTGGCGCGCAGCATCGAGTAGAACGGCGTGAAGTACCACACCGGCGCAATGTGCGGCGGCGTCTTCAGCGGATCGGCCGGGAAGAAGTTGTTGGCTTCCAGGAAGTAGCCGCCAACTTCCGGGAAGAAGAAGATCACGGCCGAGAAGATGATCAGGAAGCCGGTCACGCCCAGCAGGTCATGCACCGAGTAGTACGGGTGGAACGGGATACCGTCCAGCGGGATGCCGTTCTCGTCTTTCTTCGCCTTGATCTCCACGCCGTCCGGGTTGTTCGAACCCACTTCATGCAGCGCGATGATGTGCGCCACTACCAGGCCCAGCAGCACCAGCGGCACGGCAATGACGTGGAACGAGAAGAAGCGGTTCAGCGTGGCATCGCTCACCACGTAGTCGCCGCGGATGAACAGCGACAGGTCCTGGCCGATCACCGGGATCGCCGAGAACAGGTTCACGATCACCTGCGCGCCCCAGTACGACATCTGGCCCCACGGCAGCAGGTAGCCCATGAACGCTTCGGCCATCAGGCACAGGAAGATCAGGCAGCCGAAGATCCAGACCAGCTCGCGCGGCTTGCGGTACGAGCCGTACAGCAGCCCGCGGAACATGTGCAGGTACACCACGACGAAGAACGCCGAGGCGCCGGTGGAATGCATGTAGCGCACCAGCCAGCCCCACGGGACCTCGCGCATGATGAACTCCACGCTGGCGAACGCCACGGGAATGCCGGCCGCGTTGAGCGTGCCGTCTGGCTTGTAGTTCATCACCAGGAAGATGCCGGTGACGATCTGGATGACCAGCACCAGCAGCGCCAGCGATCCGAAGAAGTACCAGAAGTTGAAGTTCTTCGGTGCGTAATACTTGGAGAGGTGGTCTTCCCAAAGCTGCGTCGCGGGGAAACGGGCGTCGATCCAGCCCAGCAGCCCGGTAGTCTTGACTTCTTTTTCGGCCGCCATGATCACGCTTCTCCTTTCTCGTCCTTGCCGATCACGATCTTGGTGTCGGACAGGAACTGGTACGGGGGTACGTCAAGATTCTGCGGGGCAGGCTTGTTCTTGAACACGCGGCCTGCCAGATCGAAGGTGGAACCGTGGCAGGGGCACAGGAAGCCGGGGTCCGCGCCAAGCTGCGGGTTGGCGCCCGAGGCAAACGGGCCCGAGGGCGAACAGCCAAGATGGGAGCAGATGCCGACCACGACCAGCAGGTCCTTGTGTTCGGCGCGCGAACGGGTCTCGTTCTTGCAATAGTCCGGCGTCTTCATGGTGAAGGGAACGTCCGAACCGGGGTCCGCTACCTCTGCGTCGGTCTTCTTGAGCGAGGCAAGCATTTCGGGGGTACGGCGCAGGATCCAGACCGGTTTGCCGCGCCATTCAACCGTCATCATTTCGCCGGGTTTCAGGCCGCCCACGTCGGCTTCGACGGGCGCCCCGGCGGCCTTGGCCTTTTCCGACGGTGCAAAGGTGCTGACGAACGGTACTGCTACTGCAACGCCTCCTACGCCGCCCGCGACTGAGGTCGCGATCAACCAATTGCGGCGACCTTTGTCTACGTTCTTCACGTCTTGCTGGTCACTCATTCCAAACCCCAGGGGATGTCATCAATTGAATCCTGCGTCAACAAAAAATTATACCTGAGGCACATCTGGCGACGATAGGCGAACTACTGATAGCCGTGGCGCCGATAATCGTTCATGGGATCGGATGGGGAATCGCAGCGGAAAGCGTTCTAATGCGGCATCCAGACTTGCACTCGAGGTTGCGATGATGCAGGCTTTGTCAAATACAAACGTTAATCTGGAACAACAAATTGGAGAAAAACCGATGGGAATGATGAGCGAGTTCCGAACTTTCGCGATGCGCGGCAACGTGATCGACCTGGCTGTGGGTGTGATCATCGGCGCTGCGTTCGGGAAGATCGTCGATTCTGTCGTCAACGACCTGATCATGCCGCTGGTGGGCCGCGTCGTGGGCAAGCTCGATTTTTCGAACATGTTCGTCATGCTGGCCGAGCCGCCGCCGGGTGTGCCGCACACCCTCGATGCCTTGAAGAAGGCAGGCGTGCCGGTGTTCGCCTACGGCAATTTCCTGACCATTGTGGTCAACTTTGTCATCCTCGCGTTCATCATCTTCCTGATGGTCCGGGCGTTCAACAAGATGCGCGAGAAGGAGCAGGAAGCGCCGAAGCCGGCCGAAACGCCCGAGGACATCAAGCTGCTGCGTGAAATTCGCGACAGCCTGAAGGCCCCGCGCGCCTGATTGCGCCCGAGCGGGTCCGATCTGGCCGAAAATTCCGGGGCCCGGCTGCTCAGACCGGGTTCGGAATATCGATAAAGGTGTGGCGCAGGTCGAAACGTTGCACCAGATGTTCGCCCACGGCCCGGATGCCATACCGTTCCGTGGCGTGGTGGCCGGCTGCGATATAGGCTACCCCGCTCTCTCGCGCCAGATGCGTGGTGGGCTCCGACACTTCCCCGCTCAGGTAAACATCCACGCCCGCCGCGACGGCTGCCGCGAAATACCCCTGCGCGCCGCCGGTGCACCAACCCACGCTGCGAACCATCTGATCCGGATCGCCAAGGGTGAGCGGTTCGCGGTCGAGCACGCCGCCCACGTGGGCGGCGAAGGCGTGCAGCGGCATCGGCTGCGGCAACGTGCCCGTCCAGCCCAGTTGGTCGTCGCTGAAACGACCGTTCGGTGCGATGCCCAGTTGCAGGCCCAGTTGCGCGTTGTTGCCCAGTTCCGCGTGATTATCCAGCGGCAGGTGGAAGGCCATCAGGTTGATGTCGGCCGCTAGGAGTTTCTTCAATCTCGCGTGTTTTTGACCGATGACACGTGCATCTTCGTTCTTCCAGAAGTAACCGTGATGCACCAGGATGGCGTCGGCGCCGGCCTCGATGGCAGCGTCGATCAGCGCCAGGCTGGCGGTGACGCCCGTCACGATGTGGGTGACTTCGGGGCGACCTTGCACTTGGAGCCCATTCGGGCAATAGTCCTTGAAGCGGGAAACTTCCAGCAGGTCGTTCAAGTACAATTCCAGCTCTTTGGTTTTCATTTTCTGGTCAAAACTCCGATATGTTGCGCCGATTCTGGCTGTTCTTTGCTCAGGCCGTCACGGTCGTGCTGGCCGTGTGGTTTGTGATAGCCACGCTCAAACCCGAATGGCTGCAACGCGGGCGGGTGGCCGTGCAGTCGGGGTCGCCTATCGTGGCACTGAAGGAAGTCGTGCCCAGCGTGGCCGGCTCTGCAGCGCAGGGTTCCTATAGCGATGCCGCCAAGGAAGCGATGCCTGCGGTGGTCAACATCTTCACCAGCAAGAACGGCACGAAACGGTCGCCCAACCCCCAGGCGGAGGATCCGTGGTTCCGGTTCTTCTTTGGCGATCGGCTGCCGGAACGCCAGGAGCCGGTGTCCAGCCTGGGTTCAGGCGTGATCGTCAGCGCCGAGGGTTACATTCTAACCAACCACCATGTGGTGGATGGCGCCGATGAAATCGAGGTGGCGCTGACCGACGGTCGCAAGGCCAACGCGAAGGTCGTGGGTTCCGATCCCGAGACCGATCTGGCCGTCCTGAAGATCACGCTCAAGGATCTGCCCGCGATCACGCTGGGCCGCATCGAGAACGTGAAGGTGGGCGATGTGGTGCTGGCCATCGGCAATCCGTTCGGCGTCGGCCAGACCGTGACGATGGGTATCGTCTCGGCGCTGGGACGCAGCCACCTTGGCATCAATACCTTCGAAAACTTCATCCAGACCGACGCAGCCATCAACCCGGGCAACTCGGGCGGCGCGCTGGTGGATGCGCAGGGCAACCTGCTGGGTATCAACACCGCGATCTATTCACGCTCCGGCGGCTCGCTGGGTATCGGTTTCGCTATTCCCGTATCGACGGCCAAGCAGGTGATGGAATCGATCATCTCGACCGGCAGCGTGACGCGCGGCTGGATCGGCGTGGAGCCCCAGGACCTGACGCCGGAGATCGCCGAATCGTTTGGCCTGGATGCGAAGGAAGGTGCGCTGATCGCCGCAGTAGTCCAGGGCGGGCCAGCCGACAAGGCCGGCGTGAAGCCTGGCGACGTACTGGTATCGGTCGACAACCAGGTGATTTCGGATACGACTGCGCTGCTCAATGCCATCGCGCAGCTCAAGCCGGGTGCCGAAGTCAAGATGAAGGTGATTCGCCGTGGCAAGCCGGCCGACATCGCGGTGATGATCGGCAAGCGCCCGCCGCCGCCGCGCCGCGCCATGCCGCTGGACGAGGAAGAGTGATGGGTAGCAGGCGGTTTCGCTGCCGCCCTACGGCTAGCTCTAGCTGACGCTCAGCCGAACCCTTAGCGTTACGGCTTCAAAGCGAAAGCCCCTGCCAGTGATGGCCGGGGCTTTTTGTATTCTGGCAGGTGTCCAGCGGCAGTCGATATGACATGCGATGTGGGCTGCGAGCCGATGAAGCGCGCCGGAAACAGTTGCGGCGATCGCTCTCCCCTCGTGCCAGGTGTGCATCTTGTAGCGTGAGACCTGCGGCAAGGGCGCAGGACAGGAACGCTACACGAGATCGAATTACGCGCGCACCATTCCTACCGCCTTGATGCTGTACAGATGCCCTCGGGAATGATCAGCTGGGGCAACCGCGCGCGCGGGGTGTCGATGGGGGCCGCCCCGGCGTCACGATACGGGCCCACGCCGCATTTCGCCTCGCCAGCCACCGCACCCATACGTGAGCCGTGAACCGTGACGCGCAGAGCTATTCGCCGCGCCAAAAACAAAACGCCGGCATCCTTTCGGATACCGGCGTTTTGATCAAGCCGAATCTGAAGCGGGCTTACACCCGCATCAAATTAGAACTTGTGGCGAACACCAACCACAGCGCCGAACTGGTTGTACGAACCTTGCGTCGTACCGAAGCCCGAACCACCTTGGTTGCCGGTTTGACCCGACGACACGCCCAGGGTCGAACCGTCCTTGTTCTTGGCGTACGACAGGTTCAGGTACGCGTCGGTGCGCTTCGAGAAGGCGTAGTCCGTCGACACCACGAACGACCACGGATCAGCCTTGGTGTTGCGGAAGTCTTGGTAGTAAGCGGCGCCCGTCAGCGACAGAGCCGGGGTCAGCTGGTAGCCAGCACCCAGCCAGTACAGGTTCGACACCGTAGCGTTCGACAGCGTACCGTTGTTGGTGGTCACGCCACCCGGCAGGATCGCGCCCGACAGAGCGTGGGCGTAACGATAACCAGCGAACACCTTGGCCGGGCCGAAGGCATACGTACCAGCCACCGAAGCGCGCTGGATCTTGGCGTTCGGGTTCGTACCCGCACCGGCCACCGGAGCGCCCAGGTTGGTTTCGTCGAAGATCGCGCCGATCGAGAACGGGCCGCCGTTGTAAATCAGGCTGGCGCTGTACTCACGACCGGTGTGGTAGTTACCCGGGATTTCTCCCGAAACGCCTTGGAAGGCGTTGGCCGTACCAACGGTGTTGGCGCCGGTGCTGTACAGCAGCGAGCCGGTCAGGCCACCGAACGTGCCGGTGTACTTGATCGAGTTGTCAGCGCGGCTCGAGAAGCCAGCGTCTTGAGCGGTGATCGAGTAGTTCGTCGAGATGGCCATCGGATCGAAGGCCAGACCGAAGTCATAGAACGGCGTCTGATGACGGCCCAGGCTCAGCGTACCGTACTGGCTTTGCAGACCCACGAAAGCTTGACGACCGAACAGACGGCCACCTTGACCCGACGTGCCGGTGTCCAGGTTGAAACCGCTTTCCAGCACGAAGACGCCCTTCAGGCCACCGCCCAGGTCTTCCACGCCGCGCAGGCCCCAACGGCTGCCGGACATGTTGCCCGAGGTCAGGCGAACTACGTCGTGGCTACCGGTCACGCCCGGCTGGTGGTTAGCGTACTCAACGCCAGCGTCAACCACACCGTACAGGGTCACGCTCGACTGGGCATAGGCACCGCCGGCGGCCAGAGCGGCAACGGCAGCTGCAAACAGTTTCATCTTCATATCGACACTTTCCTTGTCAACTGATTGGGAAATCTTGGTTGCCCAAGTGCTTGGGCGACGCATTAACCTTCACGTCTGCGTCGTATTATGTGTCACCCCCCCAGCGCGTCAGAAGTCTTTTTCGCCGTAAACACGGTTTACCGACGCTTCTTGTTGTGACGAAGCAACAGCAAACACGGGGGATTTCACCAATTTGGTGCAAAACACAGCATTCAGACTATCCGGATACAGCCCGTTAACAACTGTCCCGGAACTCAGTCTGCCTGCGTTTCACCTTCGGCAGGGGCGCCAAGCGGCTGCCTTGTCACAAAACGGGCCATCAACAGGCCCAGCTCGTACAGTGCCACTAGCGGAACGGCGAGCAACAGTTGTGACATCACATCAGGCGGCGTGACCACGGCGGCGATGATGAATGCGCCAACAATCACGTACGGACGGATCTGCTTGAGTTTTTCCAGTTCCACCACGCCGAACTTCACCAGCACGATCACCACCACCGGCACCTCGAAGGTGATGCCGAATGCCAGGAAGGTCGTCATGGCAAAGCTCAGGTACTTGTCGATGTCGGTCGACATCTCGGCCCCGAGCGGCGCGTTGTAGTGCGCCATGAAGTGGAACACCGTCGGGAACACCAGAAAGTATGCGAAGGCCACGCCGCACAGGAACAGCACGTAGCTGCTGCTCACCAGCGGCAGGATCAGCTTCTTCTCATGCTGGTACAGCCCCGGCGCGACAAAGCGCCAGATCTGGTAGAGCACCCATGGCAGCGCGATCAGGAACGACACCAGCATCGTGACCTTCATCGGCACGAAAAACGAACCGGTGACATCGGTCACGATCATGCGGCCGTTCTTGGGCAGCGACTGCGTCAGCGGCGCCGAGAACAGGTTGAAGATTTCCGCCGCCCAGTAGACCAGGCCAAGAAAGACGATGATGACCCCCGCCACCGCCTTCACCAGCCGCTCGCGCAGCTCGATCAGGTGGGAAATGAAGGTCTCTTGCTGGGACTCGTCGTTGGGATCGTGGGAGTCGTTGGGGTCTTGGGTGCCCGCCATGCTTACTCGAAGAAGGAACGGTTACGGCCGCTGGCCGTGCGATGACGCTTGACGCGGGCCGCGCCGGACTGCACCCACACGCGCACGTTCTGCTGGCGCTTGAACCAGATCGGCCGCGCGCCCTGCTTGACGCGCCAGCTCTTGCGGCCGTTATGGGATTTGTGCGCGCTGTCCCAGCTGGGCACATAGCCGGCGCTGACGCCGCTGGCGTCGGATCCGCCCGTGCCGGAAGCCTCCACACCGCCCAGTGCCTCGTTCAGCGCCTGGGTGTGTTCGTTGACTTCCTTGTGGATGGTCTGCTCGACGTCGCGCGCGGCGTTCTCGAATTCCGTGCGCATCTTGCGCAGTTCCTCGAGTTCGACCTCGCGGCTGACCTCGGCCTTGACGTCATTGATATAGCGTTGTGCGCGACCGACTAGGGCGCCGACCGTGCGCGCCACCTTTGGCAGACGCTCGGGGCCGATCACGATCAGCGCCACGGCGCCGATCAGTGCCAGCTTGGAAATGCCGAGATCGATCATGCGAAAACCGGAACTGAGACACAGGATTGGCGGGCCGCGCCGTGCGCGGCCGCCGGGAGGATGGCTGACAAGAAAAAAACGGCCGGCGGATTATTCCTGGCGCTGCTTTTCCTTGGCTTCCACGTCGATCGTGGTGGCGTCGCGCAGTTCCTTGGCCGCGGCGGCGGGCTTGGCGCCAGGTTCCTCGGCGTTGCCGTCCTTCATGCCATCCTTGAAGCCCTTCACCGCGCCACCCAGGTCCTGGCCGATATTGCGCAGCTTCTTGGTACCGAAGACGAGCATGACGATCACCAGCACGATCAGCCAGTGCCAAATGCTAAACGAACCCATTTCTTGCTCCTGATAAAGCCGCGGGCGTCGGAATATGATCGCCCGGCCCCGTAGTTCCGTCCTTCAAAGGCCGCGTCGGGGCGACGGTACCCGACGCAACATCTGGCCGGGACATCGCTGCCCCAGCCCCTTCTCATGCCAGGCTTCCCGAACCTGCGTTCAGAACGCCGGTGACTTCCACTGGTCGCGCGGGCCGCCGAGTACGTGCAGATGGAGATGGAACACCTCCTGTCCGCCGTCCGTGCCGGTGTTGATCACCGTACGGAAGCCGTTGTTGCAGCCGGCAAGGCGTGCCAGTTCGGGCACCTTGAGCATTATTCTAGCAAGCACATCCGCATCGCCGGACCCGCAGTCAGCCAGCGAATCGACATGCGATTTCGGAATGACCAGAAAGTGTACCGGCGCCTTGGGATGGATATCGTGAAACGCCAGCAGATCGTCGTCCTCGTACAGCTTGCTGGACGGGATCTGACCGGCCACGATCTTGCAGAAAATGCAATTGTCCTGGGATTTCATGAAGTTCTTGTTGCAGCTTGTCAGCACACTGCACCAAATTGTGCCGTCCTGCTGCCACTTTTGTCGCGATCTTGCCGGTCTGGCTTCAGAACGGCTCGCCCGGATACATCGGCCTGCGGTCGTTCAGGTACAGCCAGCCCTTGACGATACGATACAGTATCCACAGTGACAAAATGCAGAAAACGGCGATTGCCACGGGGAACAGCAACACCGTCACGAACATGATGCCGCCCGCCACGTACCAGACGATCGACCACCAGAACGTGCGGATCTGCCACGCAAAGTGCGAGGCATACACCGTTCCCCGGGTGTCATCGCGCTTTACGTAGTTGACGATGATGGCGATCAGCGCCGTAATGCCGCCCGTAAACCAGTGGATCGCATACAGCGCATAAAGGATGTGCGTCAGCTTGCGCAATCCGTCGAGCTTGTCCGCATCAGCGGTTGTCGTCACCTGCGTGGTGTAGTCCGTCGCCATCGTGCCCTCCAGCGTTGCACCGCGTTATGCCGTGTCCGGAACATTCCGGGCGGCCATAGGCTCAATGCTACTCCTTGCGACTGGCTTTCTCGACCAGCCCCGACAGCCCCTCGCGGCGCGCCAGTTCGTTGACCACGTCGGCCGGCGTGGCGCCGATATGCGAGAGCAGCACCATCGTGTGGAACCAGAGATCGGCCACTTCGTAGACCACCTTGCCCACGGCTTCGTCGGCCAGGCCGGCCGCGCGGGCGTCCTTGGCCGCCATTACGGTCTCGGTGGCTTCCTCGCCGATCTTCTTCAGGATGGCGTCGTCGCCCTTCCTGAACAGCTTGGCCACATAGGATTTGTCGGGGTCGCCGCCGTTTTCGGGCTTGCGCGATTCCAGCGTGGCGGCCACGCGGGCCAGCACGTCTGCCGAGTCGGCCGAGCCAGTCGTTTGCGTGTCCTGGCTCATGGCTTGGCCGCGTAGATCGCCGAAGGGTCCTTGATCACCGGCTCGACGGTATGCCAGTCGCCCGACTCGACGTCGCCTTCGAACTTCTGGAAGAAACACGAGTGCCGGCCGGTATGGCAGGCAATGCTGTCGATCTGGGTGACCTTCAGCAGGACCACGTCCTCGTCGCAATCCAGCCGGATTTCGTGCACCTTCTGCACGTGGCCCGACTCCTCGCCCTTGTGCCACAGGCGCTTGCGCGAGCGCGACCAGAACACGGCCTCGCCCAACTCAACCGTGCGCTGCAGCGCCTCGCGGTTCATGAACGCGAACATCAGCACGTCATTGGACCCCGTCTCCTGGACGATCACCGGCACCAGGCCGTTGTCGTCCCACTTCACCTTGTTCAACCACTTCTTTGCCATGATCAGATCCGGACGGGGATGCCCTCGCGGGCCATGAATGCCTTTGCTTCGCCAACGGTGTGCTGGCCGTAGTGGAAGATGCTGGCCGCCAGCACCGCATCCGCGTGACCGAGCTTGATGCCATCGGCCAGATCCTGCAGGCCGCCCACGCCACCTGATGCAATAACGGGTACCGGCACGGCGTCGCTGACCGCGCGCGTCAGTTCCAGGTCGAATCCGCTCTTGGTGCCGTCGCGGTCCATGCTGGTCAGCAGGATTTCGCCGGCGCCGCGGCGCGCCATCTCGCGGGCCCACTCCACGGCGTCCAGGCCGGTCGCCTTGCGTCCGCCGTGGGTAAAGACTTCCCAGCGGGCCGGCTCGCCCGGCGCCGAACTGCGCTTGGCATCGATGGCCACCACGATGCACTGCGAGCCGTACTTGCCGGTCGCATCTGAAACCAGTTGCGGATTGGCGATGGCCGACGAATTCACGCTGATCTTGTCCGCCCCGGCATTGAGCAGCCGGCGCACGTCTTCCACGGCGCGCACGCCGCCGCCCACGGTCAGCGGGATGAACACCTGCGAAGCCACGGCCTCGATGATATGAAGGATCAGGTCGCGACCGTCGCTGGTCGCGGTGATGTCGAGAAAAGTGATTTCATCGGCACCCTGCTCGTCATAGCGGCGAGCGATTTCCACGGGGTCGCCAGCATCGCGCAGTTCGACGAAGTTGACACCCTTGACCACCCGCCCGTTGGTGACGTCGAGGCAGGGGATGATACGTTTGGCTAGCATGTGGTTCCTTGCCTGCCGCGCCCGCCCGGGGCACGGCTGGTTGTGGCGTCCTGCCTGGTGGCGTGACGCGGCCGCCGGTTACTCGGCCGTCAGCTTGTCCGCGTGCGCCTGGGCGTCGGCAAAGACCAGGTCGCCCGAATAGATCGCGCGGCCGCAGATCACACCTTCCACGCCCTCGCCTTCCACGGCGCAGAGCTGGTCGATGTCGGCCATGTTCGACAGGCCGCCGCTGGCGATCACCGGGATCGACATCGACTGGGCCAGCTTGACCGTGGCGTCGATGTTGATGCCCTGCAGCATGCCGTCGCGGCCGATGTCGGTGTAGATGATGGCTTCCACGCCGTAGTCTTCGTACTTGCGTGCCAGATCCGCCACTTCATGGCCCGTCAGCTTGCTCCAGCCATCGGTGGCCACCTTGCCGTCCTTGGCATCGAGCCCGACGATGATGTGGCCGCCGAACGCCGAGCAGGCGTCCTTCAGGAATCCGGGGTTCTTCACGGCCGCGGTGCCGATGATCACGTACGACAGGCCGTCGTCGAGCCAGCGTTCGATCGTGTTCAGATCGCGGATACCCCCGCCGAGCTGGACCGGAATCTCGTCGCCGACTTCCGCGATGATGGCCTTGATGGCTGCCTCGTTGCGGGGCTTGCCAACAAAGGCGCCGTTCAGGTCGACCAGATGCAGGCGACGCGCACCCTGGTTCACCCAGTGACGTGCCATGGCGGCGGGATCTTCGGAAAAGACGGTAGCCTGGTCCATATCGCCTTGTTTGAGGCGTACACACTGACCGTCCTTCAGGTCGATGGCCGGAATGAGCAACATAGCGTAACGAGCGTGGTGGTTGTGTAAAGGAAAAGGGCAGCGATGCCAGCGCGGGCTGCGCGGGCGCTCAGGTCATGTCAGTTTTGCAGTGGATGCAGTCTGGGTCGGTGGCTCTGAACGGCAGGTATCGCTGTTGATCTTGTGGCGCTTCTGGTAACAGGTGCTTCTGACGCTTTACGGATTCCAGTGCACGAAATTCCGGTATAGCTGCAAACCCATCGCGGCGCTCTTCTCCGGGTGGAACTGCGTGGCGAAAATATTATCGCGTGCCACCGCGCTGGTAAACACGACGCCATAGTCCGTCTCGCCGGCAATATGCGCGGGCTCCTGCGCCTGCACATAATAGCTGTGCACGAAGTAAAACCAGCTGTTGTCCGGGATGCCCTGCCACATCGGGTGCGCCATTGCCTGCCGCACGCGGTTCCAGCCCATCTGCGGCACCTTGAAGCGCGAGCCATCCGGCTGCATCATCCCTTCCAGTTCAAAGCGGATCACCTCGCCCGGCATCAGGCCCAGGGCTGGCGTGCTGGCCGCGCCCGACCTGACTTCACTGCTGCGTTCGAACAGCATCTGTTCGCCAACGCACACACCCAGCATCGGCTTCGACGCCGCGGCCTCCAGCACGGCCTGCTGCAGCCCCGAATCTCCCAGGGCGCCCATGCAGTCGGGCATCGCACCCTGCCCCGGCAGCACCACGCGGTCCGCCGCGCGGATCGCCTCGGGGCGGTCCACAACCTGCACGTCCGCTTCCGGTGCCGCGGCACGCAGAGCCTGCGCCACCGAGCGCAGGTTGCCCATGCCGTAATCCACAATTGCTATGGTAGTCATGATTTCAAAACAGGCAACAATGTCTTCAGCCCGTCCACAATGAATTCAACGGCCAGCGCCGACAGGATCAATCCCATCAGGCGCGTGCCGATATTGATCCCGGTCCTGCCAACCACCCGTGCGATGGGGTCCGCCGCACGGAACGTGCCATACACCACCAGCCCCAGCAGCACGCCGATCCCGACCAGGATCAGCAGCTCGTACCAGTGATTCGTCTTGCCCGCATACACGATCACGGTGCTGATCGATCCCGGCCCGGTCAGCAACGGCAGCGCCAGCGGCACCACCGCGATACTGGTCTTGGCCTCGGCCTCGTCCTCTTCCTCGGGCGTGGCCTTGGTCCGGCCCGTCTGGGCGTTGAGCATGTTCATGGCCATCATGATCATGATCAGCCCGCCGCCCACCTGCAGCGACGCCACCGAGATATTGAAGAACTCGATGATCTGCTGGCCCAGCAACGCCGACAAGCCCACCACGATCGCCACGGCAATCGACGCCGTCTTGATCGTCTTCAGCTTCTCCGCCTCGGTCTGCTGGCTGGTCAGGCTGATGAAGAACGGGATCGCCCCGATCGGATTGATCAGCGCCAGCAGCGAGATGAAAGACTTGAGCGTATCCATCGGATGCGGGTGTGTCCGGGGTTGTCAGCGTCGCCGCAACCAGCCGGCACGCCTGCTATATGGGGGCGCAGGTCAGTGTTTCAGGTCAGACACCAGTATGGGTCAGAGCGTACCCTTGGTCGATGGAATCTGGTTGGCCGCACGCGGATCCAGCTCCACCGCCATGCGCAACGCACGGCCAAAGGCCTTGAACACCGTTTCGCACTGGTGGTGGGCGTTGATGCCGCGCAGGTTGTCGATATGGAGCGTCACCCCGGCGTGGTTGACGAAGCCGCGGAAGAACTCGATCGTCAGGTCGACGTCGAAGCTGCCCACCCGGGCGCGCGTGAACGGCACGTGGAATTCCAGCCCCGGGCGGCCCGAGAAGTCGATCACCACGCGCGACAGGCACTCGTCCAGCGGCACATAGCTGTGGCCGTAGCGGGTGATGCCCTTCTTGTCGCCGATGGCGCGCGCCACGGCCTGGCCCAGCGTAATGCCGACGTCTTCCACCGTGTGGTGGTCGTCGATATGGGTGTCGCCCGTGGCCTCCACCTCCAGGTCGAACATGCCATGCCGGGCAATCTGGTCCAGCATGTGGTCGAGGAATGGCACGCCGGAAGCCAGCTTCTGGCGGCCGGTGCCATCAAGGTTCAGCGAAACGCGGATTTGCGTTTCCGAGGTATTGCGGGTGACCTCTGCAACACGCATGGTGGGGTTAATCCTGCAATGAGGCACGGAATGCCTCAAGAAACTGCGCGTTTTCTTCGGGGGTGCTGACCGTCACGCGCAGACAGTTGGCCAGCAATGCGTGCATTTTACTCACGTTCTTGATCAATACCTTCCGCGCCAGCACGCGCTCGAACGTCTGTGCCGCATCCGGCACGCGCACCAGCAGGAAGTTGGCGGCGCTCGGGTAGACCGTCACGCCCGGCATGGCCGCCATGGCGTCGGCCAGCTTCGCGCGCTCGGCACGCAGCTGGGCGGCCTGGTCGTCCAGCACATCCACATGTTCCAGCGCGAACAGCGCGGTGGCTTCGGTCAGCACGTTGACGTTGTACGGCGGGCGCACCTTGTCCAGTTGCGACAGCCATTCCGGCGACCCCGCCATGTAGCCCAGGCGGATACCGGCGAGCCCCAGCTTCGACACCGTGCGCATCACCAGCAGGTTGCCGAACCCGGTCAGGCGCGGCATCCAGCTTTCCTGGGCGAACGGCTGGTAGGCCTCGTCCACCACCACCAGGCTCTGGCATACCTCGCCCTGCGCGGCGCGCACGATCGCTTCCATGTCGGCGGCGTCGAACAGGTTGCCGGTGGGGTTGTTCGGGTAGGCCAGATAGATGATGGCGGGCTTGTGCTCGGCCATCGCGGCCAGCATGGCGGCGCGGTCCAGCGTGAAATCCGCACGCAACGGCACGCCGACAAACCCGAGGCCCGCAAACTGAGCCGACATCGCATACATGACGAAGCCAGGCACCGGCGCCAGCACCTTGGCACCCGGCTTCGATGCGGCCAGCGAAATGATGCTGATCAGTTCGTCCGAACCGTTGCCCAGCATCACGTCCATGCCGGCTGGCACCTTCATGACCGACTTGAGCTGCGCGCGCAGCGCCTCGCTGCTGGGCACCGGGTAGCGGTTCAGGGCCACCTCGCCCAGCCGCGCGGCCAGTTGGCCGCGCAGGTCGGGCGGCAGCCGGTACGGGTTCTCCATCGCGTCGAGCTTCACCAGTCCGTGCGAGTCGGCGACATGATAGGCGCCCATGGCGCGCACGTCGTCACGGATGATGCGTTCGATCAGGGATGGGTCTACGGCTGGCATGATGGTCCTATGGTTTCGTGCCTTGCGGCATGTCTTAACGCTTGAATCGGTACTCGGCGCTGCGCGCGTGGGCCTGCAGCCCCTCGCCATAGGCCAGTTCGGCGGCGATCTGGCCCAGCATCTGCGCCCCGCCCTCGCTGACCTCGATCAGGCTCGAACGCTTCTGGAAGTCGTACACGCCCAGCGGCGACGAGAAGCGCGCGGTGCGCGAGGTGGGCAGCACGTGGTTCGGGCCCGCGCAGTAGTCGCCCAGCGACTCGCTGGTATAGCGGCCCAGGAAGATGGCGCCCGCATGGCGGATCTTCTCGCTCCACTGGCGCGGGTGTTCGGCCGAAATCTCCAGGTGCTCGGGCGCGATGGCGTTGGCGATCTCGCAGGCTTCTTCCATGTCGCGCACCTTGACCAGGGCACCGCGCCCGGCCAGCGAGGCGGCGATGACTTCGCGGCGCGGCATCGTCGGCAACTGGCGCTGGATGCTCTCTTCCACGCGGTTCAGGTAGGCCTCGTCCGGACACAGCAGGATCGACTGCGCCAGTTCGTCGTGCTCGGCCTGCGAGAACAGGTCCATGGCCACCCAGTCCGGATCGGTCGTGCCGTCGCAGATCACCAGGATTTCCGACGGGCCGGCGATCATGTCGATGCCGACCGTGCCGAACACGCGGCGCTTGGCGGCGGCCACATAGGCATTGCCCGGGCCGACGATCTTGTCCACCTGCGGCAGCGTGGCGGTACCGAACGCCAGCGCGCCCACGGCCTGCGCGCCGCCGATCGTGAACACCCGGTCCACGCCGGCGATCTGCGCGGCGGCCAGCACCAGTTCGTTGCGCACGCCACCGGGCGTGGGCACGACCATGATCACTTCCTTGACGCCAGCCACGCGCGCGGGGATCGCATTCATCAGCACCGACGACGGGTAAGCGGCCTTGCCGCCGGGCACGTACAGGCCCACGCGGTCCAGCGGGGTCACCTTCTGGCCCAGCATGGTGCCGTCGGCCTCGGTGTATTCCCAGCTATGGCTGCCGCATTCGATCTTCTGCTTCTCGTGGTAGGCGCGCACGCGGGCGGCGGCGGCCTCCAGCGCGGCGCGGCGCTTCGGCTCCAGGTCTTCCAGCGCCGCTTCCAGTTGGGATTGCGACAGCTCCAGCGCGCCCATCGAGGGGGCTTCCAGGCGGTCGAAACGGCGCGTGTATTCGAGCACGGCCTCGTCGCCGCGGCGGCGCACGTCAGCCAGGATATCGGCAGCGGCGCGATCGATGGCCTCGTCTTCCGACGCCTCGAACGCCAGCACCTGGCGCAGGGCATCGGCAAAGCCGGGCTCGGTCGAGTCGAGCCGGCGGATCGACAGGTTTTCCATATCGGTGTCGTTCATGACTGCTTGTCCTCGGGGAATCCCTGACGGATTCCCGGTCGGGTTCAACTTGTGCGTACCTCAGGCGAGCGCCGCCGAGGCCCGTTCGAATGCTTCCAGGATCGGCGCCAACCGTTCCCGTTTGAGCTTCAGCGCCGCCTGGTTGACCACCAGGCGAGACGAGATCTGCACGATCTCCTCCACTTCGACCAGGTTGTTCGCGCGCAGCGTGCCGCCGGTGCTGACCAGGTCGACGATGGCATCGGACAGCCCCACCAGCGGGCCCAGCTCCATCGAGCCGTACAGCTTTATCAGGTCCACGTGCACGCCCTTCTTGGCGAAGTGCTCGCGGGCGGTCTGCACGTACTTGGTGGCCACGGCCAGGCGCGCGCCCTGCCGCACCGCGTTGGCGTAGTCGAACCCGGCAGGCACCGCCACCGACATGCGGCAGCGCGCGATGTTCAGGTCGATCGGCGCGTACAGGCCGGTCATGCCGTGCTCCATCAGCACGTCCTTGCCGGCCACGCCGAAGTCGGCCGCGCCATACTGCACGTAGGTCGGCACGTCCGACGCGCGCACGATGATCACGCGCACGGCCGGGTCCGACGTGGGCAGGATCAGCTTGCGCGAGGTCTCGGGGTCCTCGGTCACCTGAATGCCGGCCGCGGCCAGCAGCGGCAGCGTTTCGGTAAAGATGCGGCCCTTGGACAGTGCCAGCGTCAGCTGGTTGGGCGAGGCGTTGAAAGCGGGACTCATCGTCAGTTCTTCAAGGTTCGGGGCGGCTTGGGGCGGCGGCTTCTGGTTCAGGCGATCCGGCGGATCTTCGCGCCGACGGCCGACAGCTTGTCTTCCATGCGGTCGTAGCCGCGATCCAGGTGGTAGATGCGGTCGATCGTCGTTTCGCCATCGGCCACCAGGCCGGCAATGACGAGACTGGCCGATGCACGCAGGTCGGTGGCCATCACGTTGGCGCCCGACAGGCGCGGCACGCCGGTCACCACCGCGGTGTTGCCCTCGGCCGTGATGTTCGCGCCCAGACGGTTCAGCTCCTGCACGTGCATGAAGCGGTTTTCGAAGATCGTCTCGGTGATGCGCGCCGTGCCTTCGGCCACCGCGTTCAGGGCCATGAACTGGGCCTGCATGTCGGTCGGGAAGGCCGGGTATTCCGACGTCCGGAAGCTCACGGCCTGCGGCCGTTGCGGCATGGCCAGGCGGATCCAGTCGTCGCCGGTCTCGACCGTGGCACCGGTCTCGCGCAGCTTGATCAGCACGGCGTCCAGGATCAGCGGCGGGACGTCGCGCACGACGATGTCGCCCAGCGACGCGGCGGCCGCGCACAGGAACGTGCCGGCCTCGATACGGTCGGCCACCACGCTGTGCTGCGCGCCGTGGAGCTTGTCCACGCCCTGCACGATCAGGCGGTCGGTGCCGATGCCCTCGATTTTCGCGCCCATCTTGACCAGCAGTTCGGCCAGATCGGTCACCTCGGGCTCGCGGGCGGCGTTTTCCAGCACGGTCTCGCCTTCGGCCAGCGTGGCGGCCATCAGCAGGTTCTCGGTGCCGGTCACGGTGATCATGTCCGTCACCACGCGGGCGCCCTTCAGGCGGCTGGCGCGGGCGTGGATGAAGCCGTGCTCGATGGTGATTTCCGCACCCATGGCCTGCAGGCCCTTGATGTGCTGGTCCACGGGGCGTGCGCCAATGCCGCAGCCGCCCGGCAACGACACGCGGGCCTCGCCGAAGCGGGCCACCAGCGGGCCCAGCACCAGGATCGACGCGCGCATGGTCTTCACGAGGTCGTAGGAAGCTTCAGGCGAATTGATGTCGGCGCCGTTCAGCGTGGCCACGCCATTGACCATGTCGGCCTGCATGCCCATCTGGCGCAGCAGCTTGAGCATGGTGCGCGTGTCCTGCAGGTCGGGCACGTTGGAAAGCGATACGGTATCGGCGGTCAGCAGGCCGGCACACAGGATGGGCAGGGCGGCGTTCTTGGCGCCCGAGACGCGGACTTCGCCCTTGAGCGGCCCGTTGCCCTGGATCTGGAATTTGTCCATGTTTCTGTCTTGTCAGCCGGCGGCGTCGGACCCGCCGGTATGTTGTCTTGTGAGGGATCGACGCCTTACTTGGCGCCGTCGGCCTGCCATTCGGCCGGCGTCAGCGTCTTCATCGACAGCGCATGGATCTCGGCGCGCATGCGGTCGCCCAGCGCCGCGTAGACGCGCTGGTGCCGCTGGATCAGGCGCTTGCCCTCGAATTCCCCGCTCACGATCGTGGCGAAGAAGTGCTGGCCGTCGCCCTCCACGTGCAGATGTTCGCAGGGCAATCCTTGGGCAATGTAATCCCTGACTTGTTCCGGAGTAGGCAGCATGTCTGTCTCTGTGAATTCGGTGATTTGCGGCAAATCAGTGCCGCAGCTTGTAACCCTTGCGCAGCAGGCGCAGCGCCAGCGCGGCCAGCACCACGAACGCCACGACCACCACGGCCAGGCTGTGCAGCGGCGGCACGTCGGACACGCCGAAGAAGCCGAAGCGGAAGCCGTCGATCATGTAGAAGAACGGGTTGGCGTGCGACACGGCCTGCCAGAACGGCGGCAAGGAATGAATCGAATAGAACACGCCGGACAGGAACGTGGCCGGCATGATCAGAAAGTTCTGGAAAGCGGCCAGCTGGTCGAACTTCTCGGCCCAGATGCCGGCGATCAGGCCCAGCGTGCCCAGGATGCCCGCGCCGGCCAGCCCGAACACCAGGATCCAGAGCGGATGCGCAAAATGCAGGTGTGCAAACCAGGCGGTCACCAGCAGCACGCCCAGGCCCACGCAGAGCCCGCGGATGATCGACGCCGCCACATAGGCGCCGAACATTTCCCAATGCGACAGCGGCGGCAGCAGGATGAACACCAGGTTGCCGGTAATCTTGGACTGGATCAGCGACGACGAACTGTTGGCGAACGCATTCTGCAGCACGCTCATCATCACCAGGCCCGGCACCAGGAAGGCGGTATAGCTGATCTGGTCGTAGACGCGCACGCGGTCTTCGAGCACATGGCCAAAGATCAGCAGGTACAGCACGGCGGTCAGCACCGGCGCGGCCACGGTCTGGAACGATACCTTCCAGAAGCGCAGCACTTCCTTGTAGAGCAGCGTGCGGAAGCCGACCAGGCCGCCGACTTTCATCGATGCCAGACGCCGTTCCTCGCGCTGGGCCACATTGATCTCGGCGGGATTCTTCATGCCGCGGCCTCCATGGCGGCGTTCGGCGTGCTGCCGGGCATCTCGCCCTCGCGGCGCATGATCTGCACGAACACATCCTCCAGGTCGGCCTTGCTGATTTCCATGTCTTCGATTTCACAGCCGGCGGCGCGCAGCGCGGCCAGGATGGGTTCCACGGCCTCGTAGCCCGACAGCCGCAGGCGATGCGCGCGCTCGCCCGGGTTGCCCGGCGTGCGCAGTGCGTCCAGTTCGGCCGGCAGCGACCCCTTCGACAGCGTCAGAACCAGTTGCAGGCCCGCGAACTGGTTCAGCAGGCTGCTGGTGCGGTCCAGCGCCACCACCTCGCCGAACTTGAGCATGGCGATGCGGTCGCACAGTGCCTCGGCTTCTTCCAGGTAGTGGGTGGTCAGGATGATCGTGTGGCCTTCGCGGTTCAGCCGCGAAATGAATTTCCACAGGGTCTGGCGCAGCTCCACGTCTACGCCGGCGGTGGGTTCGTCCAGCACGATCACGGGCGGACGGTGCACCAGCGCCTGGGCCACCAGCACGCGGCGCTTCATGCCGCCCGAAAGCTGGCGCATGTTGCTGTCGGCCTTGTTGGTGAGATCGAGGTTGGCCATGATCTCGTCGATCCAGTCGTCATTGCGCGACAGGCCGAAATAGCCCGACTGCAGCCGCAGGGTCTCGCGCACCGTGAAGAACGGATCGAAAACCAGCTCCTGGGGCACCACGCCCAGCATGCGGCGCGCCATGCGGTAGTCGTCCACCACATCGTGGCCCAGCACGCTGACCGTACCCGAATCGGCGCGGTTCAGCCCGGCCAGAATGGATATCAGCGTGGTCTTGCCCGCGCCGTTGGGGCCGAGCAGGCCGAAGAATTCCCCGCGCTCGACGCTGAAACTGACACCCTTGAGCGCCTGCAGGTTGCGGTAACGCTTGCGGACATCGGTAATTTCGATGGCTTTCATGGCCGAATGTCTTGGGATGGGGCCGCTTGGCGGTCAGCCTTACCTGGATTGGGGGGGCGCCCCTGAGGTTAGCCGCGCAGCACCTGTGGATCGTGTCAGGACACTTGGGGGCGACTTGGGGACGAACAACCCGGAATTATAGGGGATGAGGGGGTTCCCCCGCTCTGCCCGGCGCGGCGCCAGGCCATCGGCCCGACGCCGTGGCATCGCATGGCCGCACGCAATGGCACGCGCGGCGACGGATGCCGGTTCAATGTCGGTGGTGGTGGTGTTCCGGGTGGGTAGCGGTGGCGGTAGCCAGGCCCAGCAGGCCTTCGACCCCATAGAGGGTGGCCAGCGACCGCAGCTGCGGCGACGCACCGGCGACAGTCAACGACTGGCCGCGCTCGGCGGCAGCCCGTTGCCAGGCCAGCAGCACGGCGACGGCGGAGGAATCCACCTGCGTCAGCGCGCTGCAATCCACCGTCACGTCGCCCTGCTGCACGCGCGACAGGCCGTCACGCAGCACGACGGCGGCGTTGCGGTTGGTCAGCGAGGCGCCAAGGGCAGGCATGGATGGATGGGAGCTGGAAACGTGAAACGGGCTTGTCGAAATGAAAACTCCCGCCCGGAGGCGGGAGCGTCTGGCCATTGTAGACCAGTTTGGCCGCGCCGTGCTGCGGCGCAACCAGAATCGCGCGGATCGGCCGCTCAGCCCTTGGCGTTGGCCAGCTGGCGGTTGCGGTCCTGCAGCGTCTTGATGACGCCGTCCACGCCCTGCTGGTTGGCGATGGTGTTGAAGCTGCCCTTGTACGCCTCGGTCAGCCAGGCGCCCAGCACGTTGATGTCATAGACCTTCCAGCCCTCGGCCGTCTTTTCCAGGCGGTAATCCATCTGGATCGGCTCGCCCTTGTTGATGACCTGGGTGCGGATCGTGGCGTCGGTGTCGTCAGCCGTGCCGCGATAGGGACGGAACTGCACCTTCTGGTCGCGGATCTGGGCGATGGCGCCGGCGTACGTGCGGATCAGCAGCGTCTTGAACTCGTCGGTAATCACCTTCTGCTGTTCCGGCGTGGCCTTCGACCAGTTGCGGCCCATGGCGATCTGCGTGGTGCGCGTGAAGTTGGCGTGCGGCAGGATCTTCTGCTCGACGAGCTGGGTAATCTTGCCGATATTGCCGGCCTGCATGTCCTTGTCGGACTGCACGGTGGACATCACGTCGTTCACCACGGCCTTGACCAGGCCGTCCGGCGTCGAGGCGTCGGCCTGCTGCGCGTGCGCGGCGCCAGCGCCGGCAAAGGCAACAACAGTGAGGAAGGGAAGCAGCAGTCGCTTGATCATGTGAATTTTTTCCTTTCTTTCCGGGGACGTCACCTGCAGGGTATCGGCAGGTTCGCGCCCATCCGACAGGGCAACAACGCACCGCCATCGGAAATCATTGAAACACAGGCGTCAGCCGGGCATGGTACCTGCACATGCATGGAACGCCACTTTCATACACTTTGTTTCAGGCCTCACAGCGCGCTCACAGGCGGCCCAGGCACTGTCGGGACAAGGCTGGCGGGCAGACCTTCGTGCTGCCCACGGCGCCTCAGCCCTCTTTGGTATCGGCTCCGGCCGGCGCGGGCTTGCTGCCGCCGTCCTGCTCCTGGGGCGCCTTCGGCTGGGGTTGCTGCGGCGCGTCCTCGTCATCCTGCGACGGCGGATTGCCGTCGTGGATCAGGTATTCCCGGCGCTGCAGGTACGAATCGCGCAGGAACGCGTACTTGTCCAGCGCGGCCGCCTCGATCAGGCTCGTGGCACCCAGCAGCTGGGCCCGGCCGTCGACCACGCGCACGGTGGACACCGACAGGCTCGCGTACCACGGTGAAATATAAGTGGTCGGGTCCATGAAGCGATCCACCACCATGCCGGTGCCGTCGCGCACGCTGCTCGGTCCGAACAGCGGCAGCACCAGGTACGGGCCCGGCGGCACGCCCCACACGCCCATGGTCTGGCCGAAGTCTTCCTTGTACTTCGGCAGGCCGGCCGGCGTGGCGATATCGATCAGGCCGCCCAGGCCGAGCACGCTGTTGATGGCCACGCGCATCGTGTCTTCCGCTGCCCGCGACGGCTTGCCTTGCAGCAGGTTGTTGGCCGCCGAGTAGACATCGCTGACATTTGAGAAGAAGTTGCCCACCGCCGTGCGCACCGGCGACGGGATGTAGTCCTGGTAGCCCTCGGCCACCGGCTTCAGCGCGTATTTGTCCAGATTGTCGTTGAACGTGGAAACGCCACGGTTGAACGGCTCCAGCGGGTCTGCCGGGTTGGCGTTGGGTCCGGTGGCGCAGCCGGCCAGGGCCAGCGCGACCAGCGAAGCCGCGCTCAGGCGATGAAAAGCGCTCATTTGCTGCCGCCCATTCCCGGCGCGGCCGGCAAGGCCGCCGCACCCGCGCCGGACGCATTCGCCGAAGAAGGAGACGGGGCCGGGGCCGACGCGTTGCCGTTGCCGCCGGCGCCGGCATCGGCCGCCTTGTTGTACAGGAACTGGCCGATCAGGTTTTCCAGCACCACGGCCGACTGCGTCATCGTGATCTTGCTGCCCTGGGCCAGCATCTTGTCGTCGCCGCCGGCTTCCAGCCCGATGTACTGCTCGCCAAGCAGCCCCGACGTCAGGATCTTGGCCGACGTGTCGCGCGGGAACGCGTAGCGTTTATCCAGATTCATCGTCACCGTGGCCTGGTATTGCTTGTCGTCGAAGTTGATCGACGCCACGCGGCCCACCACCACGCCGGCACTCTTTACCGGCGCACGCGGCTTCAGCCCGCCGATATTGTCGAACTGCGCGGTCACCGCGTAGGTGTCCTGAAACGACAGGCTGCTCATGTTGCCGGCCTTCAGCGCCAGGAACAGCAGGGCGGCGAAGCCCACCACCACGAACAACCCCACCCAGTAGTCGAGCGAATTTTTCTTCATGCGAGTCTCTTGTCGAATGCTTGTCAGCTGAACATCAGCGCGGTCAGCAGGAAATCCAGGCCGAGCACGGCCAGCGACGCCATCACCACGGTCCGCGTGGTGGCGCGTGAAACGCCTTCGGGCGTCGGGTTCGCCTCGAACCCCTGGTACAGCGCGATGAACGTCACCGCAATGCCAAAAATAAAGCTCTTGATCACGCCGTTCAGCACGTCGGCACGCACATCCACGCCGCCCTGCATCTGCGACCAGAACGCGCCGGCATCCACGCCGATCAGCTGCACGCCAACCAGGTAGCCGCCCAGGATGCCCACCGCGCTGAAGATCGCGGCCAGGATCGGCATGGCGATGACACCGGCCCAGAAACGCGGCGCGATCACGCGCTGCAACGGGTTGACGGCCATCATTTCCATCGCGGTCAGCTGCTCGCCAGCCTTCATCAGGCCGATTTCAGCGGTCAGCGACGTGCCGGCGCGGCCCGCGAACAGCAGCGCCGACACCACCGGCCCCAGTTCGCGCACCAGCGACAGCGCCACCAGCAGGCCCAGCGCCTGCTCGGACCCATAGCGGTTCAGCGTGTAGTACCCCTGCAGGCCCAGCACGAAGCCGACGAACAGGCCCGACACGGCGATGATCACCAGCGACAGGTTGCCGACGAAGAACACCTGGTCGGAAATCAGCCGGAATCGGCGCAGCAGTGCCGGCGACAGCGCCAGCACGGCCAGGAACATGCGCGTGGCACGGCCCAGGCCGCCCACGAACTGGCGCACCGCGGCGCCGATGGTAGTGAAGAAGCCGGTCAACGCGCGCCTCCGGCCAGGAAATCTTCGGCCAGCGTGGGGCCGGCGTAATGGAAAGGTACCGGGCCGTCGGCCTCGGCGTGCACGAACTGGCGCACGAACGGGTCGCTGGACGCCCGCAGGTCGTCGGGCGCACCTTCGGCAGCAATCCTGCCGTTCGCAATGAAATACACGTAATCGGCGATCTGGAAGGTTTCCTGCACGTCGTGCGAGACGATGATGGTGCTGGCGCCCAGCGCGTCGTTGAGGTCTCGGATCAGGTTCGCCGTCAGGCCGAGCGAGATCGGGTCCAGGCCGGCGAACGGTTCGTCGTACATCAGCAGGGCCGGGTCCAGCGCAATAGCCCGCGCCAGCGCCACGCGCCGCGCCATGCCGCCCGAGATCTGCGCCGGCATCAGGTCGCGCGCCCCGCGCAGCCCCACCGCGTTGAGCTTCATCAGCACCAGATCCCGGATCATCGATTCGGGCAGGTCGGTGTGCTCGCGTAGCGGAAATGCGACGTTGTCGAATACCGACAAGTCAGTGAACAGCGCGCCAAACTGGAACAGCATGCCCATCTGGCGGCGCACCGCGTACAGCGCGGTCTGGTCCATGACGTCGATGTCGGCGCCATTGAACGTCACACGGCCGCGCTGCGGGCGCACCATGCCGCCCACCAGCCGCATCACCGTGGTCTTGCCACAGCCCGATCCGCCCATGACGGCCACCACTTTCCCGCGCGGAAAGCGCATGGAAAGGCCGGATAGGATGGGCTTGTCGCCAGCCGCGTATGCAAAATCGACATCCGCGAGTTCGACGACGTTGGGGCCTGTAAAAGCCTGGCCAGACGGGTTCGGCACGGTAGCGGTCACAATGTCACCGGATTTGGACAGGCCGCCATTATAAGGGCTACTACCTATCGGTCGCCGTCCCGTGTGGTGATCTCACCATTGCATGGCCGACAACAATCCGAGGCATTCGTGTGATGCCGGCCGGACAAACTTGCCCGATTGCTCACTTCAGGGCTCGCTGCGCGGACCCGCCTGGCGCAGAATCACCTGCCATTGCACCGATTCCGAGCGGATGGCAGTGGCAAAGGCGTCGGGCGAGTCGCGAACTGGCGTAAGGCCGGCAGCCATCAACTGGGCCTGCACGCCGCGCTCGCTGGTCACACTGTCCAGTTCGGTAGCCAGTCGCGCCACGATGGCCCGGGGCGTCTTGGCCGGAGCCATCACGCCATACCAGGCGAGCGCCCCGTAGCCCTCCATGCCCGTTTCCTGCAGCGTCGGCACCTGCGGCGACAGCGGCGAGCGCACCGGCCCGGTCACGCCCAGGATGCGCAGCGCACCCGAGCGCACATGGGTCTGCACCGCGGCCCACGAACAGAAACAGGCGCTGATCCGGCCGGCGAGCATTTCCTGCACCACCGCGCTCTCGCCCTTGGCCATCACCAGCGGCACGCTGGTCGGCATGCCCCGCACCGCGTATTCGGCGTACAGATGCTGCGGGCTGCCCGGCTGGCCATAGCCATAGCTGTAAGATGCCGGGCTCGACCGCACGGCCGTGACCCACTGCTGGGGTGTCGTCATCGGCAAATGACCATCGATCACCAGGAACAACGGCATGGCGGCCACCCGCGCGACGGGGGTGAAATCACGCGTCACGTCATAGGGCACCGGTTCGAGTCCGGGCTGGATCAGCATGTTGGCCTGATGGAACAGCAGCGTGTGGCCGTCGGAACTGGCCTTGGCCACGAGGTCGCCAGCCATGGTGCCCGCCGCGCCGGGACGATTGTCCACGTCGACAGGCACGCCAAGCCGCTGGGATAGCCGTTCGGCCACCAGTCGCGCCACGGCATCGGCAACACCGCCGGCCGGGAACGGCACGATCATGCGCAGCGGCCGCGCGGGGAACGAGACCTGACGGGCCGGCGATTCCGTGCGCGCGGCAGGCGGAATGCTGGCAAGCTGGGCGACCGCGGGAGGCTGAGCGAGGGCCGTCGCCGCGCATAGCGCAACGGCAACCGCGCACCCCGTCCATCTGGCAGCGAGTATTGGCAACTTCGCTATACCTCGCCAAAGCCGCATGCAATTGCGTACTTCGGGCATCAATTTCCTCCGGGCCGTACCCACCGCTACGGCACCAAATCGGCTGAAAGGGATTTCGAGGCAGTCTCTTCTTATCTATTTTGAGGAAATTGTAAGGACATTGCCTGGCAGCGCACAGACCGCGTAAACGCTCTCCGGGCGGACCCCAATGTGAGCGCCCGTATAATCAGCCGATGCCTGAATTCACCCTTCGGCCCATGCGCGCCGCCGACCTGCCCGCCGTGCTTGCCATCCAGGCGCAGTGCTATGGCGATGCGCTGGTGGAGTCCGCCGATGCCCTGGAAAGCCGGCTCACGCTATCGCCCCCCACCTGCTGGGTCGCAGCCCTGTCCACGCCATCGCAAAACGGCCAATCCAGCCCTGCCCTGGCCGCCTACCTGTTTACCCATGCATGGCCAGAGGCATCGCTGCCGCCCTGGAACGGCCGGCTTGCCCGCGACTGGCCCGATACCGAGCCGCTGACATGGTTCATTCACGACATGGCCGTGGCGCCGATCGGCCGCGGCGCGGGCCTCGCTACCCGCCTCCACCACGCGGCACGCAACGTGGCGATGCACGACGGCCTGCGGGCGTCGCGCCTTATCGCCGTCCAGTCAGCCGATGCGTACTGGCGCAGGCTCGGGTACGCACCGCTGGCCGCCGACAGGCATGCAGACAAGCTGGCAGCGTATGGAGAGGGGGCGGTGTTGATGGGGTGTGTGCTGTAGGTCCAAGCTTGCCGAACCCATAGGCCAGAACAAAAACCCCCGCAGCCTTCCGGCATGCGGGGGTGTTTTCGCGCCAGCGTAGGAACCTCGGCTTAACGCGGCAGTTCGCTGTGGCCCATCAGGAAGGCGTCCACCGAGCGGGCGGCCTGGCGGCCTTCGCGGATGGCCCAGACCACCAGCGACTGGCCGCGGCGCACGTCGCCTGCGGCGAAGACCTTCGGCACGTTCGTCTGGTAGGCGCGGTCGCCTTCGGTCGATGCCTTGGCGTTCTTGCGCGCGTCGGTGTCCACGCCGAAGGCTTCCAGCATGGAGCCCACGGGGTTCGTGAAGCCCATGGCCAGCAGCACCAGGTCGGCCTTCAGCACGAATTCGCTGCCCGGCACTTCCTGCATCTTGCCGTCCTTCCACTCCACGCGGCAGGCCTTCAGCGCCGTGACCTTGCCGTTCTCGCCGATCAGTTCCTTGGTGGCCACCGACCAGTCGCGCGAGCAGCCTTCGTCATGCGACGACGACGTGCGCAGCTTGATCGGCCAGTACGGCCACACCAGCGGCTTGTTCTCTTCTTCCGGCGGCTGCGGCAGCAGTTCGAACTGCGTGACCGATTCGGCGCCATGGCGGTTCGACGTGCCGACGCAGTCCGAACCCGTATCGCCGCCGCCGATCACGATCACGTGCTTGCCTTCGGCGCGGATCTCGTTGACGCCGTCGCCGGCCACTTCCTTGTTCTGCGGAATCAGGAATTCCAGCGCGTAGTGGACGCCGGCCAGTTCGCGGCCCGGCACCGGCAGGTCGCGCGGCACTTCCGAGCCGCCCGCCAGCACCACGGCGTCGAACTGGTCCATCAGCGCCTGCGCCGAGATGGTTTCACGCGCGTAGTTCTTGATGCCGGCCGGCAGCGCGCCGTCGGTCACCATCACGCCCGCACGGAAGGTCACGCCTTCGGCCTGCATCTGCTCGATGCGGCGGTCGATCAGGTCCTTCTCCATCTTGAAGTCGGGGATGCCGTAGCGCAGCAGGCCGCCGATACGGTCGTTCTTCTCGAACACGGTCACGTCGTGGCCGGCGCGCGCCAGTTGCTGCGCGGCTGCCATGCCAGCGGGGCCCGAGCCGACCACGGCCACGGTCTTGCCGGTCTTGTGCTTCGGCACCTGGGGCGCCACCCAGCCTTCTTCCCAGGCCTTGTCGATGATCGCGTGCTCGATCGACTTGATGCCCACCGGCAGCTCGTTGATGCCCAGCGTGCAGGCAGCCTCGCACGGCGCCGGGCAGATACGGCCCGTGAACTCGGGGAAGTTGTTGGTCTGGTGCAGGACTTCGATCGCCGACTTCCAGTCCTGGCGGTACACCAGGTCGTTGAAGTCCGGAATGATGTTGTTGACCGGGCAGCCGTTGTTGCAGAACGGGATACCGCAGTCCATGCAGCGGGCACCCTGGACCTTCGCTTCGCTGTCGGAGAGCGCGAACACGAATTCCTTGTAGTGCTTCACGCGCTTGACTACCGGTTCGTAGCCTTCGTTCTGGCGCGGAAATTCGAGAAAGCCTGTCGCCTTACCCATGTTGCATCCTTGGTCTTGCTGGCGCGAGGCGGCCGGGCCGGCCTCGCGTGGGGTCAGTATCTTGTTGGCGCCGCAGCCGTTGCCGCGGCGCCTCTCGTGGTGTGGCTGCCGGTCAGGCGGCTACCGCCTCGCGGTCGCTGTCGCGGGCTGCCTGTTCCTTTTCGAACATCTCGCCCAGGGCGCGCTTGTACTCGGTCGGGAAGACCTTGACGAACTTGCGGCGAGCCGTGGTCCAGTCGGCCAGCAGCGCCTTGGCGCGCTCCGAACCGGTGTAGCGGAAATGCTGCTCGATCAGGTTGCGCAGGATCACTTCGTCCAGCTGGCGCGTGCCGTTGAACTTGTGCCATTGCGATTCCGGCTGGCCCTTCTGCTGGTCGGCCGACGCGAGCACCGCCTCCAGCGCCACCATCGACGTGTTGCAACGCTTGTCGAACAGGCCGTCCTCGTCATAGACGTAGGCCACGCCGCCCGACATGCCGGCCGCGAAGTTGCGGCCCGTGCCGCCCAGCACGACCACGGTACCGCCGGTCATGTATTCGCAGCCATGGTCGCCGGTGCCTTCCACCACGGCGGTGGCACCCGAGTTACGCACCGCGAAACGCTCGCCGCCCACGCCGTTGAAGAACGCCTCGCCAGCCAGCGCGCCGTACAGCACGGTGTTGCCCACGATGATGTTGCGGGTCGGGTCGCCACGGAATTCGTGCGGTGCGCGCACGATCACGCGGCCGCCCGACAGGCCCTTGCCCACGTAGTCGTTGGCGTCGCCCACCAGGTCCATCGTGATGCCGTGCGCCAGGAACGCGGCAAACGACTGGCCCGCCGTGCCCTGGAACTGGATGTGGATCGTGTCGTCGGGCAGGCCCTCGTGGCCGTACTGCTTGGCCACCACGCCGGACAGCATCGCGCCCACCGTGCGGTTCACGTTCTTGACCGGCTGGATGAACGACACGCGCTCACCCTTGTCGATGGCCGGGCGCGCCTTGGCGATCAGCGTGTGGTCCAGCGCCTTGCCGGCTTCCACCGACAGGCCGTGATCCTGCACGTCGGTGTGGTAGCGCGGCACGTCGGCCGGGATCGGTGCCTGGAAGAAGATGCGGCTGAAGTCCAGGCCGCGTGCCTTCCAGTGCTCGATGCCGTGACGGATGTCGAGCAGGTCGGCGCGGCCGATCAGTTCGTCGAACGTGCGGATGCCCAGCTGGGCCATGATTTCACGCGCTTCTTCCGCAACGAAGAAGAAGAAGTTCACCACGTGCTCGGGCTTGCCCTGGAACTTCTTGCGCAGCGCCGGATCCTGCGTGGCCACGCCCACCGGGCAGGTGTTCAGGTGGCACTTGCGCATCATGATGCAGCCCTCGGCCACCAGCGGCGCGGTGGCGAAGCCGAACTCGTCCGCACCCAGCAGCGCGCCGATCACCACGTCGCGGCCGGTCTTCATCTGGCCGTCGGCCTGCACGCGGATGCGGTTGCGCAGGCCATTCAGCATCAGCGTCTGCTGCGTTTCGGCCAGGCCCAGTTCCCACGGCGAACCGGCGTACTTGATCGACGACCACGGCGATGCGCCGGTGCCGCCGTCATGGCCGGCGATCACCACGTGATCGGCCTTGGCCTTGGCCACGCCGGCGGCCACGGTACCCACGCCCACTTCGGACACCAGCTTGACCGAGATGTCCGACGCCGGATTCACGTTCTTCAGGTCGTGGATCAGCTGTGCCAGATCCTCGATCGAGTAGATGTCGTGGTGCGGAGGCGGCGAGATCAGGCCCACGCCCGGCACCGAGTAACGCAGCTTGCCGATGTAGTCGGACACCTTGTGGCCCGGCAGCTGGCCGCCTTCGCCCGGCTTGGCGCCCTGCGCCATCTTGATCTGGATCTGGTCGGCCGATGCCAGGTATTCGGCGGTCACGCCGAAACGGCCCGACGCCACCTGCTTGATCTTCGAGCGCAGCGAATCGCCGGCCTGGAGTTCCAGGTCTTTCTCGATCACGTGGTCGCCCAGGATGCTCTTGAGCGAGTCGCCCTGCTTGATGGGGATGCCGCGCAGTTCGTTGCGATAACGCTTCTCGTCCTCGCCGCCTTCGCCGGTGTTCGACTTGCCGCCGATGCGGTTCATCGCCACGGCCAGCGTGGCGTGGGCTTCGGTCGAGATCGAGCCGAGCGACATGGCGCCCGTGGCAAAACGCTTGACGATTTCCTTGGCCGGTTCCACTTCTTCCAGCGGAATCGCGCGGGCCGGGTCGACCTTGAACTCGAACAGTCCGCGCAGCGTCATGTGACGACGGCTCTGGTCGTTGATGATGTTGGCGTATTCCTTGTACGTCTGGTACTGGCCGCGGCCATCGTCGGCACGCACCGAGTGCTGCAGCTTGGCGATGGAGTCCGGCGTCCACATGTGGTCTTCACCGCGCACACGGAACGCGTACTCGCCGCCGGCGTCGAGCATGTTGCTCAGCACCGGGTTGCTGCCGAATGCGTCGGTATGCAGGCGCAGCGCTTCTTCGGCCACCTCGAAGATGCCGATGCCCTCGACGTTCGACGGCGTGCCGTGGAAGTACTTCTGCACCAGTTCGCGCGACAGGCCGATGGCCTCGAAGATCTGGGCGCCCGTGTACGACATGTACGTGGAGATGCCCATCTTCGACATCACCTTGAACAGGCCCTTGCCGATCGCCTTGACGAAGTTCTTGACCGCCTTTTCCGGCGACAGGTCGCCCGACAGGCCCGAGGCCATGTCGGCCAGCGTTTCCATGGCCAGGTACGGGTGCACGGCTTCGGCGCCGTAGCCGGCCAGCAGCGCGAAGTGATGCACTTCACGGGCCGAGCCGGTTTCGACGACCAGGCCGGCCGACGTGCGCAGGCCCTTTTCCACCAGGTGGTGGTGGATGGCCGACGTGGCCAGCAGCGCCGGAATGGCCACCTGGGTGTCGTCGACGCGGCGATCCGACACGATCAGGATGTTGTAGCCCGAACGCACGGCGTCCACGGCTTCGGCGCACAGCGATGCCAGGCGGGCCTCGATGCCTTCCTTGCCCCACGCCACCGGGTAGCAGATGTTCAGTTCGTACGAACGGAACTTGCCGCCGGTGTAGTGCTCGATGTTGCGGATCTTGGCGATGTCCTTGAAGTCCAGCACGGGCTGGGACACTTCAAGGCGCATCGGCGGGTTGATGTTGTTCAGTTCCAGCAGGTTCGGCTTCGGACCGATGAACGACACCAGCGACATGACCATGTTCTCGCGGATCGGGTCGATCGGCGGGTTGGTCACCTGCGCGAACAGCTGGCGGAAGTAGTGGTACAGCGTCTTGTTCTTCGACGACAGCACGGCCAGGGGCGAGTCGTTGCCCATCGAGCCCGTGGCTTCCTCGCCGGCCAGCGCCATCGGCGCCATCAGGAACTTGACGTCTTCCTGCGTGTAGCCGAACGCCTGCTGGCGGTCCAGCAGCGGCGACACCGGCTTCTTCTCGGCGGCCACGTCTTCCGGCTTGGCTTCCAGCTCGTCGAGCTTGATGCGCACGGCGTCGATCCAGCTCTTGTACGGCTTGGCGTTGGCCAGGTTGTCCTTGAGTTCCTTGTCGTCGATGATGCGGCCCTGCTCCATGTCGATCAGGAACATCTTGCCCGGCTGCAGGCGCCACTTGTTGACGATGCGCGACTCGGGGAACGGCAGCACGCCGGCTTCCGACGCCAGCACGACGAAGTCGTCGTCGGTCACGTAGAAGCGGGCCGGACGCAGGCCGTTACGGTCCAGCGTGGCACCGATCTGGCGGCCGTCGGTGAAGCAGATGGCGGCGGGGCCGTCCCACGGCTCCATCATCGCGGCGTGGTACTCGTAGAAGGCACGACGGTTGTCGTCCATCAGCGTGTGCTGTTCCCAGGCTTCCGGGATCATCATCATCATTGCGTGGACGAGCGGGTAGCCCGCCATCGTCAGCAGTTCGAGGCAGTTGTCGAACGATGCCGTGTCCGACTGGCCCGGATAGATCAGCGGCCACAGCTTGGGCAGGTCGTCGCCCAGCACCGGCGACGAGATTGCGCCGGTCCGTGCGTTGACCCAGTTCACGTTGCCCTTGACCGTGTTGATTTCGCCGTTGTGGGCGACCATGCGGTACGGGTGGGCCAGTTCCCAGGCCGGGAACGTGTTGGTCGAGAAACGCTGGTGCACCAGGGCCAGGGCCGAGACGGCGCGCGAATCCTGCAGGTCCAGGTAGTACTCGCCCACCTGGTTGGCCAGCAGCAGGCCCTTGTACACGACGGTACGGGCCGACATCGACGGCACGAAGTATTCCTTGCCGTGCTTGAGCTTGAGCGCCTGGATGGCGTGGCTGGCCGTCTTGCGGATCACGTAGAGCTTACGTTCCAGCGCGTCCGTGGTCATGATGTCGCGGCCACGACCGATGAAGATCTGGCGGATCACCGGCTCGGTGGTGCGCACGGTCGGGGACATCGGCATGTTGCAGTCCACCGGCACGTCGCGCCAGCCCAGTACGACCTGGCCTTCCAGGCGCACGGTGCGCTCGAGCTCCTGCTCGCAGGCCAGGCGCGAGGCGTGTTCCTTCGGCAGGAAGATCATGCCGACGCCGTATTCGCCGTTGGGCGGCAGCGTCACGCCCTGCTTGGCCATTTCTTCGCGGTAGAACTGGTCCGGGATCTGGATCAGGATACCGGCGCCGTCGCCCATCAGCGCATCTGCGCCAACTGCGCCCCGGTGGTCCAGGTTCTCAAGGATCTTCAGACCCTGCGAAATGATCTCGTGGGATTTCTTGCCCTTGATATGCGCCACCATGCCGACGCCGCAGGCGTCATGCTCGTTGGTGGGGTCGTACAGGCCCTGGGCCTGGGGGCGTGCGGCGAGATCGGAAGATTGTTGCGAGTGGTCCACGGGCTGAATTCCGGTGAAGGCTGCGCAGCCAGCAAGGGCATAGACCGAACGGGATGGGCTGTCGCGGGGGGCCTCTTGATCGGGCGTGGCAGACAGCTGGGACCGCAGCGGCGTACACGAGCGTGACGCGCCGCACAATGACTGTGGGTGGAGCAACTATAAGAGAATCGTCCGAGCCTCGCAAAATTATTAAATGGGGTCAGAACACATTAAATATTGCACCATCGCGGTCGCCATTTTAAATGGGGACACATTAATTCCTCGGCATTTTCGCACTGATATGGTGCGCTCCATCAGCTCTCCAGCGTGGAGTCGGCCTCTCCGCCCTCGGCATCCGGAATTACCGACTTTCTTGGTCGGCCTTTAGGCAGCGGCTGGACGCGTCGCGTCGCGTGACGCTCAAGTTGCATCAGGAAGGCATCGCTGCCCAGCGGCCAGCCGCTATGGGCATGCTTCTGCAGCGTGGCGAGCGTGCGGCCGGACAAACCCTCGGCCGTCAATGCGCGGTAATTGGACTGCCGCTCGAACGGCGTATTGCCCAGGTCCCAGTAAATGGAGTGATCACTCACAATCGATTGGGATTCGAAGCCAGCGTGGTGCCGATAGCTGCTCCAGCGATCCGCCTCGGGCGTCGTCACGTCGCCGGCGCGCACGGCATTGCCTTCCGTATAGAGCATGGCCGGCAGCAGCCAGGTCTCGGGCTCGATGACCGCGGAGCGGAAGCGGCCTTCCCAGAGGGTGCCCGTGCGATCGGCCACGCGGTTGAAATGGCGGGCGTAGCGGCGCCCTACCGCCTGCATGGTCAGGCTCAGCGAATAGGGGCCCTTCGGGGTCGCCACCAGATGGATATGGTTGGGCCGCAGTGCATAGGCGTGGATGGCCAGCTCATGCTCGCGAGCCGCCATGCGCAGGCAATCGAGGTAGTGCAGGTAGTCGTCCGTACCCAGAAAGACGGACTGGCGGTTGTTGCCGCGCTGCAACACCATGGCCGGCAACCCGGCGGGAGAGAAACGGGGAAGGCGGGCCATCGGGCATCCCGGATACAAGATGCCCGCATGATAACCTGATCTGTCCCCGTTTTTTGACGGACTCCTTCAGCTCAACCGATCGAGTTGCTCTCGCTGACCGCGAAGATGCGCCGGTGCTCGCGGATGGCATAGCGATCCGTCATGCCGGCGATGTAGTGAGCGATCAGGCGCGGCTGGTCGGCGCCGTGGCCAGCCTGGTACTGGGGCGGCAGCAGACGCGAATCCTGCATGAAGGCGCCGAACAGGTCGGTGATGATGCGCTGCGCCTTGGCCGACATGCGCATGACCAGGTAATGCCGGTAAAGGTGGCGGAACAGGAAACGCTTCAGCGCCGCGGCTTCCTCATGGATCTTCGGGCTGAACGAGACCAGCGGCCCGGCAGCGCGCACGTCGGCAATCGACTTCGGATTGGCGGCGGCGATATTGCGGCCGGTGGTCTCGATCAGATCGACGATCAGCGTATTGATCATGCGCCGGACCGTCTCGTTGATCGCCCGGCGCCCGTTGATGCCCGGAAACGCCGCTGCCACCTCTGCGCGATGGCGGCCCCACATCGGCACTTCGTCCAGCTGCTCCAGCGTCAGCAGGCCAGAGCGCAGGCCGTCGTCGATATCGTGGTTGTTGTAGGCGATCTCGTCGGCCAGATTGGCCAGCTGAGCCTCGAGCGACGGCTGCGCGCCCTCCAGGAAACGCCGCCCCAGCTCGCCCAGCGCCGCCGCATTGACGCGCGAGCAATGCTTGAGAATGCCTTCGCGCGTCTCGAACGTCAGGTTCAGCCCGTTGAAGCCGCCGTACCGTTCCTCCAGCTCGTCCACCACCAGCAGGCTCTGCAGGTTGTGCTCGAATCCGCCGTGGTTCTTCATGCAGCCGTTCAGCGCGTCCTGTCCGGCGTGGCCAAACGGCGTGTGGCCCAGGTCGTGGGCCAGCGAGATCGCCTCGACCAGATCCTCGTTGAGCCGCAGGTTGCGCGCGATGGACCGAGCAATCTGTGCCACCTCCAGGCTGTGCGTCAGCCGCGTGCGGAACAGGTCGCCCTCGTGGTTGACGAAGACCTGCGTCTTGTATTCGAGCCGGCGGAAGGCCGTGCTATGGATCACGCGGTCGCGGTCGCGCTGGAATTCACTGCGCGAGGACGAGGCCGGTTCGGCATGCACCCGGCCGCGCGTCTTGGCAGAGCGCGCGGCATAAGGGGCGAGATGGGCTTCGAGGTCAGTCGCTGGAGCGGTGGTCATGCGGGCAATCCGTTAATCCGTTGCTGGTTCAGGGTTGCAAGGCATAACCTGGCGCTTACGCGACCGGTGCCTCTGCGGGAGGTTTCAGGACGGCGTGGCGCAGCGTGTCACGCAGATCCGGGTCCGGTACGGTGGTAATGAATGCCTCGCCAAGCTTGCGCAGCAGAATGAACTTGATGCTGCCGGCCTCGGCCTTCTTGTCCACCTTCATCAGTTCGATATAGCGGTCGATGCCCAGGTCCGGCGCCACCACGGGCAGCATCGCTGCCTGCGTCAGCGTACGGATGCGCGCCCGGGTCTCGACGTCGATGAATCCCAGGCGATGCGACAGATCGGCCGCCATCACCATGCCGCAGCCCACCGCCTCGCCGTGGAGCCACTCGCCATAGCCCATGCCGGCTTCGATGGCATGGCCGAACGTGTGTCCGAAATTCAGAATCGCCCGCAGGCCGCCTTCGCGCTCGTCCTGGGCCACCACGCCGGCCTTGATCTCGCACGAGCGCCGCACCGCCTCGGCCATCATGCCAGTGTCGCAGGCATTGAGCGCGGCGATGTTGTCCTCGATCCAGGCAAAGTAATCCGCATCGACAATCGCGCCGTGCTTGATCACCTCGGCCAGGCCGGCGGCCAGCTCGCGCGGCGGCAGCGTCTTCAGCGTGTCGATATCGGCAATCACCGCGTTGGGCTGGTGGAACGCCCCGATCATGTTCTTGCCGAGCGGGTGGTTGATGCCGGTCTTGCCCCCGACCGACGAATCCACCTGTGACAGCAGCGTGGTCGGCATCTGGACGAACGGCACGCCGCGCATGTAGCAGGCGGCGGCAAAGCCGGTCATGTCGCCCACCACGCCGCCGCCCAGCGCGATCAGCGTGGTCTTGCGGTCGGCGCCCGCCTGCAGCAGTGCATCGAAAATCAGGTTCAGCGTCTCCCACTGCTTGAAGCGTTCGCCGTCCGGCAGCACTACCGTCCGGACGGTCTTGCCCAGGCCGGCCAGCACCGCTTCGACGCGGGACGCATACAGCGGGCCGACGGTCTCGTTGGTAACGATGACGGCATGCTGGCCGCGCACGTACGGCTGCAGCAGGTCGGCGCGGTCCAGCAGGCCGCCGCCGATATGGATGGGGTAGCTACGCGCCCCGAGATCGACTTCCAGCGTGATCATGAATGGGTGTCCTGCGCCGGCTGCCCGGCCACCGGATCGGTGTCGGGCACCGCTTCCACGGACGGAAACGTGAAGCCGGCCATTTCGAGTTGCATGAGAACCATATTAGCAAGCTGCGCCACGGTCGGCTTGCCGGTTTCGATAATGAAATCCGCCACTTCGCGGTAGAGCGGGTCGCGCTGGGCGTAGAGCGCCTCCAGCCGGCCTTTGGGGTCTTCGGTCTGGAGCAGCGGACGGTTGCGGTCATGGCGCGTACGCAGCCACAGGTCATGCGGACTCGCGCGCAGGTAGACCACGGTGCCGTTGGCTTTCAGGGCCGCCCGGTTGGCTTCGCGCAGCACGGCGCCGCCGCCCGTGGCCAGCACGATGCCGGTGCGGCCGGTCAGCTCGGCAATCATCTGCGCTTCGCGGTCCCGAAACCCGGTCTCGCCCTCGTGCTCGAAAATCACCGGGATCTTCACGCCGCAACGCGCTTCGAGCTCGTGGTCGGAGTCGAAGAACGGGTAGTCGAGGCGTCGGGCCACCGAGCGGCCGACGGTGGTCTTGCCGGCGCCCATCAGGCCAACAAAGAAAAGATTCGGGCGATTGGCTGTCACTGGACTGTCTTGCGCGAAAAGGCTCGGGGCATCTGGCACGCCGCCCGGCCCACCTCGCTGGCGTGATTCATACGCCATTGTGCATCATTGCGGTCCGGTTCCGGCTGGCCGTCGGTTCCGCCAACGATGCCGCGAAAAGGAAAAAGGCCGCGTCGCATACCGACGCGGCCTGCCAGTCTACTGCATCCGGGCGCCCTGCTGCACCCGAACGGTGTTATTTCAACGATACGCTGTCGTTCAGGATACGGGGCGTCAGGAACACCAGCAGTTCGGTCCGGTTGTTGACCTTGGCGTTGTTCTTGAACAGGTTGCCCAGCACCGGGATATCGCCCAGCCAGGGCACCTTGTTGACGGTATTCGACTCGTCCTGGCTGTAGATGCCCCCGATCACCACGGTGCCGCCGTTCTCCACCAGCACCTGCGTCTGCACGTGCTTGGTGTCGATGGCGAAGCCGCTGACGGTCTGGATACCCACGCTGTCCTTGTTGACGTCGACGTCCAGCAGCACGTTGCCTTCCGGCGTGATCTGCGGCGTGACCTCCAGCTTCAGGTTTGCCTTGCGGAACTGGACCGACGTGGCGCCGCTCGACGTGGCGGACTGGTACGGCAGTTCGGTACCCTGCTCGATCAGCGCCTTGATGTTGTTGGCGGTCACGACTCGCGGGCTGGAGATGATCTTGCCCTTGCCGTCGGCTTCCAGCGCGGACAGCTCCACATCCAGGAACCGGCCTGCTGCGGCATTGAAGATGCTGAATGCCGCGGTGGCCGGATTCGTGCCGTTGATGGCCGCTGCCGGTAGGCTCAGGGCCGGCGAGAAGTCGTTCGTGGCACCGGGCAGCGAATTGCCGTAGTTGGTGCTCAGCGAACTGCCCGCCTTCGGCAACGCAAAGCCCAGCTTCACACCGAGGTTGCGGCTGAAGGTGTCGCTCGCCTCGACGATACGTGCCTCGATGATCACCTGGCGCACCGGAATATCGATCTTCTGCAGGAATCCCTGCACTTCCTCGAGCTTCGAACCGATGTCGGACACGAACAGCTGGTTGGTACGTGGGTCCGCCGTCAGCGAGCCGCGCTTGGACAGCATCCGCGTGACGCCCGCAGCACCCGCACCGCCGCCAGCCGCCGGGACCGCCGATCCGCCACCGGCACCACCGGTGACCGCCAACCCCAGAAGCATGCGGCGAACGTCGTCGGCACGCTGGTAGTTCAGCTGGAACACCTGGCTGCGGATCGGTTCAAGCTCGTTGATTTGCTGCTGCGCTTCGAGCTCGAGCTTTTCCTTCGTGGCCAGTTCGGCCTTGGGCGCCACCCACAGCACGTTGCCGTTGCGGCGAGAAGCCAGGCCCTTGGAATCGAGCACGATCTGCAGCGCCTGATCCCACGGCACATCCTTCAGGCGCAGCGTCAGGTTGCCCTGCACGGTGTCGCTGGTGATGATGTTCAGGTTCGTGAAGTCGGCAAAGACCTGCAGCAGCGAACGGATGTCGATGTTCTGGAAGTTCAGCGACAGGCGCTCGCCCCGGTAGCCCTGGCCGGAAATCAGCTTGTTCGGGTCTTCCTTGACCTGGCGCACCTCGACCACGAACTGGTTGTCCGTCTGGTACGAGCTGTATTCCCAGTTGCCGCGCGGCTCGATCGTCAGCCGTGCGGCGCCGTTGGCGTCGCTGGCGCGCATGGCCTGCACCGGCGTGCCGAAGTCGGTCACGTCGAAGCGGCGGCGCAGGTCGTTCGGCAGCCCGGTGCCAATGAAGTCGACCACCAGGTTCTGGCCCTGCTGCTGGATATTGACGCCCGAATCGCGCGACGACAGGTCCACCACCACGCGGCCCGAACCGTCGCTGCCACGCCGGAAGTCGATATTGCGGATCAGCGTGCGGTTGGCCGCCACGGGCTGCATCGCGGGCGCCGCCGGCGCGAACGTCGGCGCCGCCGCGGCCGCAGACTGCGTCACGTTGTCCATCAGCACCACGAACTGCTTGCCGCGCATTTCGGTGCGATACGTGGCATTGCGGGCCAGGTTCAGCACCACGCGGGTGCGGTCCCCGATCTGCATCACGTTGGCGCTCTTGAGCAGCTTGCCGGCGTATTCATACTGCGCCCGGCCCTGCGCGAATCCCGTATCGAAGAAATCGATCGCGATCTTTGCAGGATTCTGCGTGGAGAAGTCCACCGGCTTTTGCGCAAGCGGACCTTGCAGGTCGACCGTGAAAACGGTCTGCTCGCCAACCACGTTGGCTTCCACCTGCCTGAGCTGGTTGTTTTGTGCCAGTGCGGCCGGAGAGGCCAGCACCAACGCCATCGCTGAAGCGCCCGCAAGCGCCCGGACCCAACGTGCCGTGATCATGCGGATGCCTCCAGCTTCAGGCTGGTCATTTTCTCTTTCCAATCTGAGACCCCTTCCCGAACCAATTCGCGCAACACGATCTCTTGATCGCTGATGCGGACCACCCGGCCATAGCTCTGGCCGAGATACTGACCCACCTTGACGTGATGGATCTTGTTATCTACGCGTACGACACCGTAGGTCTCGCCGTTTTTTTTCAGCATGCCGAGCATCTTGAAGTTCTCCAGCGGATAGTCTTCAAGCGGCTCGTGTCGCCGTCCGGCCTCCGGCGACTCAGACATCGTCTTGTTCAGTTCGCCGATCTTCGTCTGCGCAAACGGTTCCGGCGATGCGCGCCCGCCGTACTCGCGTGGCGTGTACGACTTGACCTCGGGCAATGGTTCCGGCGGCGGAGCCTTGGCGGCGCGTGTCTGCGCCATCCATTGGTGCAGGCCATCGTCGTCGCTCTGGCCGCAGCCGGCCAAGGCCACCACGGCCAGCGCGGCGGCGGCCAGCGCCTGCAGCATGGCAGGCTGGGGTCGGGTCAGGCGGCTCACTTGGCGCCTCCCTTCTTGTTCTTCGCGGCGGCATCGGCGGCAGCCTTGCGCTGCGCGGCCTGCTCGTCCGGGTCCAGCGCGCGATAGGCCATCGCCACCCCTTCCATCGACAGCGTGCCGTCCTTGCCGACCGACATGTTCAGGTTACGCATGGAGACGATCCGCGACAGCGCCGCCACGTCGGCGTTGAACAGCGCGACGTCGTGGTAGCGGCCGGTGACCTTCAGGTTGACCGGAATTTCGGCAAAGTACGGCTTGATGGCCGCCGGCTGCGGCTTGAACAGTTCGAACTGGAGACCCCGCGCCACACCGGCGTGGTTGACGTCGGCCAGCAGCGCGTCCATTTCCGTGCTGTTCGGCAATTGCCGCTCGGCCAGCGCCACGCGTTTTTCGACTTCGGCCTTCTGCGTGCGCAGTGCGTCCAGATTGGCCACCTGCGCCACCTTCGACTTGAACTGCTGCTTCAGCTGTTCGTGTTCGGCGTGCTTGCGGTCGAGTTCGTCGCTCTTGTCGCTCCAGTAGAACTGCCAGCCCAGCACCAGCACGATCACGGCCGCCAGGATCGAGAACAGCACGCGGGGGGCGGCGGGCCAGGTTTCGGGCTCGTTCAGGTTCAGGCCACGGAACTGCGTGGTCAGGTCCTGCAGGGAGATATTGGAATTCAGCGCCATGATCAGACCTTGCCTCCCGCCGGCTTGGCCGCGGCAGCCGATGCGCCTGCCCGCTTCTTGTCAGCCGGTTGCTCCGGCGCGCGATAGGCGAAACGCATCGAGAAATCGAACAGCCGGCGCTGTTCGCGCAGGTTGTTGGTCATCATGATGGCCTTCGACTCCACCAGCTCGGCGTGGTCCAGCCATTGCACCTGGCTGAAGTTGCGCAGCAGTTCCGACACGCGTTCGTTGGACTGCGCCACACCGGTGATGACGAACGTGTCCCCCGACTGCTTGAGCGTGGTCAGGTACACGCCCTCGGGCACCTGGCGCACCAGTTCCTCAAGCAACTGCACGGGCATGTTGCGCTCGGCCTGCAGGCTTTCGATGGCGCGCTGGCGATCCAGCAGCGCCTCGATATCCTTCTTGAGCGTCGTGACCTCCCTGATCTGCCCGTCCATGCGGGCGTTCTCGGCCGTCAGCGTCTGATTGAGATGGGTCATCTCATCGACCTTGGAATCGATGTAGAAGCCGCCGATCAGCACCACGAGCGCTCCCGCGCCCGCCGCACCGCCCAGCATGCTATAGACCTTCTTGCGCCGGGCTGCCTTGCGCGCCTCGTGATACGGCAGCAGGTTGACCGACGGAACGGTATTCGTCGTCGTGGACATGCGGGTCCCCCCGGTGACTTATTGGAGGCCGCGCAGCGCCAGTCCCGCACTGACGATGTAGGCAGGCAGGTCGCGCTGGAGATAGCGCTCGTTGACCTTGCCGGCGGTCGTCATGTTTGCGAAGGGATTGGCCAGCGTGGTCGTGATCTGTGTCTGTTGCTGGATCGCCGCCTGGACACCCAGCAGCGAGGCGTGCCCGCCGGAGAGCAGGATCTCGTCGACGCGGCCGAGGCTGGAGCTGGCAATGAAGTTGCCGATGGCGCCCTGCACCTCCATGGCCAGCGCCTCCAGCGACGGCTTGAGCAGTTGCCCTCGCCACGCTTCGGGCAGCGTGTTCTTGCGCTTCTTGATTTCGGCCTTGAGCGCATCGAGCGTGAACATGCGTGCGGCGCTTTGCGTCAGCTGATCGCCATAGCTGTTCAGCGGCTGCTCGTAGAGTTCCTTCCAGCCCTGGTAGAAGATGGCCTTGGAACGGCTGCCGCCCAGATGGACCACGGCCACCACGGGCAGGTCCTTGGCATCGGTTTCGTTCAGGCCGGCGGGGACGCCGAGCATCTGCACGACCGATCGCTGCACGGCGTACTCTTCCACGTCCATCACCTGCGGCTTCAGGCCTGCCAGTTCGGCAGCCGTCACGCGCTCCTGGACACGATCACTGTTGGCAGCCGTGACGCGTACGCCAATGCCGCCTTCGGTTTCGCTGGGACCAATCACCGCGAAGTCGAAGTTCACCGCCTGCGACGGCGGATAGAGGCGGTGCGCCTCGGATTCGACCTGCGAATAGAGTTCGTCTTCGGACAGGTTGTCCGGCAGACTGACCGTCTGGGATTCCGTCAGCATGGACGGCACGCCCAGGACCACGTCCCGGGTGCGGATGCCGGCCTTGCCGAGCGCGCGCTTGAGCGCAATCCCGACGGCTTCGATGTTGACCACGTTGCCATCGGCAACGGCGTTGCGGTCCAGCAGTTCGCTGGCGCATTTTTCCAGCCGATAGTCGTTTTTGCCCATCCCAACGGACAGCTCAACGACCTTGACGCTGGACGAACCAATATCCACGCCGACCGTAGTCTGGCGCAGAAGACCCGACAAGATGCCCCGTCGCAAGGTTGACCCCCTGACATTTGAACTCGCCCACGGCATGTCCGCTCTAATGGTGCGAGCCAGTTTCTTGGATGAAACGTTTGCTCTTTTATGTTCGTCGATTCTTACAAAATCCGGAGGCGCTGGCAATGTGCCGGTTTGACCACGCTTTCTTTTTCGGAAGGTCCCCGGAAATCCGTTGCCAAAATCCGACGGTCTGCAACCCCGCCGTCGGGTGGCATCGGCCTGACATGATCCGGGCACGCCAGCTTGCCCTCGCACCCGCCACGCGCACCCCTCCCTGAGGCATCGCCCGCCAGCCCGCGCCACGCCTGCGTCCTGCAGCCCGTGACAGACTGATCTCAACGGCATTACATCTTGTAACAGCACGGTAGCGACTTTCGCGCCACTGGCCCGCGGGAGCGGCCTGGTACCGACGATATAATCCGGGCACTCTTGTTAGGTAAACCCTTATGGCCACAGCACAACAGAAGCCGTCCCTTCCCGTCCGCCGTCCGTTGTGGGCGCGCATCGCGTTCTGGGTATTCGGGCTGCTTGCTGCCGGCGTCGTCGCCGTGGCGCTGCTGGTTGGCTATGCGCTGGTCGTGGCCGCCCCCAACCTGCCGTCGCTGGACACCATCACCGACTACCGGCCGAAGATTCCGCTGCGCATCTATACGGCCGACAACGTGCTGATTGGCGAGTTTGGCGAAGAGCGCCGCAACTTCGTGCCGATCACCGAGATCCCCGACGTCATGAAGAAGGCCGTGCTGGCCATCGAGGACGACCGCTTCTACGAGCACGGCGGCGTGGACTTCGTCGGCGTGATGCGTGCCGGGCTGGCCAACCTGCGTGGCGGCCTGTCGCAGGGTGCATCGACCATCACGATGCAGGTGGCGCGCAACTTCTTCCTGTCGAGCGAGAAGACCTACACGCGCAAGATCTACGAGATGCTGCTGGCGTACAAGATCGAGGCGAACCTGACCAAGGACCAGATCCTCGAGCTGTACATGAACCAGATCTACCTGGGCCAGCGCGCCTACGGCTTCGCCAGCGCCGCGCGCGTGTACTTCGGCAAGTCGATCAAGGACGTCACCCCGGCAGAGGCGGCGATGCTGGCCGGGCTGCCGAAGGCCCCGTCGGCCTACAACCCGGTGGTGAATCCGCGCCGCGCCAAGGTACGCCAGGAGTACATCCTGCAGCGCATGCGCGACCTGCGCTACATCACGCCCGAGCAGTATGACCAGGCCGTGCGCGAGGAACTGAAGGTGCGCAGCGAGGGCAACGAATTCTCCACGCACGCCGAGTACGTGGCCGAAATCGTGCGCCAGCTGATGTACGCGCAGTACCGCGAAGAGACCTACACGCGCGGCCTGACCGTCTACACCACGCTGAACAAGGCCGACCAGGACGCCGCCTACGAGTCCGTGCGCAACGGCATCATGACCTACGAGCGCAAGCACGGTTACCGCGGCCCCGAGGCCTTCATCGACCTGCCGTCCGATCCGGCCGACCGCGAGCAGGCCATCGACGACGCGCTGGTGGAGCATCCGGGCAGCGACGACCTGCGGTCCGCCGTGGTGACGAGCGTGTCGCCCAAGCAGGTGAAGGCCACGCTGCTGTCCGGCGAAGTGGCCACCATCGAAGGCACCGCGCTGCGCTTCATCGCGCCGTCGCTGTCGGCCAGTGCCCAGCCGAAGGTCAAGATCCGTCCGGGTGCGATCATCCGCGTGACGCAGGACCCGAAGGACAACACGTGGTCGGTGACGCAACTGCCCGAAGTGGCCGCCGCGTTTATCTCGCTGAGCCCCGAGGACGGTTCGATCCGTTCGATGGTGGGCGGCTTCGACTACAACCGCAACAAGTTCAACCACGTGACGCAGGCCTGGCGCCAGCCCGGTTCCAGCTTCAAGCCGTTCATCTACACGGCGGCGCTGGAAAAGGGGTTCTCGCCGGCCACGGTGATCAATGATGCACCGCTGACGATCGGCCCGGACACCGGCGGGCAGGTCTGGGAACCGAAGAACTACGACGGCAAGTTCGAAGGCCCGATGACCATGCGCCGCGCCCTGGCCAAGTCGAAGAACCTGGTGTCGGTGCGCATCCTGCGCGCCATCGGCACGCAGTACGCCCAGGACTACATCACGCGCTTCGGCTTCGAGGCCGACAAGCATCCGGCCTATCTGCCGATGGCGCTGGGCGCCGGCAGCGTGACGCCGCTGCAGATGGCGGGCGCCTATTCGGTCTTCGCCAACGGCGGCTATCGCGTGAATCCGTACCTGATCCAGCGTGTGGAAGACTCGCGCGGCAAGGTCATTTCCGAGACCCATCCGCAGAAGGCCGGCGAAGACGCCGTGCGTGTGCTGGACGCCCGCACCGCGTTCATCGCCGACAGCATGCTGCGTGAAGTGGTGCGCAGCGGCACGGCCAATCCGGCCAAGCAGCGCCTGGGCCGCAATGACCTGGCGGGCAAGACCGGTACCACCAACGACGCCGTCGATGCCTGGTTTGCAGGCTACACGCCCAAGCTGGTGGCCATCGCGTGGATGGGTTACGACCAGCCCAAGAGCCTGGGCGTACGCGAAACGGGCGGTGGCCTGGCGCTGCCGATCTGGGTCGGCTACATGGGCAAGGCGCTCAAGGGTGTGCCCGAGAGCCCGGACCGCCAGCCGCCGGAGGGCGTGGTGATGGCGGCCGGCGACTGGACGCTGGAAGAGAACGCGGCCGGCGCCGGCGTGGCGTCGGTGGGCCTGGGCGATCCGTGGCCGGGCAAGCCGGAAGAAAGCTCGCGTCCGCCGCAGGATACCGAGCAGGAAAAGAAGAAGATCCTGGAAATGTTCGGCGGCGCCTGACGGCCTGCTGGCCTGCCAACCTTTCCCAGCAACAAGAAACCGGCCCTGGCGGCCGGTTTTTCGTTGGGCCGCGCGGGCTTACTTCAGCGTCAGCGTGGTGCCGGCCTGCAGGCTCATGTAGCCGGACAGCGCCGCGTACAGCTCGGCGCCGCTGCGCGTGTCCACCCAGCGGGCGCCATCGTATCGAAAATGGAAGCCTCCGGCCTTGGCCGCCACCCACAGTTCCTGCATCGGCGCCTGGCTGTTGACGATGATCTTGGAGCCGTCCTCGAACTCCAGTTCCATCACGTTGCCGGTACGGTTGATTTCCACGTCGGCGTCGGCGGCATCGGCAGCCGCTTCGATATCGGCTTCCAGCTTGTCCAGGGCCGCGCCGGCCAGTGCCAGGAACTCGGTCTCGTTGAGGGGGGGCATGCTACACTCCAAGGCCGCCGGCAGCCCGTTTCCACGGGCATTCGGACCGGCAAATCAGATTGATGGAAAACGGGAAAGCCGTGCGCTTTCCACAGCCATCCGAAAGCCATCCAGACAATGAAGGACTCCCCGATGCTGCGTCGTGGTGCGATTGTATCGGCCTTTGCCGCCCTGCTCGCGATGCCCCTTGCCGGGTGCGGCATTCGCGGCCCGCTCTATATGCCCCGCGTACCGCCCGAGCCCACGCCGCCCACGGTGGCCGATCCGGGCCTGGGCCAGCCGGGCGCAACCCCGCCCGCGGCGCGTCCGATGGGCGAGCCCGCCACATCGACGCCCGCCGTCGCCGAGCCCGCCAAGGGCAGTTCCGCCCCCTCCGCACGCTGAGTGCATGCCAGACCATGAATGATTTTTTCCATCGCCGCGAAGACGGCACCCTGACCGTCGAACAGGTACCGCTGGCGCGCATTGCCGCCGAATTCGGCACGCCTGCCTACGTCTATTCGCGCGCGGCGCTGACCAAGGCGTACAACGCGTATGCCGCCGCCTGCAAGGGACGCAACGCGCACGTGCAGTACGCGGTCAAGGCCAACTCCAACCTGGCCGTGCTGCAGGTGTTCGCAAAGCTGGGCGCCGGCTTCGACATCGTGTCGGGCGGCGAGCTGCTGCGCGTGATTGCCGCCGGCGGCGACCCGCGCAAGGTGGTGTTTTCGGGCGTGGCCAAGAGCGAAGCCGACATGGCGCTGGCGCTCGAGCACGACGTGCGCGGCTTCAACGTGGAATCGATTCCGGAACTGGATCGCCTGAACGCGGTGGCCGGCCGCCTGGGCAAGCGCGCCCGCGTGTCCCTGCGCATCAACCCCGACGTCGACGCGAAGACCCACCCCTATATCTCAACCGGCCTCAAGGGCAACAAGTTCGGCGTGGCGTTCGAGGACGTGCTTTCCACCTACCGCGCCGCCGCCGCGCTGCCGCACCTTGAAGTGACCGGCATCGATTGCCATATCGGATCGCAGATCACCGAAGTGGCGCCATACCTGGAGGCGCTGGACAAGGTGCTCGACGTGGTGGAATCGCTCGAGGCCGAGGGCATCAAGCTCGAACATATCGACGTAGGGGGCGGCCTGGGCATCACCTATGACGACGAGACCCCGCCGGACATCACCGGCTTTGCCACGACGCTGATCGATCGCGTGGCCGCACGCGGCCACGGCCATCGCGAAGTGCTGTTCGAGCCGGGCCGTTCGCTGGTGGGCAACGCCGGCGCGCTGCTGACGCGCGTGGAATTCCTGAAGCCCGGCGCGGCCAAGAACTTCTGCATCGTCGATGCGGCAATGAACGACCTGGCCCGACCGGCCATGTACGAGGCCTACCATCGCATCGAGCCGGTGGCGCCGCGTGCCGACACTGCCGTCACGTATGACGTGGTGGGTCCGGTATGCGAATCGGGCGACTGGCTCGGCCGCGACCGCGCGCTGGCGGTGCAGCCCGGCGACCTGCTGGCCGTGATGTCGGCCGGCGCCTACGGCTTCGTGATGAGTTCGAACTACAACACGCGCGGCCGCGCGGCCGAAGTGATGGTCGATGGCGACACGGTGCACCTGGTGCGCGAGCGCGAACTGCCGGCGGACCTGTTCCGCACCGAGCGCCTGCTGAAGGATTGACCGCGCCAGCGCAAGCCGAAAAATAAGGAAAGGGCGACATCGTTGGTGTCGCCCTTTTTTCTATTGCGTGGCCACGGCGGCGGCGCGCGGCTTGCGCAACCACCACCAGATCCGCATGGCCAGCAGCACGAATACCGCGGCCGCGTAGATCGAAACTTCTCCAAAATCGTGCTTGCCGGCCTTGTGCCACCAGTAGTGCAGGATGGCCAGCACGGCGATGGCGTAGATCGACCGATGCAGCGCCTGCCAACGCTTGCCGCCAAGCCAGCGGACCATGGCATTGGTCGACGTGACGGCCAGCGGAATCATCAGCATGAACGCCGCAAACCCCATCGTGATAAATGGCCGTTTGCCGATGTCCTTGATCATGTAAGCCACGTCAAACCCGCGGTCCACGGCCAGCCAGAGCAGGAAATGCTGCACCGCGTAGAAGAACGTGAACAGACCCAGCATCCGGCGCAGGCGCAGCAGCCAGTGCCAGCCCGTGAGCCGGCGCAGCGGCGTGATGGCCAGCGTCACGCAGAGCATGACGAGCGTCCACGTCCCCGTGGACCGGGTCACGAATTCCAGTGGATTGGCGCCGAACTGCGAGGTCGCCCCGAGATACATCAGCCGCAGGAACGGCAGCAGCGCCAGCAGCCAGACCAGCCCCTTCAGCGTCTTCACGCGCGCAGGCGCAAGCATGGCAAGACCGCCGGGCCCGGGCCGGCTGCCCCGGGGCGTGCGTGCCTGCGCCGCCGCGCGCGGATCGCGCTCGGCCATCAGAAGTTCTTCCTCAAATCCATGCCCTGGTAGAGCGATGCCACCTGCGCGCCGTAGCCGTTGAACGGCAGCGTCTTGCGCTTGGGCGCGAATAGCGCGGAGAACCCGCCGCCGCCCTTGTCTTCGCCGATGCGGCGTTCGGTGGCCTGGCTCCAGCGCGCGTGATCGACGTCGGGGTTCACGTTCGAATAGAAGCCGTACTCGTTGGCGGCGGCCAGGTTCCAGCTGGTGGGCGGCTGCTTGTCGACGAAGCGGATCTTCACGATTGACTTGGCGCTCTTGAAGCCGTATTTCCACGGCAGAACCATCCGCACCGGCGCGCCGTTCTGGTTCGGCAGCACCTCGCCATAGAGGCCGAACGTCAGCAGCGCCAGCGGATGCATCGCCTCGTCCATGCGCAGGCCCTCGCTATACGGCCAGTCGAGCACGCCGCTGCTCAGGCCGGGCATCTGCTTCTTGTCCGCCAGCGTGATGAATTGCACGAACTTCGCCCCCGGCTGCGGTTCGACGCGCTTGATCAGCTCGGCCAGCGGATAGCCGATCCACGGAATCACCATCGACCAGCCTTCCACGCAGCGCAGGCGGTAGACGCGTTCTTCCATCGGCGCGATCTTCAGCAGTTCGTCCAGGTCGTACACCTTGGGATGCTTGACCAGCCCTTCCACGGCCACCTGCCACGGGCGCGGCCGCAGCGTGCCGGCGTTGCGGGCCGGGTCGGACTTGTCGGTGCCGAACTCGTAGAAGTTGTTGTAGGTCGTGACGTCCGTGTACGGCGTACGTTTTTCGGTCACGGCATAGGCGTTGTTGAGCGTGGCGGGCAGCTTCGGCAGCTTGCCTGGCGCTTCCTGGGCGAAAGCCTGGCGCGAGAACCACGGCGAAGCCAGGCCCGCTGCAGCAGCGGCACCGCCCATCGTCAGCAGGCGCCGGCGCGACCGATACAACGGTTCGGGCGTGATTTCCGACGCGGCGACATCGTCACCGCGCAACCATTTGGGGGAAGGAATCAGCATGTTTCACAGCGTTGGGTAGGACTTGCAGCATTGGACATCAAAAGCGGCGGGAAGGTGCGGAGCCGACCCGGATATCGACCGGCCAGACGGAAGGTCATGTGCCCGGGCTATCCCCGCTGGTATTGCTGGTAGACCACCTGGGCCAGTGCCAGCAGCCGATCGCGCTCCAGCGGACCCGCCAGGGCGAAGCCGAGATCGCGATCGACCCAGTAGAACGCCATGGTGGGGTGTCCGGCGGGATTTCGCGCCGGCGTGCGCGGCGGCAGCCGTTCGAGCCGGAATGCGGTGTCGGGCGTGCCCTGCGCCATGCGGCGCAGTTGCAGGGACACGCGCGTGCCAGCGTCGTCCTCGTACATCAGGATGGCCATCGGGCCGCCCTCCGAAGCGCCAAGGCGCCCCCCAATCAGCCGGAATCCCTGCGGGTGGAGGTCGGGCACCTGCAACGATGCACCGAGCCGTTTCGACAGCCAGGCAACCAGATGGGCCTCGTCGCTGGCGGGCACTTCGACGACGTGCCTGACCTCGGGCGCATAGACCACATAGCTGGCCAGCGCCTCGCGCGCAAAACGCTCCATCGGCGCGACGGCCACGGCATCGGCCCCGACATGATCGCGGGCGTACCAGCCGCCGGCGGCACCCGCCACCAGCGCACACAGGCTGGCAGCCAACGCCAGCGGCCACGCCAGGCGCGCCGTGGTCGCGCGGCCGCCCTGGCCGTGCAGTTCGCGCGGCAGCGCCGCCAGCGGCACGGCCTCGTTCAGCACGCCATCCAGTCCGGCGTGCAGCGCGGCGGCCTGCTGCCGCCAGGCTTCCACCTTGCTCGCCGCCTCGGCATCGGCCGCCAGGAAGGCCTCGACCGCGGCGCGGCGCGGACCGTGCAACTGGCCATCGGCATAGGCGTGAAGATCGGCTTCGCTCACCGGCGTCTGGGGGCTCATCATTTCACCCGTTGCAGCACATTCGGCGCCGCAACGTCCTTCGCGCCGCCGTCGAGCAGGCGGCGCATCTGTTCACGGGCACGGCTCAGGCGTGACATCACCGTGCCGGCCGGGATTTCAAGCACCTGGGCCGCTTCCGCATACGAAAACTGCTCCAGGCTGACCAGCAGCAATACGGCCCGCTGGGCCTCCGGCAAGGCGGCCAGCGCCCTGATCAGGTCGCGCCGCAGGCCGGGGTCGTCGCCGGGCGCCGCCACGTCCGGCGGTTCGTCGGTCACGCTTACCAGATCCGCGCGGCGCAGCCCGTTCAGGCGCAACCGGTGCATCAGCGTCAGCAACCAGGGCAGCAGGCCGTCGGCACCGTCGCCCCAGAGCGATCCGGGACGCAGGCGGAATCGCCAACGGTAGCGCAGGGCCCGCTCCAGCGTGTCCTGCACCAGATCGTCGGCCAGCACGGCGTCGCCGGTCAGGCCGCGCGCGTGGCGCCGCAGCCGCGGCGCCAGCGCCACCAGTTGGCGCTCGAATCCATCCATGCCCGGGTTGCCTTGCGTTCAGGCGCCCGAAAAATCAGGGCTTCGCCACGTGCCAGACGTTGTTGAGGTTGTCGCCAGTGCGGTCGCCCGGCTTGGCATCTTTGGCAAAGCGGTACAGCGGCATGCCCTTGTAGGCGTACTGGCGCGTACCGTCGTCACGCGTGATGACCGAGTAGCTGCCCGACGCCGTCTTGCCCGGCTCCGCCAGCAGCGGCGGCCAGTTGGTGGCGCACATGCCGTTGCAGACGCTCTTGCCGCCGTTGGCGGGGTCGCGATCGAACGTGTAGAGCGTCAGGCCCTGCGGATCGGTCAACACGCCGTTGGTCACCTTGACGGTCGGCGGCATTTCGCCGGCCCCACCCATGCCCATGCTGGAACAGCCGGCCAGCAGGACCGTTGCGGCGCCAGCGGCGATAACGAGCGGGCGAAGTACGGATGCAGCAGTGTGACGAGTATTCATCTTCAGGTCTCCTTCTCCGGGGCGGTGCCGACCGTCGGCACCGTGTCCCTTCAGTAAACACCGGATGTGACGTCCTTATTCCCTTTGGACCGAAAAAAAGTGGCGCCTTCTCGCTTCACGTGCAGTTTAAGCCTCATTGAAAAACAAAAAGCCTGTCGCAAGGACAGGCTTTTGGAATCCCGGAGACGGCTGGCGAATCAGAGTTCGCCGTAGCTATGCAGGCCGGACAGGAACATGTTCACCCCCAGGAACGCAAAGGTGGTGACCAGGAGGCCGACCAGCGCCCACCAGGCTGCCACCGTACCGCGCAGCCCCTTCATCAGCCGCATGTGCAGCCATGCCGCGTAGTTCAGCCAGACGATCAGCGCCCAGGTTTCCTTCGGGTCCCAGCTCCAGTAGCCGCCCCATGCCTCGGCCGCCCACAGCGCGCCAAGGATCGTGGCGATCGTGAAGAAGGCAAAACCCACGGCGATGGCCTTGTACATCACATCATCGAGCAGCTCCAGCGACGGCAGCCGCTCCGCCAGGATGCCCCGCTGCTTGAGCAGGTACGCCACGGACACCATCGCCGCCAGCGCGAACGTGCCATAGCCGATGAAGTTGGCCGGGACGTGGATCTTCATCCACCAGCTTTGCAGTGCCGGCACCAGCGGCTGGATCTCCTGCGCGTTGCGGGTGACCGTGTACCAGAGCAGGAAGCCCACCGCCGCGGACACCACCAGCATCACGAACGGCCCCAACGCCCGCGTGGCGTAGCGGCGCTCGTAGTACAGGTAGAACAGCGACGTGATCAGCGTGAAGAGAACAAAGACCTCGTAGAGGTTCGAGATAGGAATATGGCCAATATCGGCGCCGATCAGGTACGACTCGTACCAGCGCACCATCAGGCCCGTAAAGCCCAGCACCACGGCCGCCCAGCACAGCTTGCTGCCAAGGCTCGACCCGGTGTCCGACCGCGAGGCAAAGCCGACCCAGTAGAACATCGTCGACAGGAAGACCAGGGCGCTCATCCACAGGATGGCCGACTGGCTCGACAGGAAGTACTTGAGGAAGAACGCCTGCTCGGCGCGCGCCAGGTTGCCCTGGTACATCTGGATGGCAAGCAGCGACAGCACCGCGATGCCGACCATCAGCGGCCGCACTGCCTTCCAGTGCCAGCCAAGCAGCGCGAACGTGGGGACGGCGGCAATCAGCACGGCCTTGTCGTACACGTTCATCCAGTGGCCATAGCGCGTCAGCGCAAAGCCGGCGCCCAACACCAGCAGCACGGCAAACGCCCAGTCAACCCAGGTCAGGCGGCGCAGAAAGGACGGTTCGAGGAAATCGGCTTCGAGCTGCACCGGGTCGTGCGACACATTGCCGGCTGCGGCATTTTGTCGCGGCCTCAGGCCCGAGGAGGCGTGGTTGAGATTGGAGGACATGGCATTCCTGCTCTGCGGTGCGATGCACCTGTAATGTCTGCGGTATCAACGTGGCGCGGCAGGCCGGGATTCTTCTACTTCCGGCCGCCGGAAAGCCCTCTTTCTACTATAGCGACGGCCTCTGCCTATCATCGGGCCCTGATGCATCGGATTGCGGTGCCGGCGGCGGCATCGGCGAGGCGCCATCCGCTGGCACCGGCGTCACTTCCGCGCCCACGGCACGGCCGACATCGTCGCGCAATGTGACGAATTCCTTCTCGAAATCCATCGTGCGGCGCTGCGTCGACATGGCCATCAGCACATGGCTGCCAGCGGAGTTTCCGGCGTCGTCAGATGGCTTGTCCTTGATCCAGATCCAGACGCGGCGTTCGCGGATATAGAACATCGCGAACACGCCCAGCACCAGCAGCAGGCAGCCAAGATACACGATGTTCTTGCCCGGCGCACGGGTCATCTGGAACACGCTGGCCTTGACCTCCTGGAAGTCGTCGAGCTGCAGAAATACGGGTGCCGCGTAGAAGAAACTGTCCGACAGCGCGTTGATGGCCTGCTGCAGGAACTGGCCGCTCTGGGCGTCGTTGGGGATCACGGGCAGCTTGTCCTGCTCGCGTGCCAGTTGCCACAGTTCCCACATCGATCCATTGAGAATCTTCAGCAGGACGTCGGCCGCCTTCTGCTGCTCGCTCTGCGGCACCGACTTTTCGAGGAAGGCCGCGATCGCGGTGAAGCCTCCGGGGGGCGCATCGGCCGACGCGCGCGTGGCGCCGGCAAACAGGTCCATGGCCCGCTGGGCGCTTTCGGCCAGTTGCTTGCGCAGCGTTGCCTTGTCGTCGCCGGGCATCGACACCGCCGCAAAGCGACGCGCCGCCTCGCCGCGCATGGCACTGCTTTGCAGCGCGGCGCGCAGGCGCATCCAGTCGGCCACGCTGCGCTGGTCGTCGGCGGGAATACGCAGGTAGCGGAACTGTTCGCTCGGCGAATCGCGCATGCCGGCCAGGAACACGGTCTGGCCGTCGAGTTGCACCGGCAGCATGTAGTTGTTGAACTCGCGCGCCTGGCCGGTGCGGTCGCGCAGCTTGTACTGGACCGACGGGCCGACATTGCGCAGGTTCTTGTCCTTGTCCAGGCTGGCCGCCGCACCCAGATGCTGCTCCAGCGCACCCAGCGACGACTTGCGCGCCACCCCGCGCACATCGGCCTTGCCCGACGCATCGGTCACGGTCTCGACGTTGATTTGCCGGAAATCGCTGAATTCGACGGTCAGGCTGTCCTGGTCGGCAGCCGTGCCGGTGCCGGTCAGCGCCACATTGCCACCCACCGTGCCCGCGATCGGGAAAGTGCCATGGCTGGTGCCCGTCATCGGATAGCCGACGAACTTCAGTTTCGAGCCGCCGTCCTCGAAGCTGGACTGGTAGATGGCCACGCCATCGACGATCAGCGGTTCGTTCACCTTGATCGTCGCCTCGGTGCGCTTGCCCGTGGCACGATCGGTCACGACCACATCCGACGCGAACAGCTTGGGCATGCCGGTGGAGTAGTAGTCGACCGTGAACTTCTTGAGCATGATCGTGAACGGCAGGTCCTGCACCAGCGCGCCATCGGCGATGTTCAGGATGGCCGTGGAGACGGTGGCTCCCTCCGGCACGAACGCATTGCCGCGGAATCCCGGGTTGGCGGGCGACAGCCGGTGCCTGGCAGGAATCTCGCTGATGATGGCGTTGCCGGCGATCGGCGTCTTGCCACCGAACCACATCTGGGCGCGGATCAGCATGTCGCCGTCCAGCAGGCCACCCACGCAGATCACGACGATGGCCGTGTGCGCCAGGATGTAGCCCAGCTTGTTGGCAGCGCCCGCCTTGGCGGCCAGCAGCGTCGCGCCGTCATGTTCCACCGGCTTGACGCGGTATCCGCGGTTGCGCAGCAGCGCACCCAGGCGGCCTGCCGCTTCCGCACGGCCGCGCGGCGCCTCATATTCGCCGCGATGATGGAACGCCCGCAGGCTGCGCTCGCGCACATGATCCTTCCACGACCGCATGTCGACGATCATCTTCGGGGCGTTGCGCGCAATACACAACGACGTGGAGATCACCAGGAATGCCAGGATCAGCAGGAACCACCACGAGCTGTACACCTTCTGCAGCGACAGCGCGTGGAACAGGTCCGCCCAGAACGGCCCGAACTGGTTCACGTAGTTCGGGTACGGTTCGTTCTGCTTGAGCACGGTGCCGATGATGCTGGCGATCGCAATCACCGTCAGCAGCGTGATCGCGAAGCGCATCGAGGACAGCAGCTCGACGGCATCGCGCAGCACGCGGTGTTGGGTCTTCAGGTGCAGCCCTGAAGTGGATGGGGTCGACATGTGCGGTAAAGCCTGAAAGCCGTGTGGCGCCAATAGGGTTGGCGCCAGGGTTGCGCGCCGATGTGACGCGATGTGGTGCCGCTCAAAATGAAAAAGGGTGGACATGCTTGGCAAGCAGGCCACCCTCTTCGATTGTTGCCCACGCGTCCGGTTCATCCCCCGAGGGATGCGCCGGACATGCAGGCCTGATACGACTTAACGGACGCCGGCGACGTAATCCGCCACCGCCTTGATCTCGGCATCCGACATCCTGGCGGTAATCGTGCTCATGACCGAATTGTTCTTTCGGGTGCCCTGGCGGAACGCCACCAGTTGCGCTTCGGTGTACTCGGAATACTGGCCTCCAATGCGCGGATACTGGGCCGGAATGCCGGCGCCGGTCGGCCCGTGGCAGCCTGCACAGGCCGGCACGCCCTTGGCGGCGATCCCCCCGCGGTAGATCTTCTGGCCTTCCTCGATCGTCGCCTTGTTCTTGGCCGTGGCAGGCTTGAGCTGCTGCTTGGCCAGGTAGGCGCCGATGTCCTTCATGTCCTGGTCGCTCAGCGCCTGGGCGTACAGCGACATGATGGGGTTGTCACGCGACTTGGCCTTGAAATCGGCGAGCTGCTTGTGAACGTAATCGCCCTGCTGGCCAGCCAGCTTGGGATTGACGGCAGCCGTGCTGTTGCCGGCGGTGCCGTGGCAGGAGAAGCATGCCGGGACATTGCGATCGGGAACACCTTGCGTGTAAAGCGTCTCGCCCTTGGCGGGATCCGCCTTGGCGGCGGCCTGCTCTGCGGCAGATACCAGCCCTGTCATTGCGCCCAGCGGAACTGCCAGCGCCATGACTCCCAAAAGTTTCGCAATGCGGTTCATCCTTACACCTTGTCAGATTTTGTTATGAACACCGTAATGCATGCCGGTCGCCTTTGTCCCCTGCCGGCGGTGAGGAAGCGCCATGGGGCAGGAGCTGGAAACGCGTATGCGCGACGTCCTATTCTTGATCGGGGACAATATTCCCGACCCAATTTCAGAGTTCGCCGATGACATCCGGCAAGGATGCCACACGTCACCCGCTCAGGAGACCGTAAACCGGGTTATTGTACAATAAATCGCTTTCCGGATTGACTTAGGTCAGTGTCTGTGGCGACGTCTGCACTGGCCCCTTGCCAGCGCCCTGTCCGCCGGCTCCAAGTAATCACGCATGTCCCTTCTACAGCAGGCCCGTTTCTTCAATACCGTCAACCATCTGCGCGACCTGCCGGCCACGGCAGTGCCCGAGGTGGCGTTCGCCGGGCGTTCCAACGCCGGCAAGTCGACGGCGATCAACACGCTGTGCAGCCAGAAACGGCTGGCATTCTCGTCCCGCACGCCGGGCCGCACGCAGCATATCAACTTCTTCACCGTGGCCCCGGTCAAGGCGCCGGACCCGCTCGGATTCCTGGTGGACCTGCCGGGCTATGGCTACGCCGAGGTCTCCGGCAGCGCCAAGTACCACTGGCAGGGCCTGCTGTCGGACTACGTCCAGAGCCGCACCCAGCTGGCCGGCCTGATCCTCATGATGGACGCGCGCCGCCCGTTTACGGACCTCGATTGCCAGATGGTCGAGTGGTTCCTGCCCACCGGCAAGCCGATCCACGTGCTGCTGACCAAGGCCGACAAGTTGACCAATAGCGAAAATGCCACGGCATTGCGCGAAACAAAGCGGATGCTGGCCGACTATGCGGCCCAGATGGACAATCCGCCGGCCATGACCGCGCAGCTGTTCTCAAGCCTGAAGCGGCGCGGCATCGAGGAAGCCCAGCGCGTGGTGGCGGGATGGCTGGCGCTGCCCGAAGCGCAGCCGCCCGAGGCACCCGAGGCGCCGGCTGGCGCCCCGCAGGCGTAGGTACGCCCGACTTCCACGCATCCGCATCCGGACCGGCCAAAAAAAAGCCCCGTTGCAAGCAACGGGGACGAACTTTCCCACCGGTTCAGGGCGGGTACCCGCTCAGGGAGGAGTAGCGGGGGACACCGCGCTGCGCGAAGCAACACAGAGTGTCCGCGAGTATGATAGCGGGCAAGCACAAAAGTTCTTTCTTCTTTTGGCGCAAGCGTTTCTTCATTGCCCGCAGCCCGCTGCGGTGACGTGTGCCACGCATCCGTCCACGACTTTCTCCTCCCCCGATTCCGCCATGTCCACGTTTCCCGAGTACCGTCCCCGCCGCATGCGTCGCGATGACTTCTCGCGCCGCATGATGCGCGAGAACCGCCTGTCGCCCGATAACCTGATTTATCCGGTGTTCATTCTGGACGGCCAGAACAGGCGCGAATCCGTGGCGTCGATGCCCGGTGTGGAGCGCGTGTCGGTGGACCTGCTGCTGCCGGTGGCCGAAGACTGCGTGAAGCTGGGCATCCCGGTGATCGCCCTGTTCCCGGTCATCGATCCGTCGCTCAAGACGCCCGATGGCATCGAGGCCACGCGCGCGGAAGGCCTGGTGCCCCGCGCCGTGCGCGCGCTGAAGGACCGCTTCCCCGAACTCGGGGTACTGACCGACGTGGCGCTCGACCCGTACACCAGCCACGGCCAGGACGGCGTGCTGGACGACAACGGCTATGTGATCAACGACATCACCGTCGACATCCTGGTCAGGCAGGCGCTGGTGCAGGCCGAAGCAGGCGTCGATATCGTCGCGCCGTCCGACATGATGGACGGCCGCATCGGCGCCGTGCGCGCCGCGCTGGAAGAGGCCAACCACATCCACACGCGCATCATGGCCTACTCGGCCAAGTACGCGTCGGCCTTCTACGGCCCGTTCCGCGATGCAGTCGGCTCGGCCGCCAATCTGGGCAAGGGCAACAAGATGACCTACCAGATGGACCCGTCCAACACCGACGAGGCGCTGCGCGAAGTCGGCCAGGACATCATGGAAGGCGCCGACATGGTGATGGTGAAGCCGGGCATGCCGTACCTGGACATCGTGCGCCGCGTGAAGGACGAGTTTCGCTACCCGACCTACGTCTACCAGGTCAGTGGCGAATACGCGATGCTGAAGGCCGCCGCCCAGAACGGCTGGCTGGACCACGACAAGGTCATGATGGAATCGCTGCTGGCATTCCGCCGCGCCGGCGCCGACGGCATCCTCACGTACTTCGCCCGCGATGCCGCGCGCCTGCTGAAGGCCGCCGGCTGACCGGCCGACGCTGCCGCATGCAACTACTGGGCTTCTCGGCCAGCCAGGTACACCCGCTCGCGACGCTCGACGCCGCACGGGACTTTCTTTCCGGCAACGCCGCCGCGCGCTTTGTCTGGGCCGACTTTGCCACCGAGGAGGTGTCGCCCGCGCCCGGCGCGTGGCGCGACCGCCTGGTGGCCCTGACCGGCGCGCCCATCCTCGACCTGCATCTGGCCGATGCCACCAACCCTGCGCATCCGTCGTTCTTCGACACGACCAATGCGTATGACATGGTGATCTTCCGCAAGCTGACCTTCGAGACCAGCCGCCAGTTTGCCGAGGCCGATGCCGCGCAGGCCGGCGGCGACACGGCCGCGCCGGGTACGATGGCCGCCACCCCGGTGGCCCCGGCTAGCGGCACCGCCACGCCGCCGCAGACCGGCCCGGAAGCGGCACCGATGCCCGCCCGGCGCAAGGCCTCGCGCAAGTACGCGCCGGGCTTCCTGCCCGCGCTGGCGCGCATCGACACGCAGCCGGTGGCCTTTTTCGTATTCGACAATGTGCTGATCACGGTGCGGCCATCGCCGTCTCGCACCATCGACCAGGTCCGGCAGCGGCTGCTGGATACCTGCGGCGCGCCGCAATCCGCGCCGGCACGCGCCAACGGCGCGGCGTCGCTGATGCATGGCGTTCGCCCGCCCACGCGCCCGGAAGACCTGATGCTGCGGCTACTGAACGCCATGGTGGACCGCTACCTCGACCTGCGAACGCCGCTGACGCGTCAGCTGGACCGCTGGCAGCGCGCCCTGCTGAGCGCCCGGCAGAGCTTCTCGAGCTGGGAAGGGCTGCTCGACGCACGTAACCAGCTGCGCCGGCTTGAAAACCTGAGCGAGGAACAGCGCGACGCGTTGCAGGAATTCCGCGACAGCCTGCTGGACAACCGCTACAGCGCTGGCGACGGCGATCCCGGCGCGGCCAGCCGCGATGAGGTGCTGCTCGTGCGGCTGACCGACCTGATGGAGCACATCATGCGGGTTCTCGCGCACGCGCGGCGGTTGGAGGATTCGATCGAATCGGCCGTGCAGATCCACTTCTCGGCCGTGGCGCACCGCACCAACCGCACCATGCGGGCGCTGACGATCATCACGGCCCTGTTTATGCCGCTCACGCTGATTACGGGCGTGTTCGGCATGAACTTCGCCCGCATGCCGTGGCTGCAGGAGCCGAACGGGTTCTGGTGGTCGATCGGCTTGATGGGCGGGGTGGTGGCCGCCATCGGTGGCATCTGGGCGCTGGGACGCTGGCTGGACCGATAGTCTCCGCCCGATCCGGCGCCCCGGGGTGCGGACTCAGGTCTGCGGCGCCTTGCCGAACGCGCGCTCCAGGCTGTCCAGGAAGCGGTTCGCCGACTGATAGCCGATCACGCGGACCGGGCGCTCGCGGCCGTCCGATCCGAACAGGATGATGCCCGGCGGGCCAAACAGGCCGAAGCGCTTGAGCAGCGCCTTGTCGTCGGCGTTATTGGCCGTCACGTCGGCCTGCAGCAGCACCACGTTGGCCAGACGCGCCCTGACCTTGGCGTCGGGGAACGTCAGCTTTTCCATCTCCTTGCAGGAGACGCACCAGTCAGCATAGAAATCCAGCAGCACCGGGCGGCCCACTGCCGCGGCCTGTGCCACGCGCGCGTCCAGTTCGGCAACGCTTCGCACGCGTTCGAAACGCACGGCTGCGTCCTTGCCGGCGGTCCCTGTCGCCGACGGCCCCGGGAAGCTGCCGAGATGGGACAGCGGCTGGAGCGGATCGCGTCCACCGGAAGCCACCCCGACGATCTGGATGGCGCCCGCCAGCGCGGCAACCAGGCCCAGGCCCTTGCCCAGGCGCAGCAACCCGCGCGGGTCAGGGCCGAGCGAGTCGAACGCGCCAAGATACACGGCCGCGACGATCAGCAGGGCCGCCCACGCGATCATCACCACCCACGCCGGCAGCACCGGGGTCACCATCCAGATCGCCACGCCAAGCAGCAGGAAGCCGAAGAATCGCTTGGTTGCCTCCATCCATTTGCCCGCGCGCGGCAGCAGGTTGCCTGCGCCGACGCCCACCAGCAACAACGGCACGCCCATGCCCAGCGCCATGGCCAGCAGCGCCGCGCCGCCGGTCAGGGCATCGCCGGTCTGGGCGATATAGGCCAGCGCGCCAGCCAGGGGGGCGGTCACGCACGGCCCGACGATCAGCGCCGAAATCGCGCCCATCGCCACGGCGCCAGCCACCTGGCCACCCTGCCTGCGGTTGGAAGACTGGGTCAGCCGGGTCTGCCAGTGCTGCGGCAGCTGCAGTTCGTAGAGACCGAACATCGACAGCGCCAGCCCGATCATCAGCAACGCGAACAGGCCCAGCACCCAGGGCGTCTGCAGCGCGGCGGACAGGCCTTCGCCGGCCAGTCCCGCAGCCACGCCCACGGCGGTATAGACCACGGCCATGCCCAGTACATAGGCCAGCGACACGACGAAAGCGCGGCCCCGGGTCACGTGCTCGCCGACCACGATGGACGACAAGATGGGCACCATCGGCAACACGCAAGGGGTGAAGGTCAGCAGCAGCCCGAGTCCGAAGAACAGCGCGCCGATCAGCGGCAGATTGCGGCTGGCCAGCGCGCCGGCAATACGGTCGTTCTCGTCGATTTGCGGACCACGAACGGCGGGTGTCTTGGGCGGCTCGCTGGCCGGACTGTCCGCCTGGGCCTCGGCGGGCGTCGACCGTGCGGGCGCGCCGCGATCGCCAAAAAGATTGCCCAACGCCGACCCGCCTACCTTGTAGACGCTTTCCATCGGCGGGTAGCACAGGCCCTTGTCCGCGCAGCCCTGCGAGGTCACCACCAGCGTCCAGCGGCCATCGGCCGGCGCCTGTTCGACAGGCACCTTGACGACGACGGCGCCGCGGTAGGTTTCCATGTCCTTGCCGAAGGTCTCGTCGAAATGCACCTTGCCCTGCGGCATGGCCGGGGTACCAAGCTTCACGCCGGCCGGCTGTGCGGCAAAGGCAAATCGCTCGCGGTACAGGTAGTAGCCGTCGGCCACCTCGAACCGGACTTCAATGGTCTGGGGATCGACCTGCCTGGCGGCAAACCTGAACGCCTGTTCTGGCGGCAGGAAGTCGTCTTCCGACGCCGCGCGGGCGCTGCCCCAGGTCACCAGACACACGAGGAAGATCAGGGCGATTGCGACGATATGTCGCAATCCCGAACGCACCGACGGACGTCCGCCCCGCGCCGCACCGGGCCGTTGTCCGATGGCTGGCGTGGCACCCTCAAGCCACGTTCCGTTCCCGCTGATCCCCGTCGTTCCCATGAGTTGTTCCGATACTTGTTGTTCTGGCTTCAAGGCTGGCTTGCGGCACCGCTGGCTTCCGCCCGGACCCAGGCCAGATAGGCGGGCAGCCCCGCCACCAGCGGCCACGCAATCAGTTCCGGCACGTCGTAGGGGTGCTCGGCTCGGATCACGGCTTCCAGCGCCGCGTACTGGCGCTGCGTGGTCTTGATCAGCAGCGGCCATTCCTGCGCCTGCTCGAGCTTGCCTTGCCACCAGTACTCGGACTGGCACGGTGCCAGCCGGTTCACGCAGGCCGCAACCCGGGCTTCCAGGACGGCCCGCGCCACCCGCGCCGCGGACGCCTCGTCGGGCAGGTTGGTCATCGCCATCCAGACCGATTCTGCCGGGTCCGGGCGCGTCGCGCTATGGGAGGAGTCTGAACTTGTCATGCGTGGATCGGGGCACAAAACAAAAGAGCCAGGCAAAAGCCTGGCTCGATTGTAGTGCCGTGTCCGATAACCCGTCAGCGGGGACGGGTTCGGTCATCACTTATTCCGCAGCTTCTTCAGCCGGGGCTTCGGTGATTTCCGGACGGTCCACCAGCTCGACCAGCGCCATCGGCGCGTTGTCGCCCTGACGGAAGCCGAACTTCAGGATACGGGTGTAGCCGCCCGGACGGGTGGCGTAACGCGGGCCCAGTTCGGTGAACAGCTTGGTGACCATGTCGCGGTCGCGCAGACGGGCGAAAGCCAGACGGCGGTTGGCAACGGTGTCCTTCTTGGCCAGCGTGATGAGCGGCTCGACAACCTTGCGCAGTTCCTTGGCCTTGGGCAGGGTGGTCTTGATCAGCTCGTGCTGGAACAGCGAGTTGGACATGTTGCGCAGCATCGCGAGACGGTGCGACGAGGTGCGGTTCAGTTTCCGCAGACCATGACGGTGACGCATGATGATTCCTTTTGATTACAGTGTTTGACCAGCTCTTCTATCGCCTTGGCCGCTGGAAGCGGGCTCGGGCGCGGGCCGGTAGTGCTACGGTGCCACGGGCGGAATTGCCTGTGGCGCGTTGACAGTGGAGCCGCCTTTCGGCAGCTCCACCCGCCAATTACTTCTCCAGACCTGCGGGCGGCCAGTTCTCGAGCTTCATGCCGAGCGTCAGGCCACGCGAAGCCAGGACTTCCTTGATCTCGTTGAGCGACTTGCGACCCAGGTTCGGGGTCTTGAGCAGTTCGTTCTCGGTACGCTGGATCAGGTCGCCGATGTAGTAGATGTTTTCGGCCTTCAGGCAGTTGGCCGAACGCACCGTCAGCTCGAGGTCGTCCACCGGGCGCAGCAGGATCGGATCGATCTGCGGAGCGCGGCTCGAAGCTGCCTCGGCGGCCGATTCGGTGCCTTCCAGCGCGGCAAACACCGACAGCTGGTCTACCAGGATACGGGCCGACTGGCGAATCGCTTCCTCCGGCGAGATCACGCCGTCGGTTTCGATGTTCATCACCAGCTTGTCCAGATCGGTACGCTGTTCCACACGCGCCGATTCCACGGCGTACGAAACGCGGCGGACCGGCGAGAACGAGGCGTCCAGCACGATGCGGCCGATCACCTTGCCCGATTCGTCGCCGAACTTGCGCACGTTGCCCGGCACATAACCACGGCCTTGCTCGACCTTGATCTGCATGTCCAGCTTGCCGCCTGCGGACAGGTGGGCAATGACGTGACCCGGGTTGATGATCTCGACATCGTGCGGCAGCTCGATATCGGCTGCCGTGACCACGCCTTCGCCATCCTTGCGCAGCGACACCGTGACTTCGTCGCGGTTGTGCAGCTTGAAGACCACGCCCTTCAGGTTGAGGAGCAGGTTGACGACGTCTTCCTGAACGCCATCGATGGTGGAATACTCGTGGACGACCCCAGCGATCGTGACTTCAGTCGGCGCATAGCCGACCATCGACGACAGCAGGACGCGACGCAGCGCGTTACCAAGCGTATGCCCGTAACCGCGTTCAAACGGCTCCATCACGACTTTGGCGTGGTGGTCGCCCAGCGGTTCGACGGCGATGATTTTTGGCTTGAGGAGTGCTGTTTGCATTAGGTTGTCCTTTTCAATACCCTCGGCTCGTTACACCGATAAGGCTGACGTTTGGAACCTGAAAAAACCCATCGTATGATGGGCAATAAGCCCGGCGCGCCGCGTGGCGCGCCGGGCTGAAAGCGAAGCCTTGTGGATAAGGCAAGCGATGAACCGTTCGAATCTCGGTCCGCGATTAACGCGAATACAGTTCGACGATCAGGCTTTCGTTGATGTCGCCCGAAATATCGGCGCGATCCGGAGCCTGCTTGAACGTGCCTTCGAACTTCTTCGAATCCACGGCCACCCAGGTCGGGAAGCCCGACTGTTCGGCCAGCGACAGGGCCTCGGCGATACGGACCTGCTTCTTCGACTGTTCGCGGATCGACACGATGTCACCAGCCTTGACCTGGGCCGACGGCACGTTCAGCGGCTGACCGTTCACCAGGATCGCCTTGTGCGAAACCAGCTGGCGCGCTTCGGCGCGGGTCGAGCCGAAGCCCATGCGGTACACGACGTTGTCCAGGCGCGATTCCAGCAGTTGCAGCAGCTTCTCGCCGGTGTTGCCCTTGCGGCGGTCGGCTTCAGCGAAGTAGCGGCGGAACTGACGCTCCAGCACGCCATAGATGCGCTTGACCTTCTGCTTTTCGCGCAGCTGGTTGCCGTAGTCGGACGTACGGGCACCCGAGGTGCGGCCGTGCTGACCCGGCTTGCTGTCCAGCTTGCACTTGTCGGCCAGCGAGCGACGGGCGCTCTTCAGGAACAGATCGGTGCCTTCGCGGCGGGAAAGTTTGGCCTTCGGGCCGGTATAACGTGCCACTTTATCTTCCTTTGATCGATCACGGCGCCATCAGGACGCGCCGCGAGTCCGTCACCTGTCGTGACGGACGGTGGGCTTATGGTTCTTCATCCGCAATGACCACGGCCACGCGGAGGCAACGCAAAAGCATGATGAATATCGTCCTCGCCGAGGCGGAAGCCTCAAGACGCGGACGCAAAACGAAAGCCCGCCGCAAAAACTTGCAGCAGGCCAACGCGGGATACTACCACACTCCGGAGATACGGGGTAAGACCCTGATCGTATCCCCGGCAAGCCTGGCGCTTAGATACGGCGGCGCTTCGGCGGACGGCAGCCGTTGTGCGGCACCGGCGTCACGTCTTCGATCACCGAAATCTTGATGCCCAGCGCGTTCAGCGCACGGACAGCCGATTCGCGACCCGGGCCCGGGCCCTTGATGCGCACTTCCAGGTTCTTGATACCCTGGTCTTGCGCAACGCGGCCGGCGTTTTCGGCGGCAACCTGGGCTGCGAACGGGGTCGACTTGCGCGAACCCTTGAAGCCCTGGCCACCAGCGGTCGCCCACGACAGGGCGTTGCCCTGACGGTCGGTGATCGTGATGATGGTGTTGTTGAACGAAGCGTGGACGTGCGCAATGCCGTCGGCAACGTTCTTCTTGACCTTCTTACGCGCGCGCTGGGCGGCGTTATTCGGACCTTTTGCCATTCGTCTATTCCTCTGCCTTCGGCTTTACTTCTTCAGTGCCACGCCGGCCTTGCGCGGACCCTTACGGGTACGGGCGTTGGTGCGGGTACGCTGGCCGCGGAGCGGCAGACCTTTGCGGTGACGCATGCCACGATAGCAACCAAGGTCCATCAGACGCTTGATGTTCATCGTGGTTTCACGACGCAGGTCACCCTCGACCGTGACCTTGCCCACTTCGTCACGAAGCTTTTCCAGGTCGGCGTCGGTCAGATCCTTGACCTTCTTGTCAAACGGTACACCGGTGGCCTCGCAAATCTTGCGGGCGCGCGAGCGGCCGACACCATAAATAGCCGTCAGGCCGATTTCGGTGTGCTTGTGGTTCGGGATGTTAACCCCTGCGATACGTGCCATTCGTCAATCCTCTTTCCGATTAGCCTTGGCGTTGCTTGTGGCGGGGATCCGACGAGCAGATCACGCGCACGACACCGTTGCGCTTGATGATTTTGCAGTTGCGGCAAATGCGCTTAACAGAAGCCAGCACTTTCATGATTTTCCTCTTCCTTCAATTCCAGTTCGCTTCACTTCGTCCGGAAGACGATACGTGCGCGAGACAGATCATATGGAGTCAGCTCAACCGTCACCTTGTCACCCGGAAGAATCCGGATGTAGTTCATTCGCATCTTGCCGGAGATGTGGCCGAGTACTACGTGGCCGTTCTCCAGTTTGATGCGGAACGTCGCGTTGGGGAGATTTTCCAGGACCTCCCCGTGCATCTGGATGACGTCGTCTTTTGCCATACCTGGTGCCCGCCCCGACCCCAGCTTTCCTTAGCGCAAGGTCAGGTTACCCTTGAAATTCGCCTTCTTCAGCAGCGACTCGTACTGCTGCGACATGACATAGGACTGTACCTGTGCCATGAAGTCCATCGTGACGACCACGATGATCAGCAGCGAGGTTCCGCCGAAATAGAACGGAACGTTCCAGCGCAGCACCAGGAATTCCGGCAACAGGCAGACCAGTGTGATGTAAATCGCACCAGCCAGCGTCAGGCGCACCAGGATCTTGTCGATATAGCGCGTCGTTTGCTCGCCCGGACGGATGCCCGGAATGAAGGCTCCACTTTTCTTCAGGTTGTCTGCCACTTCCCGGCTGTTATAGACCAGAGCCGTATAGAAGAAGCAGAAAAATACAATCGCAGTCGCATACAGCAGGATGTAGACCGGCTGGCCCGGCGACAGCGTGGCAGCCAGGTCCTTGATGAACCGGCCAACCGCACCCGTCGAGTCAGACGTGAACCAGCCTGCAATCGTCGCCGGGAACAGGATGATCGACGATGCAAAGATCGGCGGAATCACCCCTGCCATGTTCAGCTTCAGCGGCAGGTGCGACGACTGACCGCCGTACACCTTGTTGCCGACCTGACGCTTGGCATAGTTCACCAGGATCTTGCGCTGGCCACGCTCGATAAACACCACGGCGTAGGTCACACCAGCCACGATCGCCACGATCAGGATCGCCGCGATGATGCTCATGGAACCCGTACGGACCAGTTCGAACAGTCCGCCGATCGCATTGGGCAGGCCCGCCGCGATACCACCGAAGATGATGATCGAAATACCGTTGCCCAGACCGCGCTCGGTAATCTGCTCACCCAGCCACATCAGGAACATCGTGCCGGTCACCAGCGTGATTACCGCCGTGGCCCGGAACATCAGACCCGGATCGATAACCAGCCCTGGCTGCGACTCCAGCGCCACCGCAATCGACAACGCCTGGAACGTGGCCAGAACCACGGTGCCGTAGCGTGTGTACTGCGTAATCTTACGTTGCCCTGCCTGCCCTTCCTTCTTCAACGACTCCAGCTGCGGCAGCACGATCGTCAGCAATTGCATGATGATCGACGCCGAGATGTACGGCATGATGCCGAGCGCGAAGACGGTAAAGCGCGACAGCGCACCGCCCGAGAACAGGTTGAACATCCCGAGGATGCCACCCGACTGACTCTGGAAAAGCTTCGCAAGCTGATCCGGATCGATTCCCGGCACCGGAATATGTGCACCGATGCGGTAGACGATCAGGGCCAGCACCAGGAACATCAGCCGGCGCTTGAGATCGCCGTACTTCGCCGTATTCCTGGCCTGCGCGCTTGCATTGGGTTTCGCCGTGGCCAAACGATGCTCCGACTGTGACTTCGCCTATGCTGCGAATGCTACTGCGTAATTACGCTTCGATCTGGCCGCCAGCGGCTTCGATCGCAGCCTTGGCGCCAGCGGTGGCACCCAGACCCTTGATCGTCACCTTGCGGGACAGTTCACCGGCCTTGATGACCTTCGCGCTCTTGACCAGCTCGCCCACCAGGCCAGCTTGCTTCAGGACCAGCAGGTCCACTTCGGCAGCTTCCAGGCGTTCGATGTCGCGCAGGGTCACTTCAGCGGTGAAGGCCTTGGTCAGCGAGGTAAAACCACGCTTCGGCAGGCGACGATACAGCGGCATTTGACCGCCTTCGAAGCCAACCTTGTGGAAGCCGCCCGAACGCGACTTCTGACCCTTGTGACCACGACCAGCCGTCTTGCCCAGGCCGGAGCCGATACCGCGGCCGACGCGACGCTTGGCGTGCTTCGAACCGTCGGCCGGTTTCAGGTTGTTCAGTTGCATGTTGCTCTCCGAGTCCCGATCAGGCCAGAACCTTGACCAGGTACGAGACCTTGTTGATCATGCCGCGCACGGCGGGCGTGTCCTGCAGCTCCGAAACGGAGTTCAGGCGACGCAGGCCCAGGCCACGTACGGTGGCGCGATGATCCTCGCGCGTACCGATCAGGCTACGCACGAGTTGCACTTTTACGGTTTTCTGCGACATTTCGTTCACCTTAGCCGAGGATGTCTTCGACCGACTTGCCACGCTTGGCGGCGATCTCGCCCGGCGTGCTCATCTTGGTCAGACCATCGATGGTGGCGCGAACCATGTTGTACGGGTTCGTCGAACCGTGCGACTTGGTCACAACGTTCGTCACACCCATCACTTCGAAGATCGCGCGCATCGGACCACCGGCGATCACGCCGGTACCTTCCTTGGCGGGCATCATCAGCACCTTGGCGGCGCCGTGACGGCCAACAACTTCGTGCTGCAGCGTGCCGTTCTTCAGCGAGACCTTGACCATCTTGCGACGGGCTTCGTCCATTGCCTTCTGCACGGCCACCGGAACTTCCTTGGCCTTGCCCTTGCCCATGCCGATGCGGCCATCGCCGTCACCCACCACGGTCAGCGCAGCGAAACCGAGGATACGGCCACCCTTCACCACCTTGGTGACACGGTTGACCGAGATCATCTTTTCGCGGAGGCCGTCGTCGCGTTCGTCCTGTTGGACTTTTGCTTGCATCTTTGCCATGACGTATCTCTCTTTGAGCGCTTAGAACTTGAGGCCGGCTTCACGCGCGGCGTCAGCCAGGGCCTTCACGCGGCCGTGGAAGCGGAAGCCACCACGATCGAACGCGACGGTTTCCACGCCAGCTGCCTTTGCCTTCTCGGCAACGCGCTTGCCCACCAGGGTGGCGGCGGCAACGGTAGCACCGCTGCCAGTCAGTTCCTTGCGCACTTCTGCCTCGGCGGTCGAAGCCGAAGCCAGCACTTGCGTGCCGCACGGCGAGTACACCTGAGCGTAAATATGCGTATTCGTACGGAACACGGTCAGACGATTGATCTTCAATTCCGCGATTTTCGCGCGGGTCTGACGTGCACGGCGCAAACGAGCGTCTTTCTTGTTCATCTCTGGACCCCTTACTTCTTCTTGGTTTCCTTCAGGATGACGCGCTCGTCAGCGTAGCGAACGCCCTTGCCTTTGTAGGGCTCGGGCGGACGGTACGCGCGGACTTCCGCGGCAACCTGACCGACTTTCTGCTTGTCAGCACCCTTGATCACGATTTCGGTCTGCGTCGGCGTTTCGGCCTTCACGCCTTCCGGCATTTCGTGAATCACATCGTGCGAGAAACCAAGCTGGAGCTTCAGCGCGGCGCCTTGCAGTTGAGCGCGGTAACCCACGCCAACCAGCTGCAGCTTGCGCTCGAAACCGGTGGTCACGCCCTTGACCATGTTTGCCGCCAGGGCGCGCATGGTGCCTTGCAGGGCGTTTGCTTCACGCGATTCGTCAGCCGGTTCGAAAGTCAGCGTGCCATCGGCAACGTTGGCCTTCACCAGGCTGTGAATCGGCTGGGTCAGCGTACCGAGCGGGCCCTTAACGGAGAGCACGCCAGCCGCCACATTTACTTCCGCGCCTTTCGGCAGCGCGATGGGAGCCTTACCTACACGGGACATGTTTGCTCCTTACGCGACGTAGCAGAGAACTTCGCCGCCCACGCCAGTGGCACGTGCCTTGCGGTCGGTCATCAGACCCTGCGGGGTCGAGATGATCGCCACACCCAGGCCGTTCATCACTTGGGGGATGTCGCTGCGGCCCTTGTACACGCGCAGACCGGGCTTCGAAACGCGCTCGATGCGCTCGATTACCGGACGGCCGGCGTAGTACTTCAGACCAATGGTCAGTTGCGCCTTGCCGCCATCTTCCTGAACCGAGTAGTCATCGACGTAGCCTTCGTCCTTCAGGACTTTGGCGATCGCAACCTTCAGTTTGGACGAGGGCATGACCACCGACGCCTTCTGCACGCCCTGGGCGTTGCGAATGCGCGTCAGCATATCGGCGATAGGATCGCTCATGCTCATACTGTTTCTCCTGTAGCCTGTGCGTAATTACCAGCTGGCTTTCGTCAGACCCGGGATTTCGCCCTTGAAGGCGATTTCGCGGATCTTGTTACGCGCCAGGCCAAACTTGCGGAAGGTACCGCGGGGACGACCGGTGATCGCGCAGCGGTTGCGCTGGCGAGTCGGGTTAGCGTTGCGCGGGAGCTTCTGCAGCTCGAGACGCGCCAGATAACGCTCTTCTTCCGACTTTTCTTGGTCGTCAATAATGGCCTTGAGGTTTGCGCGCTTGTCGGCGTACTTCGCCACGAGCTTTGCGCGCTTCTTCTCACGTTCAATCAGAGCCAGTTTAGCCACGGTTACCCCTTAATTACGGAACGGGAACTTGAACGCGTTCAGGAGAGCCTTGGCTTCCTCGTCGTTCTTAGCCGTCGTCGTGATGCTGATGTTCAGACCACGCAGTGCGTCGATCTTGTCGTACTCGATTTCGGGGAAAATGATCTGCTCTTTCACACCGATGTTGTAGTTGCCACGACCGTCGAACGATTTGCCCGACACACCACGGAAGTCACGCACGCGCGGCAGGGCCACGGTCACGAAACGGTCCAGGAATTCGAACATACGCTCACCGCGCAGGGTCACCATCGCGCCGATGGGGTAGCCCTGACGGATCTTGAAGCCGGCGATGGCCTTCTTGGCCTTCGTCACAACGGGCTTCTGACCGGCGATCTTGGTCAAGTCACCGACTGCCAGCTCAATGACCTTCTTGTCATTGATCGCTTCGCCCAGGCCCATGTTCAGGGTGATCTTGGTGAAACGCGGCACTTCCATGACCGACTTGTAGCCGAACTGCTTCATCAGCGCCGGCACAACCTGTTCTTTGTAAAACTCTTGCAGACGTGCTGTCATGCTCAACTCCTATCTGTGCCCAGAATCAAGCGGCCAGGACGGCACCGGTCGTCTTCAGCACGCGCACGCGCTTGCCGTCTTCGACCTTGATACCGACACGCGACGGCTTGCCATTGGCATCCACGAGCGCAACGTTGGAAATATGCAGCGGCATCAGCTTGTCGACCACGCCACCGGTGGTACCCAGCATCGGGTTCGGGCGAGCGTGCTTCTTGGCAACGTTCACGCCTTCAACCACGACCTTGTCGCCTTGCACTGCCTGGACGGCACCGCGCTTGCCCTTGTCCTTGCCGGTCAGCACGATGACTTCGTCGCCTTTGCGAATCTTGTTCATGGCGGCTCCTTACAGCACTTCCGGAGCGAGCGACACGATCTTCATGAATCGCTCGGTACGGAGTTCACGAGTCACCGGCCCGAAGATACGGGTGCCGATCGGCTCGAGCTTGTTGTTCAGCAGTACGGCGGCATTGCCGTCGAACTTGACGAGCGAACCGTCAGCGCGGCGCACGCCTTTGGCGGTACGCACGACGACTGCGTTATAGATGTCGCCCTTCTTCACGCGACCGCGCGGCGCTGCGTCCTTCACGGTCACCTTGATGATGTCGCCCACGCTCGCGTAGCGGCGCTTGGACCCACCCAGTACCTTGATGCACAGCACTTCGCGCGCACCGGTGTTATCGGCCACTTCGAGCCGGCTTTCTGTCTGAATCATGGTGTTATCTTCCCAACTTAATCCGTCAGGTCTTCGGATATGAAGCCCGTCGGTCAGTCTTGGTCCCGTCGGAGCCAGGCATTGCGCCAGCACCGCTTGGGTTGATCAACTTGGAAGTCGGTAGTGCCCGCACCCTGAATTACCGGATGCCAGCCCTTGCTCGCTCAACAGGCCCGCCCGGGTGGTACTGCTAAGGCGAACGCAATAAAGCGGAAGTCCAGGATTATAGCAACATAATCCTGGACTTGCAAGTCAGCAAAGTACTGTTGTACTTAGATGACGCGCGCAGCTTCTACCAGCCGGGAAACCACCCAGGACTTGGTCCGCGACAGCGGACGCGTTTCCTGGATTTCGACCTTGTCGCCTTCCTTGTACTGGTTGGCTTCGTCGTGTGCGTGGTACTTCTTCGAACGCAGCACGTACTTGCCGTACAGAGGATGCTTGACGCGGTTTTCGATCAGGACCGTGACGGTCTTGTCCATCTTGTCGCTCACGACACGGCCCACGAGGGTCCGGTGAAGCTTTGCTTCAGTCTTCGCAGCTTCGGTCATTTCGCGTTCGCCTTCTCGTTCAGCACGGTTTGCACGCGCGCGATGTCCTTGCGCACCTTCTTCAGCTGGCTGGTGTTCTGCAGCTGTTGGGTGGCCTTTTGCATGCGCAGGCTAAATTGGGCCTTCAGCAGCTCGGAGAGCTCCTGGTTCAGGCCTGCGGCGTCCTTGCCGCGCAGTTCGGATGCTTTCATCCCAATCTCCTTACGTACCGACCTGACGCACCACGAAATTCGTGGCGATCGGCAGCTTGGCGGCGGCGAGGCGGAACGCCTCGCGTGCCAGCTCTTCGCTCACGCCATCCATTTCGTACAGCATCTTGCCCGGCTGAATTTCAGCCACGTAGTATTCCGGGTTGCCCTTACCGTTACCCATACGGACTTCGGCAGGCTTCTTCGAAATCGGCTTGTCCGGGAAAATCCGGATCCAGATGCGGCCGCCACGCTTGATGTGACGGGTCATCGCACGACGTGCCGACTCGATCTGACGAGCGGTCAGACGGCCACGGCCCATTGCCTTCAGGCCGAATTCGCCGAAAGACACGGCGTTACCACGGGTAGCCTTACCCGTGTTGCGGCCCTTCTGCTCCTTGCGATACTTCCTACGCTTCGGTTGCAGCATTCTTATTCTCCACTCTTCGCGTCTGCGCCAGGCGCAGCGCGACGACCAGCACCGGCACCACCGCGGCGGTTGCCCGACGGACGGCCTTCGCCTTCACGGCGGCGGCCTTCCGGGCGACCCGGACGACGACGACGGTCTTCTTGCGGCTCTTCCACCACAGGCGCGTCATTGCGGCCCAGGTGATCGCCCTTGTAGACCCACACCTTGACACCGATGATGCCGTAGGTGGTTTCGGCTTCCGAGAAGCCGTAGTCGATGTCGGCGCGCAGGGTGTGCAGGGGCACACGGCCTTCGCGGTACCACTCGGTACGTGCGATTTCAATACCGTTCAGACGGCCCGAGCTCATGATCTTGATGCCCTGGGCACCCAGACGCATCGCGTTCTGCATCGCGCGCTTCATGGCGCGACGGAACATGATGCGGCGCTCGAGCTGCTGCGTGATCGAATCGGCGATCAGCTGCGCATCGGTTTCCGGCTTGCGGATTTCCTCGATGTTCACGTGCACGGGCACGCCCATGCGACGTTGCAGCTCGGCCTTCAGCAGTTCGATGTCCTCACCCTTCTTGCCGATCACCACGCCCGGACGCGAGCTGTAAATGGTGATACGTGCATTACGGGCCGGACGCTCGATCACAACACGGCCAACCGATGCGTTCTTGAGCTTCTTCTTCAGGAAGTCGCGAACTTCGATGTCTTCTTTCAGCATGCCGGCGAACTTCGTGTTGTTGGCGTACCAACGCGAAGCCCAGTTACGGCTGACGGCCAGACGGAAGCCAGTCGGATGAATCTTCTGTCCCATCGTGACTCCTTAGTTGCCGAGCGTCACAGTGATGTGACAGGTTTGTTTCTCGATGCGGTTGCCGCGGCCCTTCGCCCGTGCGGTGAAGCGCTTGAGCGAGGTTGCCTTGTCGACGAAGATCGATTTGACCTTCAGTTCGTCGATGTCGGCGCCTTCGTTGTGCTCGGCGTTGGCGATGGCCGATTCGACCACCTTCTTCACGATCCCGGCAGCCTTTTTCGGGCTGAACGTCAGGATGTTGAGCGCGCGCTCGATCGGCAGACCGCGGATCTGGTCAGCGACCAGACGCGTCTTTTGGGCGGAGATACGGGCACCGCGATGAATCGCTTTCACTTCCATGATGGCACCTTACCTCTTCGCTTTCTTGTCAGCCGCGTGGCCCTTGAACGTGCGAGTGATCGCAAATTCGCCGAGCTTGTGGCCGACCATGTTTTCCGTCACGTACACCGGCACGTGTTGACGGCCGTTATGCACGGCGATCGTCAGGCCGATGAAATCAGGCATGATCGTCGAACGGCGCGACCATGTCTTGATGGGCTTCTTGTCCTTGCCGGCTACGGCCGTTTCCACCTTCTTCAGCAGGTGGTCGTCGCAGAACGGACCCTTTTTTGCGGAACGAGTCATATCTTTAGCTCCTACCTACCGATTAGCGCTTGTGGCGGCGCTGGACGATCATGCTGTCCGTGCGCTTGTTGCTGCGGGTACGGTAACCCTTGGCCGGGGTACCCCACGGCGAAACCGGGTCGCGACCAGCAGCAGTCTTGCCTTCACCACCACCATGCGGGTGGTCCACCGGGTTCATCACCACGCCGCGAACGGTCGGGCGAATACCGCGCCAGCGCGTGGCACCGGCCTTGCCGATCACACGCAGGCTGTGCTCTTCGTTGCCCACTTCACCGATGGTGGCGCGGCATTCGATATGCACGCGACGCACTTCACCGGAGCGCAGGCGAACCTGAGCGTACAGGCCTTCACGGGCCAGCAGCACGGCGGAACCACCAGCGGCACGGGCAACTTGCGCGCCCTTGCCAGGCAGGATTTCCACGTTGTTGATCGTGGTACCAACCGGGATGTTGCGGATCGGCAGGTTGTTACCGGCCTTGATCGGGGCTTCCGAGCCATTCATCAGGGCCTGGCCAGCTACCATGCCCTTGGTGGCGATGATGTAGCGGCGCTCGCCGTCGGCGAACAGCACCAGCGCGATGTTCGCGCTGCGGTTCGGATCGTATTCCAGGCGCTCGACCTTGGCGGCGATGCCGTCCTTGTCGCTGCGCTTGAAGTCGACCACGCGGTAGTGGTGCTTATGACCACCGCCCTTGTGGCGGGTGGTGATATGACCGTTGTTGTTACGACCCGACTTCTGGAATTGCTTTTCCAGCAGCGGAGCGTGCGGGGCGCCCTTGTGAAGGTCCTTGTTGACCACCTTCACCATCGAGCGACGACCCGGGGAAGTCGGCTTGGTCTTGACGAGTGCCATGATTACTTGGCCTCCGCTTCAAAATTGATTTCCTGACCCGGCTTCAGCGCCACGTATGCCTTCTTGACGTGGTTGCGACGGCCCATGAAGCGGCCAAAGCGCTTTTGCTTGCCCTTCTGGTTCAGGATCTGAACGGACTGCACCTCGACCTTGAACAGGAGTTCGACGGCGGCCTTCACTTCTGCCTTGTTGGCATCGCGAGCCACTTCGAACACAACCTGTTCGTTCTTGTCGGCTACCAGGGTTGCCTTTTCGGAAACCACCGGCGCGAGCAGCACCTGCATCAAACGATGATCGTTCTTGGCGACTTGCGTCATTTCAGCAACTCCTCGATCTGCGCGACAGCTGCCTTCGTCACGAGCACCTTCTTGTAGTGCACCAGCGACAGCGGATCAGCGTGACGCGGCTCCACGACTGCCACGTTCGGCAGGTTGCGCGAAGCCAGGTAGAGGTTTTCGTCGAGGCTGTCGGTAATGATCAGCACCGAGTCCAGGCCCATGGCCTTGAACTTGTCGGCCAGCAGCTTGGTCTTGGGTGCGTCGACAGCGAAACCGTCCACTACGTTGATACGACCTTCACGTGCGAGCTGCGAGTAAATCGAGCGCATACCGGCACGGAACATCTTCTTGTTGACCTTCTGGCTGAAGTTCTCTTCCGGCGAATTCGGGAAGATACGGCCACCGCCACGCCACAGCGGCGAGGACGACATACCGGCACGAGCACGGCCCGTACCCTTCTGGCGCCACGGCTTCTTGGTCGTGTGCTTGACCTCTTCGCGGTCCTTCTGCTTGCGGTTACCGCTACGGGCGTTGGCCTGATAGGCAACGACGATCTGGTGAACCAGAGCTTCGTTGTAGTCACGGCCGAACACTTCGGCCGAGGCTGCAACGCCTGCGCCGACTTGACCGTTGTCCTGGAGGAGCTTGAGTTCCATTACATGCGCTCCTTAAGCTTTGGCCTTGACGGCCGGGGTCACGATGACCTTGCCGCCCTTGGAACCGGGGATGGCGCCCTTGACCAGCAGCAGCTTGCGCTCTGCGTCGATCTTGGCGATCTCGAGGTTTTGCACCGTGCGGGTGACGTCACCGAGGTGACCCGTCATGCGCTTGCCCGGGAACACGCGACCCGGATCCTGCGCCATACCGATGGAACCCGGCACGTTGTGCGAACGCGAGTTACCGTGGGTGGCACGACCCGAAGCGAAGTGGTAGCGCTTGATGGTACCGGCGTAGCCCTTACCGATGGTCACGCCCTGCACGTCGATCTTCTGACCGACCTGGAACAGGTCGACCGACAGCGAACCGCCAGCTTGCAGTTCGGCAGCCTTGGCTGCATCGATGCGGAATTCTTTGATGATTTCGCCAGCTTCCACGCCGGCTTTGGCGAGATGACCCGCCAGCGGCTTGGTGACGCGGCTTGCGCGCCGGCTGCCGAAGGTGACTTGAACCGCGGTATAACCGTCGGTCTCGTCCGTCTTGATTTGCGTCACGCGGTTGTCGCCGACCTCGACCACGGTAACGGGAATCGAATCACCGTCGTCCGTGAAAATACGGGTCATGCCAACCTTGCGACCTACAAGGCCAAGGCTCATGGTTTGCTCCATTCCCAGCTGCGATTGGCCGGGGCTGATTGATACACGAAACTGTGCGATTTGCGGGTTGCGCGAAAAGGATTGCGCTGACCAAAACGGTCCCCACTACCCGGAGAAACGGGTAGCCTTACAATATAACCCAGCGGTTTGGAAAGGGCAAGATGATTTGCCGATTTCCGCCCCTGACCGTGTGCCTGGCGACGGAATTTGGCGAAATTGCGGCGCGAAGCCGACTTGGCGCGGCGCGATGTCCGCCGAAGCAGGCAGTTTTGGCGGCAACGCGGACGAAATGCCGCAATTGGACCCAGGGGATGGCCTTCGGAGGCCAAAAAACCAATCGCCGGACACGGGCGGATCGGCATTGACCCATTGTTGGCGCCCGTAAAAAGAAAAACGGCGAACCGAAGTTCGCCGTTTCTTGCTGCATCAGGCCGCCGGAGCGGTCCGAAACATACTTACACCTTGATCTCGACGTCCACGCCGGCCGGCAGGTCGAGCTTCATCAGCGCGTCGACGGTCTTGTCCGTCGGATCGACGATGTCCATCAGGCGCTGGTGAGTGCGGATCTCGAACTGATCGCGGCTGGTCTTGTTGACGTGCGGCGAACGCAGGATGTCGAAGCGCTGGATGCGGGTCGGCAGGGGCACCGGGCCCTTGACGATCGCGCCGGTACGCTTGGCGGTATCCACGATTTCGGCGGCCGACTGGTCGATCAGGCGGTAGTCGAAAGCCTTCAGGCGGATACGGATCTTCTGGTTCTGCATGATTGTTCCTTAAAAGAGCGATGGGCAGTGAGCCCGGATTATAGGGGACATGCCCGCAGGCATGTCCCAGGAAGGTTGCTTAGTCGAGGATCTTTGCCACAACGCCGGCGCCGACGGTACGGCCACCTTCGCGGATTG
>NZ_JBYPSB010000015.1:0-133117 GCF_057815095.1 Cupriavidus sp. 86D6 | reverse complement strand
GCGCGTGGGAACGCAACGCCTACCAGAACCAGCGCGTGGACTGCGAACTCGGTATCACGGCCAGGTCCGGCCACTGACGCTTGCTGCCGACCTCACTTCGAGGCGGCAGCCAGCGCGCTGGGGCGTCGCCTTTTCTTATTGATCGGGTGATTGGTAGAATCGGGCCATTGCCCGAACAGTAGGCCCGAGAGAGACAGCCATGGAACGAAGCGCCACCGAAGACATCGCAAAATCCACCCGGCGCCTGCTGCCTGAGCAGCGGGAGCAGCAGATTGTCGAGAAGGCCATCGAACACTTCACGCGGAATGGCTTCGGCGGCAGCACACGTGAGCTCGCCAAGCAGATCGGCGTCACACAGCCCCTGCTCTATCGGTATTTCGCTAGCAAGGACGCGCTGATCGAGCGTGTCTACAACGAGGTCTTCCAATGGCGGCCTGACTGGGACCGCCAGATCACGGACCGCTCCCTGCCGCTGACCGAGCGGCTGTATGCCTTCTATTTGGACTATTCTTCCGTGATCCTGCGCGAGGAATGGATCCGGCTCTTTATCTTCGCCGGCCTGACTCACGAAGGCATCAACAACAAGTACCTCAGCAAGCTGCGAACCAAGGTATTCCTGCCGGTATTGGCCGAAGTCCGGGAGTCCTTCGACATCCCTGCGCCGCGCACCGCCGCCGAAACCGATGCCGAGATCGAAATGATCTGGAGCCTGCACGCCGCCATCTTCTATATCGGCGTACGCAAATGGGTCTATGGGCTGAAGGTGCCGGTGGACACGGATGCCCTCATTAGGCAAAAGGTCGATTTGTTCCTGCTCGGCGCGCCCGCCGCCATGACCAAGATGCGCGGCGATAAGGCGTAGACATTGCATCCGGACGCCTAGATTACAGCAGGCTCCTGCCATCGACGGCTTGGTAGCCCAATACCCAAAAGGGTCCGGAATCATGCCCTATGGTACTACTTCATTGTGATCGCCCAGACATCGCAAATCAAACCGGCCAGTCGCGCAGGCCTCACATTACTGACAGCATGGTCAATGTTGCGCGATCACCCACAGGTAAAGTTAGCAGCATCGTCTGTACTGCCACTTCCCTTGTAGATTGCCTTGCGCGGGAACGGACACAGCGGCCGCGTGCGGGTGGCCGCGCCACTCGTCACCCGCGATGCGACGATGGCGTCCGGCGCGACGCCCTTCTCGACCCAGTTGTCCAATGCCTTCAGCACGTCGTGGGTGGGATCCATTGTGGGTGGAGCCGTCCCGGCGTTGCCAAAAACCGTAGCGCCGCTACCCCCGCCGCAGTGGCCCATAGTCGGCACCAGGAACAGACGGAAGAAACTATCCATTTCCGACTGAGAGCCTTGCAGCGTCTGAACAGCGTTGTAGTAGGCAATGGTGTCCTGCGGGTTGACCACCGGGTCTGCCCAGCCCTGGTAGACAATGGCCTTGCCGCCTCGCGCCTTGAATGCACTGATATCGGAATTACGCTGATCCACCAGTTTGCCGACCTTCGCATCCGCGTAGGTCACGTCGCGGTCGTAGTCGAAAGTCCACCAGTTCCACTGCGGGTTTTCGAAAACCCAAAGCCGCCAGAAATCTGCACGGGTGGGCTCAGATACGCCCCAGTAACTCGACCATCCCGATTCGCTCCCGACCGTCAGTCCGGGATAAAGCTGCTCGCCGGTACGAGGATTTTTCGGACCTGCGTAGATCTTCTTGATCACATCGATTTGCGGCTGGGTAAGGCAGTTCGGACCGTCCGCACCGGTACACAGCAGGCTGTCGACATTGAACCGCGCAGTCGTGCACGCGCGCGGATCTTCCATGGCGCCATCCGTGACACCATCCAGGCTGTCGCACGCAGCCACTGCCGCGTTAGTGACCATCGCCATCTTTGACGCCGGTAGGATCAGCGTCGTGTTGTTGCCCGGCGTACGGTTACTCAGGAACCGATGCATGAACTCCACATTAAGACGGATGCGATTGTTTCCCGGTGCACCAGCGATGACGCCATCGAAATCCTGAGGATACTGCTGGATTTCAGCGTAGCCCTGGTGGCCGCCCGTGGAGCAGCCATAGTAGTAGGAACGTGACGGCGCTTTCGATTGCAGGGAGGCAATCAACATCTTCCCAGGCGCGGTAATCGCATGAATCGAGCGTGTGCCCCAATCGGCAATCTTCTCGGGATGGCCGACACCCCAAAACATTTCATTGGGGTCCGTCGACTGGTGTCCCGTGTCACCGCCGATGACGGCGTAACCTTGGCGCATGGCATAGGCCATATCGCCGTAGCTAAGCGCGGGGCTGTAGCCCCCATTGCCAGTTGTCACGAGCTTGCCGTTCCACGAGCCATCGGTGGGTACCCATACTTCGAACTTGATAAGCGAGTCTGAAGTCGGATTCGCGTTCCCTTGAATCCGGCAAAAGGCCGGCATTCCAGGCAGCACGGCGCTGGTGCCAGGAGGCGTGAAGCTGCCGGCTGGGACAAGCGCTGCACCAGTTACCCATGCGCTGTCCAGCTTCACCTGGCCAAGGGAGGTGGTGTCGCACGAGAACACGATGTTCGCGGGGGGCGCGGTGGTGCTCGGTGGCTGCGTCGCCGACGACGATGAATCATCGCCACCACAAGCATGCATCCATCCAGTACATGCCAACGCGAGCACGGGCCATGCCATGCCGCTCCGGAGCTTCCGGTACTGTCGCATTCTCTCCTCCATGTATTCATTGCATTCAGGCAAAGGCCAGTCATACGCCGGCGTGGAAGAGTGTAGGCGCAGCTGATTTCCTCGATAAATTGATTATCTGGATCTATCTATCTATTTCGCAGAAATATAGTCTCTGGCCCGTGACAGTGGTCAAAAGGTAAAACCTACAATCATGGGACCGTACCATTTGGATGATGCGAAGACGTGTCATCAGTTGATACATTGCTACCGTGGATCGAAGCCAACCGAGCCTAAACGACGACGGAGTGCCGCCATGAGTGAACGACTACGCTGGATCACCGCTCCGCATCGTGGCCTGTATATCCACGCGTTAGCGTTTCAGCTCACAGAAAGTTCTGCAAAAGGCTTCTTTCCCGGCCCGAAATGGGGCTATCTGGTGGGCGTCGGACGCAGCGTAGTTCCATCGGTCGATTCCCACTATGACGGCGCTGGCGAGGATGAAAGCGACTATTTCACGCGTGATTCGGCGGAACAGGCGGCTCTCCATTTTGGCCAGCGCATTGCCGACGTTATGCTGGAGTTCGACTGAGGTTGGCGCCTAGGAGGCGGAGGCACTGCCCAACCTCGCTTTTACCAACAGCAATGTGCCGGTCGCGATAGTAGGCGTGGTCGAAGCGCGCGCCTTCGATGTGAAGGCTACCAAGCTGCCATGAAGTAGCATTCGGAGATCCGGACCTCGCTGAACCAAACCTCCTTGGCCACATCGCCAACTGCACCGACATCTTGCCGGTGAAAGATCTGACGAGATTCGCGCGTCTCGTTTCGGCTGCGAATTCAGCCGTTCACCCAAGGCGCTGCGCAGATATTTGGGAGTCGGTTCAACATTGACAGCGGCCCGTCGTTGCTTCGGTGGACAACGCAATCACGCCATCGATGCCCAGTCCTTTCGCAAGCAGTTTCCATTGCGCAATCCGACAGCGCCCGCGCCTTGGCCTCGATCCAGCCATGCCGGCAAGCTCAAGATTTAGGCGCTCTCGCTCAGCCACCAACATGCTCTCCTGCAGAATCAGTGCTTCGATCCTGCCGGCAGTTGCTGCGCTTGAGGGACACACGTTCGCCATGCCTCATTAAGAAGCGCTCGAGCCTATAAACCGCCCCAAGGAAATTCGAAGAGGGGCGGTTTAAAGCACGTCCGCCTCACTTATCAGGCATCGCACCGACATAGCGGCCCCTCGGGCGAATGACCTGGCCAACCCCCAGCTGCTCCAGGCTGTGCGCCAGGAGCCCAATGCTGCGTGCCGTGGCAAACATGGCGAACGCGGCGTCGTCGCGCAGTGCGCAATGGGTCACCAGTGCCGCCAGCGCCACATCGATATTGGGCTGCAATCCCGTGAGCCGCGTCGCCTGTTCGATAAACCGGCCAATACCCGGCGGCGGTGCGAACCGGCTCAGCAGCGCCACGGCACGCGGGTCGCCGTCGGGGTAGAGATGGTGACCGAAGCCTGGCAGCGGCTGGCCGGTAGACAGGTACTGCGTGATGACTTGGTCTTCGCCCTGCCGCTCGACTTCTCTGAATAGCGCCTTGACGCGCCCCGAGGCGTCGCCGTGCAGCGGCCCCGACAGCGTGGACAGCCCCGAGAGCAGGCAGGCTGGCAGCGACGCGCCGTTCGACGCCGCGATGCGCGCGGCAAATGCCGAACTGGTCAGTTCGTGATCGACCAGTAGCACCATGGCCACGCGTAGCAATTCCGCCACGTTCGGCCCCTGCCCCCAGCCCTGCGCGAAGCGTTCGTGCAGCGGTGCCTGCCCCGGCTGCGCGCCGAATGCGTTGGCCAGCAGTCCCACCAACGCCTGACCTTCCCCATGCAGCACGCGCGTCATGCGGCCATGTGTGGAATGGCCGGTGGCCGCCAGTTCGGCCAATGCCATGAACGCCGCCACACGCCCCGGCTTGTCGATCCGCACGGACGACGACAGATCCACCGCCTGCGCCGAATCCCACAGCAAGCGCGCCGCGTCTTCCAGCGTGGCTGTGTCGGCCAGCTCCACGGCGTCGCGCCCTCGGAAGTAGAGCCGCTCGCGCACGAACGTCGAGATCGACGTGGGGATGCTGGGCTCGGCACCAAACAGCGTGTTGGTGGCCAGCGTCTCGTGCTTGCGGCCGGCCTGCTTGCGCCTGGCCAGCGTCGCCACATCCTCGGCCCGATACAGGCTGCGGCGGGTATCCGCCGGGTCCGACGTCACCTCGATCTTGCCCCGGCTCACGTACGCATAGACCGTCTGCGGCCGCACGCCAAGGCGCGAGCACGCTTCGTCCATCGATATCCAGGCTCCCATTGCACTCCTGCACGCCGCGCGGCATCTTATTTATGTTGATTTTATATATCAATATTGCGTACTGAATCAACATTTAACTACCATGAGTTCCACATTCCAGCCGACAACCGACCGCTCATGAAGCCTCAGATCCTGCAACTGAATCCCATCCTGATTCCCGCCGCCAATGACGAACTGGCTTCGCTGTACCAGGTACACAAGCTGTTCGAGATCGACGACCAGGACGCCTGGGTCGCGCAGCACGGCGCGTCGATCGAGGCTGTCATCACGGGCGGTCACACCGGCATTTCGCGCGCCATGCTGGAACGCCTGCCGGGCCTGAAGGTAGTGGCCGTCAACGGCGTGGGCACCGACGCGGTCGATCTGGCCTATTGCCGTGCGCGCAAGCTGCCCGTCACCGCCACGATCGGCGCCCTGACCGAGGACGTGGCCGACCTGGCGATCGGCCTGCTGATTGCCGCCTGCCGCAACATCGCCGCAGGCGACCGCTTTGTCCGCGATGGCCAATGGGAACGCTTTCCGCAGCCGTCGGCCATCCCGCTGGCACGCCGCTTCAGCGGCATGCGGGTGGGCATCGTCGGCATGGGCCGCGTAGGCCGTGCGGTAGCCACGCGGGCCGCGGCGTTCGGCTGCCCGATCCGCTACACGGACCTGCGCGCCATGGACGATCTGCCGCACGAATTCGTCCCCGACCTGGTCGATCTGGCACGCCACAGCGACGCCCTGGTGCTGTGCGCCGCGGCCGACAGGGCCGAAGGCATCGTCAATGCCGCCGTGCTCGACGCGCTGGGGCCGCGCGGCTTCCTGGTCAACGTGGCCCGGGGGCGTCTGGTCAATGAAGACGACCTGGCGCAGGCGATCGAGTCCGGCCGCATTGCGGGCGCGGGCCTGGATGTCTTCGTGGACGAACCGCGCGTGCCACTGGCGCTGCGCCGGTCCGACCGCACCACGCTGCAGGCCCACCGCGCCAGCGCCACATGGGAAACTCGCGCCGCGATGATCCGCATGGTGCTCGACAGCGTGGCCGACGGCCTGGCGGGCAAGCGCCCCGCCGCGAGCCTGACCACCTGACACGGCCCGACGGATCCCAACTGGAGCGCGAAGATGGAATTCGTCCTGCCCGCACCGGCGCCCTGCGCCCTGGCCGTGGCCAATAGCAATGCGCATTTCCCGGTCGGCCGGGTGTTCTGCATCGGGCGCAACTACCGCTGGACCGCGAACGAGCTGGCCCCGGCCGACATGCCCGCCTGGTTCATGAAGCCGTTCACCGCCGTGGCGCCCGCGACCGGCACGCTGCCCTACCCGCCCGGCACCGACGATTTCTGCCATGAAGTGGAGCTGGTGGTGGCCATCGGCCGCGATGGGCGCGATATCGACCCCGCGCACGCCGAATCGCATATCTGGGGCTATGCCGTCGGCCTCGACATGACGCGCCGCGATCTGCAGCAGCAGGCCAAGCGTGCCGGAGGCCCCTGGGAGCCGGCAAAGGCCTTCGACCATTCGGCACCGTGCAGTCCGATCGTTCCGGCTGCCACGGTCGGTCATCCGCGCGATGCCGAGATCCGGCTGGCGATCAACGGCGCGCAGCGCCAGCGCGCCACGCTGGCCGACCTGATCTGGCCCGTGGCAGACCTGATTGCCATGTTGTCGCGCTCGGTAACGCTGCGCGCCGGCGACCTGATCTTCACTGGCACGCCCGCTGGCGTCGGCCCGCTGCAGCGCGGCGATGTCGTCGACGCCAGCGTGGCGGGCATCGGCCATATCTCGCTGACGGTCACGTAGCGCCTGCGGCGGCTGCGTGCCCTGACACGTAGCGCCGGCGGCGGCTGCCTGCCCGGACGAACAAGAACGGACAAGACCTCGCATAACGCATTTGGAGACCGTAATGCACCCTTCCCGACGAATCGCGCTAGTCACCGGCGCCGGCAGCGGCGTCGGCCGGCTGACCGCGCTGGCCCTGCTGGACGATGGCTGGACTGTCGTGCTGGCCGGCCGCCGTGCCGACCCGCTGCAAACACTGGCGGCCGATGCCGCCGCGCGCGGCCAGACGGCGCTGGCTGTCCCGACCGATGTCACCGACCCCGCCAGCGTGCAGGCGCTGTTCGACACCATCGAGCAGGCGTTCGGCCGCATCGACCTGATATTCAACAACGCCGGCGTCAACGCGCCGGCCGTACCGATGGACGAACTGCCATTGGACAGGTGGTTCAACGTGGTGAACACCAACGTGACCGGCGTGTTCCTGTGCGCGCGGGCCGCCTTCGGCCTGATGCGCCGGCAGTCCCCCCAGGGCGGGCGGATCATCAACAACGGCTCGGTGTCGTCGCAAACGCCGCGCCCGTTCACCGCACCCTACACGGCCAGCAAGCACGCAGTCAGCGGCCTGACCAAGGCGCTGGCGCTCGATGGCCGTGCCTTCAACATCGCGGCGGGCCAGATCGACATCGGCAATGCCCTGACCGAACTGTCCGAACGCATGACGCGGGGCGTGCTGCAGGCCGATGGCACCACCGCACCGGAGCCGATGATGGACGCGCGCCACGTGGCCAATGCCGTGCGGCACATGGCATCGCTGCCGCTGGACGCCAACGTATTGAACATGACGGTCATGGCCAGCGCCATGCCGTTCGTCGGCCGCGGCTGACACCCGACCGCGCCCCCGGGGCCTCGCATCCCCGGTGGCACCACCCAGAGTTGACTCAAGTTGACCAATTTCCCAAAGGAGACCCCATGCGATTCACTACACGAAAGCTCATCGCCCTGGCCGGCACCCTGGCTGGCAGCGCCGCGTTGCTGGCGGCACCGGGGGCCGCCTCGGCTCAGAATTATCCGACCCGTCCGGTCACGATCATCGTCCCGGCGCCGGCCGGCGGCGGCATCGACCTGATTGCGCGCGTGGTTGGCGAAAAGCTGTCGGTCAAGCTCGGCCAGCCGTTTATCGTCGAGAACCGCCCGGGCGCCTCGAACAACCTCGGCACGGCCGTGCTGGCCAACGCCAAGCCCGACGGCTATACGATCGGCATCGTCGGCGGCAGCCATAACATCAACAAATTCCTGTTCAAGAACCTGGGCTGGGACCCCGAAAAGAGCTTCGAGCCCATCGTGTACACGCACGAAATTCCGCTGGTGTTCGCGGCTTATCCCAAGCTGCCCGTGAAGACGGTGCCCGAACTGGTGACGTGGATGAAGGCCAATCCGACCGAAGCCAAGGTGGCCACCTCGGGCCGCGGCAGCGCGCAGGAAATGGCCGCCGAGATGTTCCGCATGGTCAGTGGCGCGCCGGTGCTGCTGGTGCCGTACAAGGGCTCCTCCGCAGCCCACCCCGACCTGATTGCCGGCCGCACGGCGCTCTATATCGACACCATCAGCGCCATCCAGGAACAGGTGAAGTCCGGCAACGTTCGCGCGCTGGCCGTATCCACCCGCAAACGCTCGAAGGCGCTGCCAAACGTACCAACCGCCGACGAACAGGGCCTGAAGGGCTACGACGCCAGCACCAATGGCGGGTTCCTGGCCCCGGCCGGCACGCCCAAGGACATCGTGGCCAGGCTCAATGCCGAGATCAACGCCGCGCTGAAGCTGCCGGAAGTGCGCGCCAAGCTGGAGACGGCTGGCATCGAAATCCAGGGTGGCACCCCGCAGGAGTACGCCGCCGTCATCAGGTCGGACCTCGCGAAGTGGGGCAAAGTAGTCAAGGAGGCCAATATCCAGGCCGAATGATCCCAAGGCATGCGCGGACGACAACTGGCGGGCTGATGATCTTTCGGCAACCCCTAGGACATTGATTCGCTACCGGCCAAAGGCTGCGAATCTTTCCGCAAGAAAATCCACGAACAGCCGGATGCGCGACGACAGTTGGTGCCGCTGCTGGTACACCGCGTAGATATTGGCCTCGGGCGTCGCAAACTGGGGCAGCACCTGTACCAGCCGGCCGCTGCGCAGGTATCGGTCGACATCCCATTCGGCGCGCAGCACGATGCCGTGCCCTTCCAGCGCCCAGTTCACGGCGATCTCGCCGTCGTTGGTCGTCAGGTTGCCCCGTACGTGGACCGATTCGGTGCGCACCTTCGCCCCCTTGACCGGCGCCAGCCGCCATACCCCGTAGGCGTCGCTGCCCTGCCGGATGCCGATGCAGTTGTGGCGCGGCAGATCGCCCGGTGTCTGCGGCGTGCCGTGCTCGCGCAGATAGCGTGGCGACGCACACAGCAGCCGGCGGTTCGGCGCCAGCAGCCGTGCCACGATGCGCGCATCGGGCGGCTCGCCGAAACGCACGCAGACATCGAAGGCATCCTCGGTCAGCGGCGGCGGATCGGCCGACAGCTGCAGCTGGACATCCACGTCCGGGTACATGCGGCTGTACTCGGAGATCACCGGCGCCACGTGCATGCGGCCGAAGCCCAGCGTCGCATTCACGCGCAGGAGGCCGCTGGGCCGGCCCCGGGCGCTGGTCAGCAGCTGTTCCAAATCGTCCAGTTCGCCCAGGATGCGGCGTGCGTGTTCCAGCAGGACCTCGCCTTCGGGGGTCAGGCTCATGCGCCGTGTGGTGCGCGTGACCAGCGGCGTGCCGATGCGGGTTTCCATCTGCCCCAGCCGCTTGCTGACCGCCGCCGTGGTGATGCCCAGATCCCGCGCCGCCGCGCTAAGACTGCCCGCCGTGGCCAGGGCCGTAAAGAAACCCAGTTCCGCCGGCTGGATCGCGCTATTGGAGGCCATCCCTCACCTTTAACCTGAAAGTTAAGAATGGTTTAACTTTAGTGCCGATCCAAAACTTCGTCCACCGTCCAGAATCCGTCCAACGCTCAACGCAGCGGCGAAGCAGATTCCCAGACCAGACAGGAGACGCAAGATGAAGACCTACAAGATCGCAACCATCCCGGGCGACGGCATCGGCAAGGAAGTGGTACCGGCAGGCCGCGAAGTCATGGAAGCCCTGGCAGCCACTGGCGCCGGTTTCCGCTTCGAGTTCGAGAACTTCGACTGGGGCGGCGACTACTACCGCCAGCACGGCGTGATGATGCCCGCCAACGGCCTCGACGCGCTGCGCGACAAGGACGCGATCCTGTTCGGCTCGGCCGGCGACAACCAGATTCCCGACCACATCACGCTCTGGGGCCTGCGCCTGAAGATCTGCCAGGGCTTCGACCAGTACGCCAATGTGCGCCCGACGCGCATCCTGCCCGGCATCGATGGCCCGCTCAAGCGCTGCGCGCCCGAAGACCTGAACTGGGTGATCGTTCGCGAGAACTCCGAAGGCGAATACTCGGGCGTGGGCGGCCGCGTGCACCAGGGACATCCGATCGAGGCCGCCACCGATGTGTCGATGATGACCCGCGTAGGCGTGGAGCGCATCCTGCGCTTTGCCTTCGAGCTTGCACAGTCGCGGCCGCGCAAGCTCCTGACCGTCATTACCAAGTCCAACGCCCAGCGCCATGCCATGGTGATGTGGGATGAGGTGGCCGTGCAGGTGGCGAAGGACTTCCCCGATGTCAGGTGGGACAAGGAACTGGTCGATGCCGCCACCGCGCGCATGGTGAACCGGCCGAAGACGCTGGACACCATCGTCGCCACCAACCTGCACGCCGACATCCTGAGCGACCTGGCCGCCGCACTGGCCGGCAGCCTGGGCATCGCCCCGACCGGCAACATCGACCCGGAACGCCGCTACCCGTCGATGTTCGAACCGATCCACGGTTCCGCCTTCGACATCATGGGCAAGGGCCTCGCCAACCCGGTGGGCACCTTCTGGTCGGTCGTCATGCTGCTGGAGCACCTCGGCGAAAACGAAGCTGCCCAGCGCGTGATGGCCGCCATCGAAGCCGTGACGGCCAACCCGGCCCTGCACACGGGCGACCTGGGCGGCAAGGCAAAGACCGTCGACGTCACCAAGGCCGTGTGCGACTTCCTGGCCGACAACAAGCAGGCCAAGGCCGCCTGATTGTCCGACTCCCCTCTCCCGATTGCGGGAGAGGGGCCGGGGGAAAGGGTGTGGCCCCTCGATAGCCACCGTAGCGTCCAGAGAGGCTTGCCCTCTCCCCCAACCTCTCTCCCGCGGGCGGGAGAGGGGACCCGACGCCCCCAAACCTTGCAGTCCCAGCCAACGGCCACCAGAGCCCCGACTGCAGGCGAATCACCTCGAATCAGCAGGAGACAGCCATGATTCAAAGGCTATTGGGCAAGCTGTATGTGCAGGTATTGCTCGGCGTATCGGCCGGCATTGCGCTCGGCGTGTTCTACCCGGACTTCGGCAGCAGCCTCAAGCCATTCGGCGACGTGTTCATCAAGCTCATCAAGATGGTCTTCGCGCCGATCATCTTCGCCACCGTGGTGCTGGGCATCGCGCGCATGGAGAACATGAAGGAACTGGGCCGCGTCGGCGTGCGCGCCCTGCTCTATTTCGAAGTACTGTCCACGTTCGCCCTGGCCCTTGGCCTGATCGTCGTGAACGTGGTGCAGCCCGGTGCGGGCATGAACGTCGACCCCGCGCACCTCGACGCCAAGGCCATCGCCACCTACACCCAAGCTGCGGAGAAACCCCACTCCTTCATCGATTTCCTGATGAACATGGTACCCACCAGCGTGATCGATGCGCTGGCCCGCAACGACATCCTCCAGATCCTGGTCTTCGCCACGCTGTTCGGCATCGCGCTATCGCATATCGGGCCACGTGCCCGGCCCGTGGTCGACTTCCTCGACTCGTTTACGCACGGCATCTTCTCGGTGGTCGGCATGATCATGCGCCTGGCCCCTCTGGCGGCCTTCGGGGCCATGGCCTTCACGGTTGGCAAGTACGGCCTGGGCTCGGTGGTGTCGCTGGGCAAGCTGATGGGCACCATGTACCTCACGTGCCTGTTGTTCGTGGTCATCGTGCTTGGCGGCGTGGCGCGCATGGCGGGCTTCAGCCTCTGGAAATTCCTGCGCTATATCCGCGACGAACTGTTCACGGTGCTTGGCACCAGCTCTTCGGAATCGGTGGTGCCGCAGCTGATGCGCAAGCTCGAGAACGCGGGCGTGTCAAAGCCGGTGGTGGGCCTGGTGGTGCCGTCCGGCCTCACGTTCAACCCCGACGGCCAGTGCATCTACTACACGATGGCAGCCATCTTTATCGCCCAGGCCACCAACACCCCGCTGACGCTGACCGACCAGATCGTGGTACTGGGCGTGCTGTTGCTGACCTCGAAGGGGTCGGCTGGCGTGACCGGCTCCGGCTTCATCACGCTGGCCGCCACGCTGGCGTCGATGGGCAAGATTCCTGTGGCCGGCATGGTGCTGCTGCTGGGTGTCGACCGCTTCATGTCCGAGGCCCGCGCCATCACCAACACGATCGGCAACGCCGTGGGCACGCTGGCAATTGCGCGCTGGGTCGGCGCCATCGACCAGCAGCGGCTCGAAGACGCGCTCGACGGCAAACTGCAGGACGACCCCGAAGTGCTGGCCGATCCGGCGCCGGCTTCCGCACCGGCGTCCGCACCATCGATCGGCACGCACCTGACCCGCGCCGCCGATGCCCACGCCGGCCTGATGCACTGACAGGACGACATCGCCATGGAAACCTCACAGGCCCGTGCGCTGCTGCGCCGCATGTTCGATGCCGCCATCGCCGCCGCGCAACCGTCGCTCACGCTGGCCCGCTATCTGCCCGAACCACCGAGGGGGCGCACCATCGTGATCGGTGCGGGCAAGGCATCCGCGGCGATGGCCCAGGCCTTCGAAGCCGCCTGGACAGGGCGACTCGAAGGGCTGGTGGTCACGCGCTACGGATACGCGGCGCCGTGCCTGCACATCGAGATCGTCGAGGCCGCGCATCCGGTTCCGGATACCGCCGGGCACGAGGCCGCCCGCCGCATGCTGGAACTGGTCTCCGGACTGACCGAGGATGACCTCGTTGTCTGCCTCATCTCGGGCGGCGGATCGTCGCTGCTGCCGCTGCCGCTGGCCGGGGTGTCTCTCGAAGACAAGCAGGCCGTGAATCGCGCGCTGCTGAAATCCGGTGCCACCATCACCGAGATGAACTGCGTGCGCCGCCACCTTTCGGCCATCAAGGGCGGCAGGCTCGCAGCCGCGTGCCATCCCGCGCGCGTTTGCAACCTGCTGCTGTCCGATGTGCCGGGCGACGATCCCATCGACATTGCCTCGGGCCCGACGGTGGCCGATCCCACCACGCGACAGGATGCGCTGGAGATCATCCGCCGCTATGGCCTGGATGTGCCGGCACATGTCCTGCGCGTACTGGATTCCGAGGCCGCCGAAGCCATCAAACCCGGCGACCCCCGCCTGCCGCGCATCGACACCACGCTGATCGCCACGCCGCGCATGGCGCTGGAAGCCGCCGCGGCGGTGGCGCGCGAAGCCGGGCTCGCCGTGCATCTGCTTGGCGACGCCATCGAAGGCGAGGCGCGCGACGTGGGCCTGGTGCTTGGCGGCATCGCGCTCGAAGCGGCCGACCACAGGCTGTTTCCCCCGCCTTGCGTGTTGCTGTCAGGTGGCGAGACCACGGTCACCGTACGCGGCAACGGGCGCGGCGGCCGCAATGTCGAGTTCCTGCTGGCCCTTGCCATGACGCTGCGCGGCCACGCCGGCATCCATGCGCTGGCCGGCGATACCGATGGCGTCGACGGCCAAGAAGAGATTGCCGGCGCCGTCATCACCCCTGACACGCTGCGGCGCGCATGGGCCCTTGGCACCCGGCCGCAGGACGCGCTCGCCAATAACGACGGGCACGGTTTCTTCGCAGCACTGGGCGACGCCGTCATCACCGGCCCCACCCTTACCAACGTCAACGATTTCCGCGCGATCCTGATCGCGCCCTGATGGAGCAACTCATGAGACGCCTTCGCAACGCGAAGATCGTGGCCACGCTGGGTCCCGCCAGCACGTCGCCCGAGATCATCGACTCCCTGTTCGAAGCCGGCGCCGATGTCTTCCGCCTGAACTTCAGCCACGGCAGTCACGACGACCACCAGCAGCGGCTGGACACGATCCGCGCCATCGAACAGCAGCGCGGCCGCCCCATCGGCGTGCTGCTGGATCTGCAAGGCCCCAAGCTGCGCATCGGCACGTTTGCCGACGGCCCCGTCCAGCTGGCGGCACAGGCATCGTTCCGGCTCGACCTGGACCGCGACACGCCGGGATCGGCCGCTCGCGTCAGCCTGCCGCACCCCGAGATTTTCGCGGCCCTGCGCGAAGGTGCGGAACTGCTGCTCGACGATGGCAAGATCCGGCTGCGCGTAGATCGGTGCAGCGCCGAGTTTGCGGAGACCACGGTTATCAACGGCGGCGCGCTGTCCGACCGCAAGGGGGTCAATGTGCCCGGCGTGGTGCTGCCGCTATCGGCAATGACCGAGAAAGATCGCCGCGATCTCCATTTTGGGCTGACCCTCGGGGTGGACTGGATTGCGCTGTCGTTCGTGCAGCGCGCCGAGGACATCCAGGAGATCAAGGCTATCGTGCAGGGCCGCGCCGGCATCGTCGCCAAGCTCGAAAAACCCGCTGCCATCCAGAGCCTGGACGCCATCGTTGCCGAGGCCGATGCCGTGATGGTGGCGCGCGGCGATCTGGGCGTGGAGATGCCCGCCGAACAGGTGCCGTCGCTGCAAAAACAGATCGTGCGCGCATGCCGCAAGGCGGGCAAGCCTGTGATCGTCGCCACGCAGATGCTGGAATCGATGATCGCCGCGCCGGTGCCGACGCGCGCCGAGGCCTCGGACGTTGCCACGGCCGTCTACGACGGCGCCGACGCCGTGATGCTTTCCGCCGAATCGGCATCGGGCCGCTATCCGGTGGAGGCCGTGAAGATGATGGACAGCATCATCACGCGCACCGAGTCCGACCCGCTCTATCACGATGCCATCCAGGCATCGCACACGCCACCGCGCGCCGAAGCGGCCGACGCCATCGGCTACGCGGTGCGCCATGTGGCCGGGCTGCTCAAGGTGCCGGCCACGGTGGCCTACACAAGTTCGGGCTATTCCGCGCTGCGCACGGCACGCGAGCGGCCTGAAGTGCCGATCCTCGGCATGACCCCGCGCGTGGCAACCGCGCGCCGCCTGGCGCTGGCCTGGGGTGTCCATGCCGTGCTGTGCCATGAGGTGGTCGACGTGCTGGAAATGACCGAGCTGGCCAGCCGCACCGTGCTCAAGGAGCGCTTTGGCGAGCGCGGCCAGTCCATCGTGATCTCCGCCGGCCTGCCGTTCACGGTCGCCGGCACCACCAATCTGCTGCGCATCGCGCAGGTGCAGTAACGGCAACCAGGCAACGAGGCCAATCCCATGTCAGTGATACAGGAAGTGCGCGGCTACGAGGTGCTCGATTCGCGCGGCAATCCCACCGTGGCGGCGCAGGTGCTGCTGGCCGATGGCAGCGAAGGGTTCGCGGCTGCGCCATCGGGCGCCTCCACCGGCTCGCGCGAGGCCATCGAGCTGCGCGATGGCGATCCCCATCGCTACGCCGGCAAGGGCGTGCGCCGCGCCGTGGGCCATATCAATGTCGATATCGCCCGCACGCTGGCCGGCATGCCCGCCGCCGACCAGGCCGAGATCGACCAGTGCCTGATCCGGCTCGATGGCACCGCCGACAAATCGCGCCTGGGCGCCAACGCGCTGCTGGCCGTGTCGCTTGCCACGGCGCGGGCGGCCGCCGCATCGGCGGGCGTGCCGCTGTACCGGGCCATCGGCACGGGTAGCCAGGACCTGCGCCTGCCCATGCCGATGATGAACATCATCAATGGCGGCGCGCACGCAGACAACAGCCTGGACATGCAGGAATTCATGATCCTGCCGGTGGGCGCGCCGTCGTTCTCGGAGGCCGTGCGCTGGGGCGCCGAGGTGTTCCACACGCTCAAGTCGCTGCTCAGGCAGCGCGGGTACTCCACGGCCGTAGGCGACGAAGGCGGCTTTGCGCCGGACCTGAAGTCGAACGAGCAGGCGCTCGAAGTCATCATGCAGGCCATCGACGCTGCCGGCTTCTACGCCGGGCGCGATATTGCGCTGGGCCTGGACGTGGCAAGTTCGGAGTTCTACCGCGACGGCAGCTACGTGCTGCAGTCGGAAAACCGCCGGTATGACGCGGCCGGCTTTGTCGACCTGCTGGCCGGCTGGGTCTCGCAGTATCCGATCGTCACCATCGAGGACGGCATGGCCGAAGGCGACTGGGCAGGCTGGAAGCTGCTGACCGGGCGCCTGGGCAAGCAGGTGCAACTGGTGGGTGACGACCTCTTCGTCACGAACACGGCGATCCTCAAGGAAGGCATCAACTGCGGCGTCGCCAACGCGATCCTGATCAAGCCGAACCAGATCGGCACGCTGACCGAAACGCTGGCCGCCATCGACATGGCTCATCGCGCCGGCTATGCGTCGGTGGTCTCACATCGCTCGGGCGAGACCGAAGACACCACCATCGCCGATCTCAGCGTCTGCACCGCCGCCACGCAGATCAAGACCGGCTCGCTGTCGCGCTCCGACCGCGTGGCCAAGTACAACCGCCTGCTCTACATCGAAGCCGAGCTGGGCTGCGCGGCCACGTTCGCGGGCCGCCAGGCGATTTCCGTATCGATCTGATATCCGCGCTTTCCCAACCACTACAAGAAGAGGAGACAACCATGTGCAACTTCAACCTTCGGACGATGCGCCGGGTCTTCGGCCTGTCGCTGTGCGCCATCGGGCTGGGCAGTGCGTCGATGGCCATGGCGCAGGAATGGCCTGCCAAGCCGATCAGTCTGGTGGTGCCCTTCCCGTCGGGCGGCACCACCGATATCCTGGCCCGCGCGCTGGGCGACCAGCTGTCGAGGAACCTCGGCCAGCCGGTGATCGTCGAGAACCGACCCGGGGCGGGCGCCACGGTGGGCGCCGACTACGTGGCCAAGGCCAAACCCGATGGCTACACGTTGCTGATGGGTGCGGTGCATCACACGATTGCTACCTCGGTGTATCGCAAGCTGCCGTACAGCTTCCAGAAGGACCTGGCACCGGTGTCGACGCTGGCCATGGTGCCCAACGTGCTGGTCATCAACAGTGCGAAGACGCCCGCGAAGAATGTGGGCGATCTGGTGACGCTGGCGAAGAAGGCGTCGCCCGAGCTGTCGTACGGCTCGAACGGCAACGGCACCGCGCAGCACCTGATCGGCACGCAGTTCCAGGCGGCCACGGGCACCCGGTTGCTGCACGTGCCCTACAAGGGCAGCGGCCCGCTGACCACCGACCTGCTGGGCGGACAGGTCACGATGTCGTTCGACACCCTGACCACGGTGCTGCCGCATATCAAGGCTGGCAAGCTCAAGGCGCTGGCAGTCACCACGGCTAAACGGTCGACTTCCTTGCCTGACGTTCCAACTATGGAGGAAGCCGGTCTCAAGGGCTTCGATATAGGTACCTGGTTCGGTGTCCTCGCCCCCGCGGCGACTTCGAAGCCGATAGTCAATCGACTGAACGCGGAGATCGTCAAGATCGTAGGGTCGCCGGACTTCCAGCAACGGATGATTGCTGCGGGCGCAGAGCCAATGTCGAGCACTCCCGAGGCGTTTGCCAAGCGCATTGGCGACGAGACGGTGAAGTTTGCTACCTTGGTGAAGGAAGGTAAAGTGACTATCGAATAGAAGGTGAACGGGGATTGACGGGAGCAGGCGCACGCAACTCATGCTCTCGCCCCGACTGTCACCAGTGGCAGTCAGTCCCCTAGGCCGAGATACTGCGCAGCGAGGGCTTGGCAAGCGTCAAGACGATGGATCGATCCAACGGGAGTTCCGTATCGTCACCCCTCTTGGTAATTGCTACGACCGGCGCTTCTCGGCAAGAAGGCGACGCTCGACACGCTCGTCTAGATTGCACACAATGCCCATGGCATTGAAACATCGGACCTCTTTGCGGCGCAAGATTCATATGATCCTGCCATCCCCGACCGGAATAGGCGCCCTGGTCGTGAATATTGCGGCGGCGCGTACCGACTTCAGGGGCAATGCTCCCTTGGTGAAGATTTCTGGGGGCCCACGTAGTACTCCTTGTCCGTCACTCGCTCCATCCAGATGACGTTCTTGCCGTCGAGCGCCTCCTGGATGGCGATGTGCGTCATCGAAGTTGTAGCCGAAGCACCGTGCCAATGTTTGTGATTCGGCGGGCACCAGATAACGTCGCCAGCGCGGATTTCGGCGATGGGCTCGCCCTCGCATTGCGTCCACCCGCAACCTGCGGTGACGATGAGGGTCTGGCCCAGAGGATGGGTGTGCCAGTTGCTGCGAGCACCGGGCTCGAAGGTGACACTGGAGCAGGAGACACGCGCCGGAGCCGGCGGTGCGTTCAGGGGGTCGATACGAACGGTGCCCGTGAAGTATTCGGCCGGGGCCTTCATGGAGGGCTGGGAGCCGGCTCGCTTGAGATCCATGGTTGGTTCCTTGAATGCGTTAACGGTTCATGTCTCGCAGTGAGCTCAGTCACTGCTGCTAGCTGCCTGCCAGGTGCTTTTCTAGCGCGGACGCTAAGCGCTGACCTGCTTGGCCGTCGCCCCGCGCAGCGAGCTCGTGGCCAAACTGCTTGAGTTGGTCCGAGGTGAGGCCTACGTTGATGCTGATGCGTATGTGAGCCAGCAACTGAGACTCGACGCCCGACAGTGCGGAAAGGATGGCGACGGTCGCAAGCTCGCGGCTCTGCCAATCCAGGTTGTCTCGCGCGAAGATGTCGCCGAACAAGTGCGTCTTCAGGAAGTAGTCGATGGCCGGCGCGAAGTCGAAGAGCGGCCCGCGCACGGGCGCCCCCGACAGCTTGGTTTGGTTCGCGGTGCCAACCTCCAGGAGCTCCTTGCCAGTCGGCACCTCGCCGGGCTCGCGACCTGGAGCGTCCTTGATGCCCTTGGCTTGTCGGTCCTCGACTACCTTCCTGAGCTCGGCTAGCGCATTGAGCGCGCGCGGGAAGCCTGCATACGCGTAGAGTTGGACAAGAATCTCCTTGACCTCGCTGATGGACAGTCCAGCGTCCAGTCCCATGCGCAGGGCGATGTTCAGTCGAGCGATGTCGCCCACCGCTGCGCTGCCTGCGATAGGGCCGATGGTGAGATGGGTAACTGTCAGCGCGGACATTTGAAGGTCATTGAAGTCGGTTTTGGAAAACGCTGGAGATGCCGCCAACGCCGCTGCAGCAATCAAAAGATGCCTGCGAAGGGCGTCCGGCAGCTCAGTGGCCGTGGTACTGCTCATCGCTGACCTTCTCCATCCAGGTGACGTTCTTGCCATCGACCACACCTGTGACGGCAATATGTGTCATCGACGATTTCGGAGCGGCTCCGTGCCAGTGCTTGACTCCTGGCGGACACCACACGACGTCTCCGACATGGAGCTCATGAATTGGCTGGTTCCACTCCTGCGTGAGGCCAACGCCTTCCGTGACGATGAGGTACTGGCCAGTGGGGTGGGTATGCCACGCTGAGCGAGCGCCCGGCGAGAAAGTCACCCTTCCCCCTGATGCGTTGATGTTGCCGGTCGCTGGAAAAACAGGCTCGATTCGGACCTGACCGGTGAAGTAGGCAGCGGGGCCGGCAGACGAGCCCGATACGCCGATGGCCGAAACCTGCTGACCTGTAGACGGAGCATCGGCGGCGAAGACATGAGCGGCCGCCAATAGGCACGCAGCGGCGAAATGAATTTTGAACATTGAGTTCTCCGAAGGAGTGCGACCGTCAGGCCGAAATGGAACGAGAGAGCGCGCTGAGCGAAGCTCTTACGGAACGCGTGCCGTCCGTGACCTCGAGGACAACGCCCCGTAGGGACGAGTCGACTAGGGCAACCAGCACCTCAGCGACAGACGCGCGGCTAACCGAGCCATAGGGGACAGCCTGCCCCAGCCGCACGGGTCCGTTCGGCCCGTCGGTCAGAGAGCCGGGGCGAACGATTACCCAGTCTAGGCTGCTTCCGGCGATGGCCACGTCTGCGGCCCGTTTAACGGCCATGTAATGCTCGAACTCGCCTGACATCCCGCGCCCTCGTTGAGCATCGGGGAAGGCTGAAACATGGAGAAAGCGCCTGGTGCCGGAGGCCTCGCAGGCTGCGAGGGCTTTCTGGACGCCCCGGCCGTCTACAGCCGTCGCAACGTCTTTCCCCCGCTCGCTGGCACCTGCTGCGAAGATAACGACACCGCACCCGCGCACGAGTTCTGCAAGCTCGGCTGGCGACAAGCGCGCCAGGTCGCCGATGACCGCCTTCACGCCGGAGGACGCGAGCTCGGCAGCTTGCTCCTGGCGGCGAACCAGCGCGACGACGCTCTTGCCTGCCTCCCGCAGCATCTGCACAACGAGGCTACCCGTGCCGCCCGTCGCGCCGATGACGAAGACCTGATCCATCGTCAGAAGGGCTTGTAGCCAGGCCGCTTGTAAAGCTGGCCGAAATTAGGTTCGATTTCTGGTCGGTAGACATCAGCCATCCAGCGAGACGACGACACTTCCTCGATCGCAACCGACACGGATTCGTTGGCCGTGCCGATGCTATCGATGAGCGCCTGGGTGATGCGGTCGGCCAAGTCCCGCTTCTTGTCCTCACTGGGGCCGGGAAACATCTTGATGACAACGTGGGGCATGGACAGTCTCCTTACTTGCGTTGGAGAAATCGTAATCCTCGGGCGTTCATTGAGAAAGATGATTCTGTCGCTTTCACTTATGGCCTACTTCGATAAATATCCGCCACCCTCGGGACGCGCCGTGCCTTCATTCCTTCTGACGGAGCGCGTCAATGACAAGCTGCAGCGCACGCGAGCTCTGACGGCGGCTCGGGTAGTAGGCGTGATGCCCGGGGTAGGTCGGACACCAGTCTTCGAGGACGCGGCGCAGCTTCCCTTGCTGCACCAGTGGTAGCGCGAGGTCGTCAGGTACATAGGCCAGACCAAGTCCGAGCGCGGCGGTCTCGAGCGCCTGGTAGGTGTTACTCACGACAACTTGCCCCTCCACCTTCGCCTGGATAGTCTCGCTGTCGCGCCTGAGCTCCCACGTCAGCAGACTTCCATGCGTCGGCAGCCGCATGTTGATGCACTCGTGGGTGACCAAGTCCTGGGGTGTCTTCGGCGGAGCATGCCGCTTGAGGTACGCCGGCGAGCCCACTACGGCCATCTGCCGGTCGGGACTGATACGCACGGCAATCATGTCCTTTGCGACCTGGTCTCCAAAGCGCACGCCGATGTCGTAGCGGTCAGCAACGATGTCTCGAAGGCCATAGTCAATTGAGACCTCCACGTGAATGTCGGGGTATTGCACGAGCATCTTGGCCAGCTTCGGCCAAACGATGGTGTTGGCCGCATAGTCGGTGGCAGTGATGCGGATGGTGCCAGCGGGGCTGTCGCGTAGGTCGCTCAACGCGGCCAATTCGGCTTCAATCTCTTCGAAGTGCGGAGATAGGTTTCGAAGCAGCCGCTCGCCGGCTTCGGTGGGTGAAACGCTGCGCGTCGTCCGAGTCAGCAGACGTACGCCCATTCGGGCTTCCAACGATTTGACCGTATGGCTGAGCGTCGACTGTGAGATGCGAAGCTGGGCTGCCGCCCGCGTGAAGCTGCGCTCCCGCGCAACGGCGATAAACGCCAGGATGTCGTGAAGGTTCTCGCGCGGCATTCTTGGCTCCAATCGATAAGTCTAAGCGAATTCTCGCACCTAGTCACGGTAATGGGCAAAGCCTAAATTTCAGGCTTCCCAGTCAATAAGTTCGCCATGCCGCTTCTACAAACCACTCATCCGCCCACCGAGGACCCATCGTTCTTCTCGGTCGTCGGGCCCGTCATCACCGTCGTCTTTATCGGATTTCTCATCGTTGGTTTCGCGATGCCAGTGCTTCCCCTGCACGTGCACAACGGACTGGGCATGAACTCGTTCGTCGTCGGTCTGGTCGCAGGCAGCCAGTTTGTTGCTTCGCTGCTGTCCCGCGTCGTCGCAGGCAAGTTCTCTGATTCCCGTGGGCCCAAGCGCGCTGTCGCCATAGGGCTCATCGGCGCCACTGCCTCAGGCGGCCTGTACCTGCTATCCCTCGCCCTCAGAGACACGCCGGTGATCTCGGTTGGCGTCCTGCTGGCGGGGCGTGCGCTGCTAGGAGCAGCCGAGAGCTTCATCATCACCGGCGCTCTCGGCTGGGGCTTCGGCCTGGCAGGAGCGAACCATACCGGCAAGGTCATCGCTTGGGTTGGCTCGGCTATGTTCGCGGCATTCGCGGTCGGCGCACCGATGGGCAACGTGCTCTACGCAAACTTTGGCTTCTTCGGGGTAGCCGCAGCAACGTTGGTGATGCCGATGGTCACACTCGGCATGCTAAGGCGCAAGCCAGCGGTTCCCGCCAGACAGGCGAAAAGCGCCTCCGCCTCGCGGGTGCTGACGTCCATCCTTCTGCCGGGAGTTGGGCTTGCCGCAAGCAGCCTTGGCTTCGGAGCTATCACCGCGTTCGTGTCGCTTCTCTACATGCGCAACGGCTGGGGCGCCGGCTGGCAGGCCTTCACGGCATTCGCCGTGGCCCTCATTCTGATGCGTGCGCTGTTCGGCCATCTGCCGGACAAGTTGGGGGGCCCCAAGGTGGCCATGGTGAGCATCCTCGTCGAAGGCGCTGGCCAACTGCTGCTCTGGAGGGCGCCTTCGGCCACTGTCGCGCTCCTCGGCGCTGCCCTCACGGGCCTCGGCTACTCGCTCGTCTACCCGGCGTTCGGCACAGAGGTCGTCCGCAAGGCGCCACCAGATAGCAAGGGCTTAGCTATGGGTAGCTACACCGCGTGCCTTGATCTCACCCTGGGAGTCGGCAGCCCGCTCCTCGGCGTCGTAGGCGGCCACGCCGGCCTGCCTAGCGTTTTCCTCGTTAGCGCCGGTGCCGCTGTGGTCGGAGCAGGCGTCGCTCTCTGCATGGCTGCACGAACTACACCTGCCCGCTGATTCAACCAGTTACAGCATCGGGCCATCTTTCACTACTAGATCAGGAAGCAAATCATGATTGGAATCGAGAACAAGGTGGTCGTCATCACTGGCGCAAGCTCGGGTCTCGGCGAGGCAACCGCGCGGATCCTTGTCGCAGCGGGCGCCAAGGTTGTCCTCGGCGCGCGACGCGTCAACCGACTGGAAGCGCTGGCGGCCGAGCTTGGAATCGGGACGGACGCGGTCCTGAAGACGGACGTCACAGACCGCAGCCAGGTACAGAAGCTGGTCGAGCGCGCGACCAGCCTGCATGGCCGACTCGACGTGCTCTTGAACAACGCGGGGATCATGCCCAGCTCGATGTTTGAGCGGCTGCAAGTGGACGAATGGGAGCGGATGGTCGACGTCAACATCAAGGGTGTCCTATACGGCATTGCCGCGGCACTACCAGTGATGAAGGAGCAGAAGGTGGGGCACATCATCAACGTGTCATCGGTGGCCGGCCACAAGGTCGGTCCCGGCGGCACTGTCTACGCGGCGACCAAGCACGCCGTAAGAGTCATCTCCGAGGGTCTGCGGCAGGAGGTCAAGCCGTACAACATCCGCACCACCGTCCTTTCGCCCGGCGCCGTAGCTACGGAGCTGACACAGACCATCACCGACCCGGACATCGCAGCGGGGATGGCCAAGACCTACGCGAACGCCATCGGTCCGGACGCCTTTGCCCGGGCCGTTGTCTTCGCGATGAGTCAACCGGAGGACGTGGACATCAACGAAATCTTGTTCCGACCAACCAACCAAGTCTATTGATATGAGCCTCCCCGTCCGACGGCAGCTTGCTGTGGCCAAATCTCATTTTGGCCTGTTGACCAGACTCGATCACTCGCTGTTGCCGTAAAGCAGTCCTGGTCAGCGGTTGCTGGCGTAAACCAAAAAGCGGTCCGCCGGTGTCCTTCTACCCCTGCCGCGAGGCTTGGTGTCGCGAACCAGCACTATCGTGATTACGTCCGCCGCCGACGTTGGACCGAATGTCTGATTTTGGCGATCTCGATTGTCCCTTGTGGGTCGGCTACTACCCTCGATTACGTTATCTTCCCAAGAGGAATTACCGCTGACTAGCCGCACCATACTTGTTGCCTTGATGAGCCAGCCTCATGAATCATCGGCTGAATTTGATTCATTGGGCTAATGAGCCAGTAGGGGTAATGTCACCCTTCGGCATCCCATACCATTCCGCGATCTCCCCTGCCCCAATCCATCCATGACAACGTTAAGTATCAACGGCCAAGTCCACGAGGTCGACCTCTCCCCCGAAACCCCGCTCCTGTGGACGCTGCGTGATGCCCTCGGCTTCACGGGAACCAAGTTTGGCTGCGGCATGGCGCTTTGCGGTTCATGCACCGTGCACGTCGACGGGCAGCCCGTTCGCTCCTGCGTCACCCCGATCTCTGGAATTGGCGACAAGCGAGTGCACACAATTGAATCGATGGATTCCGATCGCGTAGGGCGAGCCGTCCAGGATGCATGGGTAGAGTTGGGCGTGGCCCAATGCGGCTACTGCCAAGCGGGACAGATCATGACTGCCACCGCGCTGCTGAAGGCAAATCCAAAACCCACTGACGAGCAAATCGTCGCAGGGATGAGCGGCAATCTGTGCCGATGCGGCACGTACACCCGCATCAACGCTGCGGTGAAGCTGGCATCCTCACGCCTCGCTGCCAACCAGACCGGGAACAAGGCATGACGAGCACCGATCTCAAAACCCTCGAAAAACCAGGCCGCCGCCGCATTCTCCAGGCAGGCGCGGTATTCGCGTTGTCGCTCCAGTTCGGCGGCCTTGTCAGCAAGGCTGCGGCGGAGCAGCCCGAAAGGAAATACGGCGGGGCAGCGATGCCCGGTGGCGTCGTGGACGATCCGCTGGTGTTCGTCTCGATTGCTCGGGACGGCACCGTGACGATCGTGGCGCATCGTGCCGAGATGGGCACAGGCGTGCGGACCAGCCTGCCGATGGTCGTCGCCGATGAAATGGAAGCGGACTGGAGCCGAGTCAAGATTGTCCAGGCAGACGCGAACGAGGCGCGCTATGGCAGCCAGAACGTGGACGGGTCTCGCAGCATGCGGCATTTTCTGGAACCTATGCGTCGCATGGGGGCTTCGGCACGTCAAATGCTAGAAGCCGCTGCAGCGGCGAACTGGAAGGTACCGGTCGCAGAGGTAGAGGCACGCAACCACGAAGTCATCCATGCATCCACCGCTCGGCGGATCGGATATGGAGACTTGGCCGAGGCTGCGATGCGACAACCGGTGCCAAAGCATGATCAGCTACGCCTCAAGCAGCCGGACGCATTCCGCTATATCGGCAAGGGCAAGATCATGCCGACCGACAGCCGCGATATTGTGCAAGGCAAGGCGACGTACGGGATTGACGTGCGGCTGTCGGGCATGGTCTACGCAGTCATCGCCCGTCCGCCCGTCTATGGCGGCAAGCTACGCAAGGTGGATAGCACCGACGCACTGAGAGTTCCCGGTGTATTGCGTGTGGTCGAACTGAAAAGCTACGACGGTCCGCCGCTGTTCAATCCGGTGGGAGGAGTCGCCGTGGTGGCGACGAACACGTGGGCGGCGATGCAGGGCCGCGCGGCACTCAAGCTCGAATGGGACGATGGTGCGAATTCCAGCTATGACTCCGCCACCTTCCGCCGTACGCTTGAAGCCGCAGTGCAACAGTCCGGCAAGGCGTTGCGCAATGTTGGCGATGCAGTGTCCGCGCTGGCTGCTGCCAGCAAACAGCGTAAGGTGTCCGCCCAGTATTTTATTCCGCATCTAGCACACGCCTCAATGGAAACGCCTGTGGCAACGGCCCGTTTCGTCGAAGGGAAGTGCGAGATCTGGGCGCCTTCGCAGGCGCCTCAGGGGGCGTTGGAAAGCGTGGCAAAGCATGTTGGTCTCGATGCCAAGAATGTAACGCTGCATGTCACGCTCCTGGGGGGAGGCTTCGGCCGCAAGTCGATGGCAGACTTCATTTCCGAAGCCGCGCTGGTGTCAAAGGCGATGGACGGCAAGCCGGTCAAGCTGCAATGGACGCGTGACGACGATATCCATCACGACTACTACCACACGGTATCGGTCGAGCGCATGGAGGCCATGGTGGATGCCAAGGGCAAGCCCACGGCATGGCTGCACAGGTCTGCTGCGCCCACGATTGCTTCGACCTTCAAAGTCGGCGCCCAAGGCAAAGCGCCGTTCGAGGCCGGGATGACAGCCATCAACATCCCGTACCAGATTCCGTCGATCCGCCTCGAATCGGCCGACGTGCCGGCTCATACCCGCATTGGCTGGTTTCGCTCGGTATCGAACATCCCACACGCATTCGCGGTTCAGAGCTTTGTCGCCGAACTAGCGCATCACGCCGGGCGCGATCCGAAAGACTATCTACTTGAACTCATCGGACCGCCGCGCAAGATTGATCCCACGACGCTGTCGGATAGCTGGAACTACAACGAATCGCCAGACCTTTATCCGCTTGATACCGGCCGCATGCGTTCGGTAATCGAGGAGGCCGCGCGCAGAGCAAACTGGGGGCGCAAGCTGCCGAAGGGCCATGGGCTTGGCATTGCCATGGCGTACAGCTTCGTGACCTATGTGGCCACCGTGGTTGAAGTGTCGGTGGATGCCAAGGGCCAGATCACCATCCCCCGCGTGGACGTGGCGATCGATTGCGGACCTCAAGTCAACCCCGAGCGCATCCGCTCGCAGGTGGAAGGCGGCTGCGTGATGGGGGTCAGTCTCGCAATGCTGGGAGAGATCTCGTTCAAGGACGGCCGCGTCCAGCAAAGTAACTTCCACGACTTCGAGATCTTGCGCTCCCACATGGCACCACGGGCTATCCATACCTGGATGGTCGGCGGCGACCTCTCGGTGCCGCCTGGCGGTGTCGGCGAGCCGCCCGTTCCTCCCGTCGCGCCGGCGCTTTGCAACGCGATCTTTGCGGCAACGGGAACCCGGATCCGGTCGTTGCCTGTCCGTGACCAGCTTACGCAGGTTTAATCGCGGCAACGCCATCCGACCGGTGCCGGATGGCGTCTATGACATGAAGTAGCGACGCGGGTCCGAAGAGTTGTTTTGAGGTCGCACTATAATGCGATCCCGAATTGCGCCGTCCGGCAAAAATCTAGAATGGAATGACCGCTTTAGAGAGGGACAGCCGTCCGCTAAGGGTCGGTCAGGGACGGTCGGCCGGAGTCGGCGGCAGAGCGAGAGCGCCCTTCACTGATGCAAAACCGCTCAGATGCTATGAAAGGTCGCCACGGAACTTCGCTTCACAGTCTAGGGACCGGTATGAGACCCCTTTCGTAGATCCCGGCCGCTACCCATTCTGGTTACAAGAGCCAAGTTGCGCAGGCACTGCTCTACTCAACAATGGGCGCTGTTCTCGTGACACGCCGATGCTGTGCCGGCCGATCCGTCTCCTGGAGGCGCCTTCAGGTAGGCCACCAGCTGTGTCGACGTTCTTCACCTGCATGTCGCTGCGCGCCATCAGCACCTGCGGCATGGTCACCACTAGGCTCAGGCAGTCGAGCGAGGTGAACGTATCAAAGCGCAGGTTTCTTTACCGAGTAGCGAATCACCGCCTGGGATGGACTGCAACCAGCGCAAACCGGCGAGACAAGCCGGTTGCCCCCCTCCCGCCGCCCGCTGATCCCCACGAAATTGCCGCCACCCCTAAGCAGTTGGTAGCTCTCGTTGGCCGTCTATCAGTGGAAAAAGGAAACGACTTTTGATCCGTCGCTTCGCTTCTCGTCCAAAAGCCGCTGACCTTCTGCCTCTGCGGACGCCAGCAGCCGGGGGAAGAGGCTCTCAAGCGGATCATCATTGCGAAGAATCCACTGAAGCGTCCGCGTCATGCCATCGCGATCGTATCTCCTACCAACCTCGTCAAGCAGGGGTAAGGAACAGACTACGTTCCCTCCATTTGGAGTCTCCAAACTCCAGACTGCCATGACCCTGCCACCTACAATTGCAACATCTTCTAGCGATAGCACATGCCCCTGACCAATTCCGGGCGGAACGGATCCTCATGCAACATCACGTTGCCGATTTGCTCTTCGCAACTACGGATAAGTGCCGGTAGATCTGCGCCATGGTTCGCTGCCTGAGCAACCTTCGTCCTGCTTTGCTGATCAATGACACAATGCCAATCATCGTCTGCCTTGCCCCGCCATGTGGCCACGCCGGACAATTCGAGCACTTTCCTTTCCGCGACACACGCTGCAACGAAATTCAGTTCGCATCGGGAGCCGCCTCTGACCTCAACGGTAAGGACGACAAACGGGGGCAATGGTTTGGCTTCGGTCTTTGGTGCAATCATCAAACGTTCCTTAGACGCGCCCAATCGGCGCAGGACAATTCTCCCGTAGCTTTTCCCCGCCGCAACAAATCGGAACGCTTATTTTTCGGTCGCGCCTCCCGTCCCCTCTTGAACCTGACCTCACAATCCTCGTGTTGCAGCAAAACTTTCCACCACCGTTTAGCATCGCACGCGTAGGTATTGTGATAAACGCTGATATCGCAACCGCTCTGGGAGCGTCGGTCGTGACATACAGTATGGCTTAGATGTTGCGGCCCCGGGCCATCGTGTTGGCCGATCGGCGCCCCTTCTGAAGCGCCGGCGGCGGCTGTCCCACGACAACAGTCTTTTGTGAGCCACGGCCCTACCCTATTTGTTGATTTCGACGGTACTCTTTACGCTGGTAGTGCCTATCTCGACCGGGAAGGCGGCATCAGTCTGGATTCCGGACGCTCGCCCTTCGGATTTGCGCCAATCCTTGCCGGTCTCCTTAGCGCATACCCAGACGTCGAGATTGTCCCGACCACGTCCTGGTTGGACAGTCTTCCACGCGAAGTGGTCATTGCGCACCTGCCACCTGTGCTATCACAACGTGTTGTGGATACCATGGCGGCGGTCAGACCGCGCTTCGGCGCCATCCAAGATGGAACTGTGATCGCCATAATGCGCCCACGAGCATCGGCTCGCGAGTTGGTTGGCCATCGATGATTCCATCTATGGCGAACACGCCTGCAGTGACAGTGCTGATGGCGATGACGATGACGATGATCACTTTGTACTGCTGGATTCGTCACTCGGCCTCAGCGACGAGCTGGCCCAACGAAGAACTCGGCGCTGGCTCGACAAGGCCACCGCCCTGAGCAAGCTTTAGGCGCGTGGGCACGTAAGATCTCGGAACAGGCCCTCCACGCTTAGATGGACGTCCAGCGAATCGGAAATGATGGTGTCGCCCGCCGGGCTCAGCTGCAGCGCGAGCAAATCCTTGACGCTTGCCTCAGCGAGTTCCGCAATCGTCGACACTGCAATGACCACGGGCGGCAAACTTTGATCCACAAACGACAATTTCAACCACGGTGTCTCATCCCTGATGAAATACCGGACGTGCTCAAGCGCCAACGCGCTAAGTTTGGGTGACGATTGCGCGCAAACCTGATAGACGTCCGTGTCCAGCGGCGCGGTCTTTCGACGAGTGGCCATGGTCGCATTCCTCCTAACAACGATTGTGCGCCGCGACCTGCTGGCAGCAAATTTCCGTCCATGATGCTCGGGTCGCCAGTGGCATTCTTTGCGACGTGGGTGTCGACCGGTATGCTGGCGCCTGCAGCACACTCGCCACCATGCATTGCTGCGTTAATTTTCTGCAGGTTTCATCTACAATTCCTTTCCTGCCGGTCCAGTTCATCGAGTTCTGCGAAAACGTCGGCAATGTCAGTAAATTTTCCTTGCTCAATCTGCGCTTGACCCAGGAACAGGATCGTCAACAGGACGAACGCCCTCGAGTGAGTCGTGTTCCCCGCTGTATGGGAGGTTTCCCCGTCAACACACTGCGATTCCATAGAAATCTCCAACATCGTTCGCAGCTTATTGTCCAGATGCCAAGCGCTTCACCGAGCCGTCAGCGTCGCTTCATCGACTCCCGTAACCCATCCAAAGACCTCACACGGCCTTCAAGAGCATCAGTGAGGCCCTGCTCCGCGTCGCGTAGCATTAGTAGGAGCCCCCTCTCCTTGTGCTCGAGTTGCTGAGCATGGTCTCGGACTTCCAGTTCTTTTTGAGCGATCTCTTTCCCGAGTGCGATGGCACCCTGCGTACTCATGGCGCGCGTGACTCGGCGGGTTTCCCGTATCGGCACGGATGGGATAAGCCGCCAGGGCAACACGATCGCTCTCCCGACGGCAGCCAACGCCGTGTCTGGAACTAACCCTGCCGGCAGCCGCCCGCCATTTGCTCGCGTTGCCGCAATCCAGACTTCGATCACGTCGGCGCGCACATCGGCAATTGCGTGCAGAATGTAATTGACGCGTAATCGCAGGCGCCTTGCGTGTCGCCGCCGAGCACGTCGACGATTGCGCGCTGAGGCGATGTTCATCGCTGGGGCTTCCATCGCTCCTCCTCGTGTCAGAACATCCGGTGCTTGCCGAGGGACAGCCCGTGCACCGCGACAAACGTGTTGCGCGTCGCGGTAGAATCTGCATGCACAGTTTTGCTATCGCGTCAGTCCTCGTGGGTCGACTTAGATGCCAATCCTGCGAGCCGCGTTGCCACTGATGCGCGAAGTTGATCTGCCGACTTCGCCCTGGAGAGATCGACGCGCAACGCATCATAAGCGGGGTCCCCACCCGCTGGTGCAGCCAAGCGTCAACGTTTCGATCATCCGCACTCCAGACGTGACGCGCCTCACGAATGTCGTTGATTGGACATTTACCATGCGTTTCCTTTGCGTCACGGTGCTTCCGAACGCCGCCCTGCCGACGCGGCGTCATGAGGATAGCGGGCGGTGACATCGGTCCAACTCTCGACGCCGTTGACCTGACACCAGGCTTCCCACACATACCAGGCTTCCCGGGCCGAGAGACCGGACGTTTCATGTAAGACATAGATGCGTCCACTTGCCGTTTGGCACCGCATGGTGCTGGCGTCGAACCGAATGATGGCGCTACTGACCTGCCCTGCACCGGTATCAAGATCGATGCCTACCAAGTGTTCCCCACCGGCATCTGTCTGCACGATGCTCCAGCCACCCAGATGAAATGTCGGCTTACTGACCAGAGAACCGGTACCCCAAAGCATGCTTGCGTCTCCTATGTAGCATCGAACGCTGGACAATCGAGACGCAACTGCTGTCGCCCTCGTTTTCTTAGCGATCTCCACTCAAGAGATCCTTCCAGTTCCACGCATAGGCGCAGTCCCATCGGAAAGCGATCCTCGCAGATTCCCGGCACCGTGGAGTACCGGATGTTGTCGGCGAAGAACGTGCGTGCCGGCTCCGGGATCTCCCGCAGGCGGACATAGGGAATACTGGACGCACTGGGCCGGAGGATCGGCACATCTGGAACGGCCGGTCGCGGAGGCAGTTCCTTGCCGCCCGACAACGCGGCACATTAGAGCGGGCGACCGGATCCCAGATGCTTGCCGACCACCACGGGTCGCATGTCGCCTGTCTCGTGTCGGGCAGGAGGCCTTCCTCAAATAGACCCGATAATCGGCAGCCGCGCCTCCACCTGTGGCAGCAATCTCGCCGACGCCATCCGCGCCACAGGTTATCCATTTATGAAGTCAAACCAGTCCCAGGCACAAGCGTATGGGTCCGATAACCCGCTGATTACAGGACGCGCCTTGCCTTGGATGCTTCGCTCAAAATGCCTGCGTGCCGGCTCCGGAATCTCTCGCAGATGGACGAAGCTGACGCCTTCAAATCGGTGGGTCGGCGCCACAACTGGTGTCGGTCGCTTGGGCAACTCTTCTGCGCCGGACAACGCGCTCGCTAGGGACCGGGCAACCAGATCCCACACGCTGGCGGACCAACCCGGATAGTTCTCTACTGTCCCAAACGCGCCCCGCCACATCCCATCCTCAAACAAAACGACCTCGTAATCGGATAGATCTCCCGCTCGGGTCCGCTTGATATCGGCGAAAGCTATAGTAGTGCTTCGCTCCTTTTTGCCTTCCGGCCAGTGCTCAACGCTGACGCGCAACATCCCGATCCCCACGACATTCCAAGAAAATTAGAGATCACTGCCTCATCGTCCGCGGCACTCGACTAAGCCGATCAACCGAGGCATACGTGTAGCGCAGCCCTTGACCTCAAGGAAACCCAGAAAATTGATCCTTGACCGCGACGCACGTTGTCTCAACGCAGTGTCCCACTTAGCAAGTTTAGGCTTACAAGAATGAGATGTAAACTCTGTAGATTCAACAACTGTCGATTCATAGGCTGTAGATTCTAACCCCAGAGGAAGGTGATGCTTTCGGCCATATGGCCCACGACACTCACCACGACACTCAAGCGCTTCAACAGCAGGCACGCGCAAACCTATCGGCCAACATCAAAGCACTACGCGCTCAACGAAAGTGGTCGCAAGAAGCGCTCGCGGATGAAGCCAAGCTTCATCGCACATATGTGAGCCAGGTTGAACGAATGCTCGTAAACGTGTCGCTCGACAACCTTGTGTTGCTTGCAGTCGCTCTTGAGGTGTCGCTGCAGGAACTGTTCATCGAACGGCCCCACGCTGGCTCTCACAAGCCAAGGACGTCAAGGAAGGAATGACCGCTCTTCAAGTCGAACAGTGGGGAGGCAATGCGAATGAGACTCCAATATCCGGCGCTGAAACGCCGCCGAGAGCAGGTCCTAGACGAGATTGAACGCAAACGAGCGCTTGCGATTGAGGAGATTCTCAGATTGCTGAGAAGTGTGGATCGCGGACCGGAAGATCTGAAGCAGTTATTGGATAGCGACGATCGACCAGCTATCCATGTCACGGTGAACAGTCTAGAAAAGCGAAACACTCACTCAAGACGCCCGTGCTTTTCATTCACCCGGAAACGGGTCAAAGTTGGAGCGGGCGCGGGAAGACGCCCAAAGTGGCTGACCGGAAACCTGGAGCGTTGCCGAGTAGTGGGCTTCTAACGCCTCCAAAAATCTGACCTAAAATGTAGACGCTGAGGGAGCAGCCTCTGCCCGACAAGATCAGCCAATGTCTGCGCAACGTAGGTCAGCCCAAAGCCGTCCGACGGTCCAAGGGACGAGATCCTAAAGATTGGGAAGCCAGTCCTAGCTTGGGTTTCCGGCGTTATCCCAGTCTTTTCCGGAGCGCCCTCCCAACCTTTATTCCGCGCGCACAACCCCTTCAGCCCTTCACCCCTTCACCCCTTCAGAGGATTCTCGAACAGATTCATTCCTGGAATCCGCACGGGCCACTGGATACCCTCTCGGGCGTAGTCTAAAGGCGAAAGTACACAGCAATCGCAGTTCCTTACTCGGGTGCCTGTCGGCCGTAGATCACCGACAGCCCTTCGGATCTGCGCGGCTGCTGTGAATTGACTACTGTGGAGCGCACGCCATCGCACTTTACAGTCGTGGATTGCATGTCGGAAAACCATCCTTTCGTTCGCCGGACGGTAACTCACCAATGAAGGCGGGGCGAGAAGCAGGAATTTGGCGTCTGCGCCACCGTACCCCAATTACAGGCAGACCCTGCGCTGGGCCTTGCTGTCGACAGCCTAGGCCTCAAGAAGACATTTGTTATGGCAGCAATTGTATATTTAAGACGATAATTGTTATTTAAGACGATAAATGTCGTTTAAGGCGAAAATTGTCGGAGATCAGCTGCGCCACGAATTGCCTATACTTGCATCCGTCCCTTCACCCATGCATGAACTATGGAATACGCTCCAGGCATCAGCCAGCTGGCCGGCCTGCTTGCCGATCCCGGGCGCGCGGCGATGCTGTGGGCGCTGATGGATGGCAGTGCCCGGCCCGCGGGCGAGCTGGCGCTGATCGCCGGGCTGTCGGCGTCGTCCACCAGCGGCCATCTGGCACGGCTGTCCGATGGCGGCCTGCTGGCCGTGGAATCGCGCGGTCGCAACCGCTACTACCGTCTGGCCGCGCCGGAAATCGGCGTGGCCATCGAGGCGCTGGCCACGGCGTCGCTGGTCAGCCAGCCGCCACGCATGCGGACCGTGCCCGTTTCGCGCGGGACGCCGCCGGCGCTCAGGCAGGCCCGCACCTGTTATGACCACCTGGCCGGGGAACTTGCGGTGGGTCTGTTCGAACGAATGTCGCAGGCGGGATGGCTGGCCGTGGACGGCACGCGGATCGACCTGACCGGCGACGGCACGCAGGCCATGGCGCAGTTGGGCATTGACCTCGGCGCCACGCGGCGCAAGCGCCGCCAGTTCGCCTGCACCTGTCCCGACTGGAGCGAGCGCAAGCCCCATCTGGGCGGCGCGCTGGGTGCCGCCTTGCTGGAAACCATGCTCGAGAAGGGCTGGATCGAGCCTACCCAGGCGTCACGGGCATTGCGCGTGACGCCGCGGGGGCATCGCGAGATCGGGAAAGTGGCCGCATGACAGGCGTAGCCGGACCACAAAGGAGCCACAGATGGCAATAGAACTGGACGACGACGCGCAGGACGCGGTTAGCCGCCTGTTTGCGCTGATCAATCTGGGAGACACCCAGCAGACCACGCGGCATCTGGCGCTGTTCGAGGAAGCCCTGGACGACGCCGAGGAAGACGAGGCCGACGCCGAGATGCTGCTCTTCCAGATCAAGGAGATCATCGACTGGGAAGCGGGCTTCCATGTCGACTGGAAGGACGTCGAATCCTTCATCGGCTGTCTCAACCAGCTTTGCGAGCGCATCGACCTGGAGATCAACTGGGGCACCGACGACCCCGAGGACGAGGATTTCCTGGAGGGCACCAGCGTGCCCGAGCTGATGGAGCTGGCCACCGACCAGCTGCGCGTGGCCGGCTACACGCTGTGGAACTGGGATACCGGCGGCGACGCGTACGCAGGCTGGATCACGCGCAGCGAGGACGACGACGAAATGCTGGAGATTGCCGACACGCTCGGCTTCGACCTGCGCAGCGGCGACCAGCCTTACTGAATCGCGCGCCGGCCGGTCACTCCAGCGTCAGGATCGTGGGCGCGGCGTCTTCCCCGTCCGGCGCCTCGGCGGTGTCCGGCAGCAAGGTGGCTCCCAGGCGCGAAGTGGGACGGCGCGCGTTCTCCGGCACCCCCAGCGTTTCTTCCAGCGCGTTCAGGAAGGCGCGCACGCTGGCCGGCATCAGCTTGCGCGCGGGCATCAGCACATACACCTTGAGCGGCGACGACGAATAGCCGGGCAGCACGCGCACCAGCTGGCCCTGCACCAGTTGCTCGTGGACGAAGCGCGGCGACAGGCGCGTGACGCCCAGGCCATCGACCGCCGCCTTCAGCCGCACCTCGGCGTTGTGCGTGCAGATGCGCGGTGCCACATCCAGCGAAAACGTCTCCACGCCATCGCGCACGAATTCCCAGTTCGAATCGTCCAGGTTGCCCACGGTCGGCCAGCCCTGCAGGTCTTGCGGCGCGCGCGGCAGGCCGCGCTCGCGAATCAGCGAGGGCGCCGCGTAGAACGCGCGCTCGATCAGCACCACGCGCTTGCTGGCGAACGAGCTGTCATGCAGGCTCGTATCGGTCATCACGAAGGCCAGGTCGTAGCCGTGGCGGATGAGGTCGGGCTGGTCCCAGTTCATGTCCAGTTGCACGCGCAGCGACGGGTGTTGCTTGAGCAACCGGTTCACTGTCGGCGACAGATGCTGCGAACCCACCTCGTAGGGCGTGGCGATCCGGATCGAGCCGCTCACTTCGGCGCTGACCGAGGCCGCTTCGGCGCTGATCTCGCGTAGCGCGCCGAACAATGGCGCCACGCGGTCGTAGAGCTGCTGGCCGCGCTGGGTGACGCGTACACGGCGCGTGGTGCGCTCGAACAGTCGCACGCCAAGCTGGCCTTCCAGCCGCGCCACGGCGGCGCTTGCCGATGACTTCGGAACTTCGGCCAGTTCGGCCCCTTGCGTGAAGCCACCCCCTTCCACCACGCGGCAGAAGATTTCCCAGTCCTTCCAGTCAATCGTTTTCATGCGAAACCTTTCGAAGCTCGGCACCGGGAAAACCCTTACCCGATGGGCCGCGATTGTCCCACAAGACGAACAATGATGAAGTCCACGTTCAATGTAGGGATATTACGAGAACGTGACATCGACGTGACATTTTCGGCGAGTGTGCGATGGCAGGCCACGGGCATCGGGAAAACCTATATTGAGAATCGATCTCATTAGGCTCTACGATGCCTGCACCCCGCCCAGATGGGCTTATTTGTCCGAGGAGTTGAGCCATGCACAAGATCGTCGCCGCAGCCTTTGTCGGCCTGTTTTCCACTGCCGCGTTCGCAGGCGCCAAATGCGAGAAGCATCCGAAGTCCGAATGGATGCCCGAGGCCGACGCGAAAGCCAAGATCGAGGCCCAGGGCTACAACATCAAGAAGTTCAAGGTCGACGGCAACTGCTACGAAATCTACGGCACCACGAAGGACGGCAAGAAGGCCGAGATCTATTTCGATACCAAGACGCTGGACGTCGTCAAATCGGAAATCGGGAAGTAAGCATGGCCACCCCGGCGGATCGCGTTTATCCGCGCGACACGATTCGCGTCTGGGACGTGGCCGTCCGCTTCACGCACTGGAGCGTGGCGGCCATCGTCTGCTATGACCTGATCGACGACTCCGGCGACCCGTTGCACCGCATCCTGGGCTACGTGGCCGCCGGGCTGGTGCTGTTCCGCATCGTCTGGGGCTTCGTCGGCACAGAGCATGCGCGCTTCCGGGCCTGGTTGCCGCGTCCCGCCGGCGTACTGGCCTATGGCCGTGCACTGATGCGCGGCCGCGCGCCGCGCTTCGTCAGCCATACCCCGCTGGGCGCCGTGACGATGCTGGCCATGTGGGCGCTGATCCTGGCGCTGGCCGTCACAGGCTGGATGTCGCGGCTCGACCCGTTCTGGGGCGAGGACTGGCCCATCGACATTCATCGCTGGCTGTCGAATACGCTGCTCGGCCTGATTGCGCTGCATGTGGCGGCGGCCATCGCGATGAGCCTCAAGGGCCGCGAAAACCTGATCGCCGCGATGCTTACCGGACGCAAGCAGCGCGACGCCGACCCCTCGCCCTGATAACCGGAAACGTCGGGCTTTCGGAATTGCCGCGCGCTGCCTACGATGGTTGCCAACGCCGCTGCGCGTGCGTGGCCGCGGCGCCAACCAACCCGGAGAACGGCAATGAAGATCCTGATGGTGCTCACCTCGCATGACCAGCTTGGCAACACGGGCAAGAAGACCGGCTTCTGGCTCGAGGAATTCGCGGCACCGTACTACGTGTTCAAGGATGCCGGCGTCGACGTCACGCTGGCGACACCCAAGGGCGGCCAGCCGCCGATCGATCCCAAGAGCGACGAACCCGACTTCAAGACCGATGCCACGCGCCGGTTCCAGGGCGACGCGGCCGCCCAGAAGCAGCTTGCAGCCACGCTGACGCTGGATCAGGTCAAGGCCGACGACTTCGACGCGGTCTTCTATCCCGGCGGCCACGGCCCGCTGTGGGACCTGACCGAAGACAAGCGCTCCATCGCGCTGATCGAAGCCTTCGACCGCGCCGGCAAACCCATGGCCCTGGTGTGCCACGCACCGGGGGTGCTGCGCCACGTGAAGCGGGCCGACGGCGAGCCGCTGGTCAAGGGCCGCAAGGTCACGGGCTTCACCAATACCGAGGAAGAGGCCGTGCAGCTGACCAGTGTCGTGCCGTATCTGGTGGAAGACGTACTGAAGGCAAACGGCGGGCAGTTCTCGCGCACCGATGACTGGGGCAGCTACGCCGTGGTCGATGGTCAGCTGGTCACGGGCCAGAACCCCGCTTCGTCCGAAGCTGGCGCCCACGAACTGCTGAGACTGCTGAAGAAGTAGGCTTTGGCCGCCACGTCCGCGCGCCCCGTCCTGACTCAGCGTGCGCGGCGCGGCTTGGCCGCATGCCGCACCTCGCGCGTGAATTGCGCGCAGGCGTGCGTCATCAGGTCCTCGGAGCGATAGACCAGAAAAAGCTGGAAGTCGGGCAGCTCGTCGGCAATCGGCAAGCGCACCAGGGCCTCGGGGTCCAGCTTCAGCGGCCCCGTGCCGTCGAACACGTAGTTCGACCATACGCTGATCAGGTCGGTCCTGGTTGCCAGCTGCAGCCCCAGCAGGTTCGACGCGCTCTGCACGATGCGCCTGGGCATGTCCAGGCGGTGCAGGCGCATCAGGCTTGCCAGGGGGCTGCCGGGATCGTCCAGCGGGTCGAGCGTCAGCCAGTCCGCATCGAGCAGCGCACGCAGGCGTCGCGCACGGCGCAGCGGATGCCCGGGCCGCACGGCCAGGCCCATGCCCACCGAAAACAGCGGCTCCCACTGCATGCCGCCGCCACCGGGGCCGCTGTTGGTCGAGATCAGGCCAAGATCGAGCCGCCCCTCGCGCAACCCTTCCAGGATCTGCTGCGGACGTAACTCCAGCGCGCGCAGCGTCACATTCGGATAACTCTGCCGGTAGGCGGCCATTGCCTCCGGCAGCGCGCCGCTCGACGCCACGGCGGTAAAGCCGATATGCAGCTGCGCCTCGGCGTGCCCGCGAATCGACTCGATATCTTCCAGCGCGTGCCGCAGTTCCTGCTCCACCACCGTGGCGCGCCGTACCAGCGCCAGCCCATAGGCCGTCAGGCTCACCCCCCGCACCGAGCGCGACATCAGCGTCACGCCCAGTTCGCGCTCCAGCTCCGCAATGGCCTTCGACAGCGCCGGCTGCGAGGTATGCAGGCTACGCGCAGCCTCGTGGATGCTGCCGTGCTGGGCCACCGCCAGCAGCACGCGCAGTTGTTGCAGCTTCATCAGGGTTTCTCCCCACCGGCTTGCCGCCGATGCCTTGCGATGGTGCGCGCCTGCGCAATTGCCGTGCATGGCACACCGGAATGCGCCGCGTAGGTACTAGTCCTGATGGTACGTGGCCAGTGATGGTGCCGGTGATGCCATTTCGTTATCACGATGACAATAAATGATTTTCGGGGCGGCGTGTTTGCCGGAATACTGCATCGCCAAGGACGTACAACCTGAGCGATGGATGCCCGCCAGGGCTCCACGATTTCCGCAACCCAGTTCGTGGAGCCCCACATGAACGACGCCACCTTGCCCGCCGGCACGCCGCTCTCCGCTGCCAGCGTCGCCGCCCCCGCCACTTCCGTCACCCCGGCCAGGGCAAAGCAAAGCCAGTTCCGGCTGATCGCCGCATGCTCCATCGGCAATGCGCTGGAAATGTTCGACTTCACGGTCTACAGCTTCTTCTCGCTGCTGATCGGCAAGCTCTTCTTTCCGTCGGATAGCCCGTACGGGTCGCTGCTGCTGGCCGTGGCCACGTTCGGCATCGGCTTTGTCATGCGGCCGCTGGGCGGCGTACTGATCGGCAACTATGCCGACCGTCATGGCCGCAAGGCCGCCATGACGCTGACCATCGGCCTGATGGTGCTGGGCACGCTGTGCATCGCGCTGGCCCCTACCTACGCCACCGCTGGCGTGTTCGGGTCGCTGACCATCCTGGCGGGCCGGCTGCTGCAGGGCTTTTCGCTGGGCGGCGAGATTGGCGCCTCCACGGCGATGCTGATGGAAGGCGGCGACGTCAAGGGCCGCGGCTGGCGCGTGAGCTGGCAGATCGGCAGCCAGGGCATTTCCGCGCTGGCGGGCGCGGCCACGGGCGCCACGCTCTATGCCTTGCTGCCCACCGCCGCGCTGGAAAGCTGGGGCTGGCGCGTGCCGTTCCTGCTCGGGCTGCTGATCGCGCCGGTAGGTCTCTATATCCGCGCCAATCTCGACGAGACGCACGAGGCCGACGCGCATGCGCCGAGCCCGGTCGGCGAACTGTTCCGCCGTCACGCCGGCAAGGTGGTGCTGGGCATCCTGGCCGGCACCGCCGGTACGGCCACGATGTACCTGGTGGTGTTCTTCATGCCGACCTACATGATCCGCGTGCTGCATATGCCGGCGTCGCTGTCGTTCCTGTCCGGCTGCGTCACGGGCGTCACGCTGCTCGTGGTGTCGCTGATTGCGGGCACGCTGGCGGACCGCCTTGACCGCCGCAAGCCGCTGGTGGCCGGGTCGCTGCTGTTCAGCCTGCTGGCCGTCTATCCCGCGTTCTGGCTGATGAACCACTACCCGAGCGTGCCGCTGGTACTGGGCATGTCCGCGCTGCTGACCGCCAGCATCAACCTGGGCACCACGCCGCTGTTCCTGATGCTGCTGGAAATGCTGCCCGCCGGCGTGCGCGCCACGGGCCTGGCCGTGATCTACAGCGTGGGCGTGACGGTGTTCGGCGGGTCGTCGCAGTTCGTCGTCACATGGCTGCTGGCGAAGACTGGCAACCCGATGGCCCCCGCCTTCTACATGATGGCGTGCGGCGTGCTGGCCCTGGTGGCCGTGCTGCGCATCGTCGAGAAACGCGAACACTGATCCCTGTCGATATCCGTCGCGACGCCGCGAGCCTGACTTTCCGAGACCTCACCATGACCCGAGAACCGACCCTGACCCCGTTTCAGCTGCTGCCGCACCTGTTGCCTGCCATCGACACCGAGACCTTCGTCAATATCCGCCGCCAGATCCATGCGCAGCCCGAACTGGGCTTCGAGGTTGGCGCCACCAGCCGGCTGGTGGCCACGCTGCTGGAAAGCTGGGGCTACGACGTGCACACCGGCATTGGCAAGAGCGGCGTGGTGGGCCAGTTGAAGCTCGGCAACGGCACGCGACGGCTGGGCATCCGGGCCGACATGGACGCCCTGCCGATCGTCGAGGCCACCGGCCTGCCCTACGCCAGCAAGACGCCCGGCCGCATGCACGCCTGCGGGCACGATGGCCATACCGCCATCCTGCTGGCCGCCGCCCACGCGCTGGCCAGGTCGCGCAGCTTCGACGGCACGCTGAACCTGATCTTCCAGCCCGACGAAGAGAACCTGTGCGGCGCGCGCGCGATGATGGAAGACGGCCTGTTCGAGCGCTTTCCGTGCGATGCGGTCTTCGCGCTGCACAACATGCCCGGCGTGCCGGCCGGTTCGTTTCGGGTGCTGGAGGGGCCGGTCAGCCTGTCGTCCGACGTGGCCGATGTCACGATCCGCGGCGTCGGCGGCCATGGCGCGATGCCCCATCGTTCGAAGGACCCCATTGCCGCGTCGGCCGCCATCATCACCGCGCTGCAAACGGTGGTGGCGCGCAGCGTGGCGCCCGACGACACCGCCGTGGTATCGGTCGGCTTCATCCACGCCGGTGCCACGCACAACGTGATTCCGGAGGAGGTCAAGCTCGGCCTCAATGTGCGCGCGGCGCGGCCCGAAACGCGCGCGCTGGTGGAAGCCCGCATCCACGAGATTGTCAGCCTGACCGCGCAGGCCCACGGCGTGACGGCGCAGATCGACTATCGCCAGCTGACGCCGCCGATGGTCAACGCGGCCGGCCCTACCGCACTGGCTGCCGAGGTCTGCCAGGAGCTGGTGGGCGCCGAGCACGTGGTGACGCAGGCGCCCAAGGGCCTCAATGGCAGCGAGGACTTCGCCTGGATGCTCGATGCGGTGCCCGGCTGCTACCTGATCCTGGGCAACGGCGAAGGAGAATTCGGCGGCTGCATGGTCCATAACCCCGGCTACGACTTCAACGACCAGGTGCTGCCGCTGGGCGCCGCGGCCTGGGTGCGGCTGGCGCAACGCTTTCTGGTGCCTTCGGCCTGACGGCAACAAACCTGATGGCCGAATCCTTAATTTCTATGGCATAGTGGCCACCGTTGTACCCCGCGATATCGGGAGAGCCCGTCGCTGCCGCCAGGCAGCACGGCGCCGAAGGAGCAACCGCCCCGGAAACTCTCAGGCAAAAGGACCGGTATCGCCATGGAACTCTGAAGAACCCCGGCTTGTACGTCGGCCGGCGGTACCGAAGGAGCAAGCGAGCCCCGGCTCGCGAATCTCTCAGGTCAAGGACAGAGGGGGCGTCCGCGAGAAGCGCATGGTGCGCCGTGGACTGCCACCTCATGACGTCCTGAAAGACCCTTCCACATGAAAACCATTGCAGTGATCGGCGGCGGTATTACCGGCGTCACGACCGCGTACGCGCTGGCCAGGCGCGGGTTCTCCGTCACGCTGTTCGAGCGACATCGCTATGCGGCCATGGAAACGTCGTTCGCCAACGGCGGCCAGTTGTCGGCCTCGAACGCCGAAGTCTGGACGCACTGGTCCACGCTGGCCAAGGGCCTCAAATGGATGCTGCGCGCCGATGCGCCGCTGCTGGTGAATCCGCGCCCCACCTGGCACAAGCTGAGCTGGTTCGCCGAGTTCATGGCGTCGATTCCGCATTACCGCGCCAACACGGTCGAGACCGCGCGCCTGGCCATCGCCGCGCGCCAGCACCTGTTCGCCTGGGCCGACGCTGAAGGCATCGACTTCGACCTGAAGCGGCGCGGCATCCTGCATATCTATCGCAACAAGGCGGGATTCGAGCATGCCGGCCGGGTGTCGAAGCTGCTGGCCGAAGGCGGGCTGGAGCGCCACGCGGTCACGCCGGCCGAGATGCGCGACATCGAGCCCACGCTGGCCGGCGACTACTACGGCGGCTACTACACCGAGAGCGACGCCACGGGCGACATCCACAAGTTCACCAGCGGCCTGGCCGCGGCGATCCAGCGCCTGGGCGTGCACACGCTGTACAACCAGGATGTGCGCGCGGTGGCCACCACGGGGCGGCGCGCCACCGTGGTGTCGGCGGAAGACAACCTGCCCACATCGCGCGAATTCGATGGCGTGGTGGTGTGCGCTGGCGTGGCCAGCCGCGCCTTCGCCCGGCAGCTGGGCGACCGCGTCAACATCTATCCGGTGAAGGGCTATTCGATCACGGTGAACCTGAACGATGCGCAAAGCCAGGCCAGCGCGCCGACGGTCAGCCTGCTCGACGACGAAACCAAGCTCGTGACCAGCCGCCTGGGCCCAGACCGCTTCCGCGTGGCCGGCACGGCGGAGTTCAACGGCATCAACCGCGACATCCGCGCCGACCGCATCCGTCCGCTGGTCGACTGGGTGCATGCCTGCTTCCCCGGCGTCAGCACGCGCAGCGTGGTGCCCTGGGCCGGCCTGCGTCCGATGATGCCAAACATGATGCCGCGCGTAGGCCGTGGCCACGCCGCCAACGTGTTCTACAACACGGGGCACGGACACCTGGGCTGGACGCTATCGGCCGTGACGGCCGAGATGGTGGGGGATGTGGTCCGGCAGGCCGCGACGCAGGACGCGCGCGTTGCGGTGGGCCAGGGCGTGGGCGGCGTGGCAGCTTGATACGCCCGCCCTCTCCCCCGCCCCTCTCCCGCCGTGCGGGAGAGGGGAGCAAACCGCCGCCGTCGATATGCCGTTGGTGTTCTCCCCTCTCCCGCTTCGCGGGAGAGGGGTCGGGGGAGAGGGCCAGCCCGGCGAAAGCCCGGGACTGCCCTTTCTGGGCCGGAAATGAAAAAGCCCTGCTCGTTGAGCAGGGCTTTCAAAATTGGTGCCCAGAAGAGGACTCGAACCTCCACAGTGTTGCCACCGCTAGGACCTGAACCTAGTGCGTCTACCAATTCCGCCATCTGGGCTTCGTTTCGCTGCATTGCTGCGTTGAAGCGAGACGCGAATTCTACATAAGCTCTGGCGATTTGCAAGCCCTTTTTCACGGGATCGTCAAAATCAGCTGTTCTGCACCCCAAGGTACAGGCTGCCGTCAACCACGTAGCGGTTGCGCCCCGCCCGCTTGGCGCGGTACATCGCGCTGTCGGCGCGGTGCAGCAGCGGCTCCAGGCGCGGGGCTTCGGGCACCGCGCATACCGCGCCCACGCTGATCGTCACGTAGGGCTGCACGGGCGTGCCGTTGTGCGGAATGGCAAGGTCCCGCACCACCGCCACCATGCTGCGGGCGATGGCTCGCGTTTCGTCCGCCGACGAATCCGGCAGTACCACCGCGAATTCCTCGCCGCCCAGCCGGGCGCAGAACTGCGGGCCCCGCAGCACGCCAGTCAGGGCTTCGGCCACCTGGCGCAGGCAGTCGTCGCCGCAGGGGTGCCCGTACAGGTCGTTGAATTGCTTGAACAGGTCGACATCCAGGATCAGCAGGCCGATTTCCTTGTCGCGCTCATGGGCGCGTGCCACGGCGGCCAGCGATTCGCGCTGGAAGTAACGCCGGTTGGGGATGCCGGTCAGCGCGTCGATATCGAGGTCGGCCTGCACGCGCGACAGCTGCTCCGCCGTTTCGCCAAGCTGCGTAGCCAGCGCCTGTTCGCGCGACTGGTAGCGGCTGATATCGCGCATGAACACCAGCAGGCCGATCTGCTTGCCGTCCATCCGGCACACGGGCTCCACCGTCAGTTCGTAGCCCAGGCCATCGGGAATGAAGGGCGCCACCTCGTCGGGGTCGCTCAGCGCGTGGTGCCAGGCCGGCGGCGGCATCTGGCCACGGCGCAGGTCGGGCACCAGCCGGGCAGCGGCGGGATTGAACTCGACGATGCGTCCGTCGGCGCCCAGGATCGCGCAGCCCTCGCGGATCGCGTCGAACACGCGCAGCCGCGCGTAGTGGCCGGTATCGTCCAGGTGCTTGCGCAGCGCGCAGACCCACACCAGCAGGGTCATCAGCGAAAAGGTGGCCGGTGTCAGGTCGCCGCCCAGCGGGCCGGTCCAGCGGTACAGGTAGGCGATGTGCGTCACCAGCGGCAGGAGCAGCCCCGCCATCAGCACGTTGCGGCCGCGCACCGACAGCGCCGCGTTCGGCACCTCGGCGGTGGCCAGGAAATACATGCTGAGGCCCAGCATCGCGTAGGTCCAGGCGGCCACCGCGGTGTAGCCGATGCCGTGGTGAAACACCGCGCCCGGCGACACGCCCGGCGGCATCAGTTCGATCGACGTCCAGATCAGGTGGTGGCGTTCGTTGGTGAATACTAGCGCCAGCGTCAGCACCGCGAAGAACACCGGCACCCAGAGCATCGACCACGGCACGACAAAGCGTGGCCGGCTCAGGTGAACCATCGCCACCAGCCAGCCGATCGGCACGGCCACGATGCCCGCATACTGGAACTTGGCCCAGAAGATCCGGCCTGGCAGCGCCGTCTCGCTGATTTCCAGCAACCGGCCGCCGCTCCAGATGGTGACGCCCGCCGCCAGCACCAGGAATGCACGGACGGTAGGGTCATCGCGGCGCGGCCAGGCCGCGACGGCCATGCCCACACTGCACACCACGGCAATGGTCAGGCAAAGGACGAGAGGATACGATGGCATTGACGATGGGCCGAACCGGATGGCAAACCCCGTCCGGCGATGCGGGGCGAACCATTATAGGCCCGCACGGTCCGACACTGGCGCCGGGGCATACCCCGACGCTGCCCGCATCCACCGCCCTACCCGCCACCCTTCAGGAATCAGGACGTGCCCTTCATCCTCCTAGGCATCGCGATCCTCGTTGCCTTCGTTTATGGCCTGGTCCGGCTCTACCAGCTGGTGACGGCCGCTTCCGGCATGCTGGCCGGCGCCACCGCCGACATTCTCATACTGGCGATACTGGCGGCGCTGTGCGTGGCGGCGCTGCGCCGCTACCGGGCCATCCATGGCCGGCGCGTCAAAGGCGAGCGCATCCTGGCCCTGAGGGGAGAATGGGGGACGCTCAAGGTCGACGCCGAACGCAAGAACTGCGTGCTGCAGATGAACGGTCAGCGCCAGGTGCTGATCTTCGCGGACATCGAGGCGGCCCGGCCCGAGGCGCGCCAGGGCCGCTGGTATGTGGTCGTCGGCCTGCGCCACGGCAAGCCGGGCGAATGGGTGATACCGGTAGCCGACCGGGACGCCGCCAACCTGTGGGCGAAGATCTTCCGGCTGGCCGCATTGCAGAAGCTCTGAGCGCCGGCGCGTGGTCGCCCGGCGTCAGGCTTCAGGCTTCAGGCGTCAGGCGTCAGGCGTCAGGCCCGGAACGGCTCGCCCATCGGCTTCAGGCGGATGCCGGGCGCCAGGCGCGTCCACGGCAGGTCGGCCGGGTCGGCCGTCATCGGCCCCGGGGCCTTGGCCACCAGCACGGCATGGGCGATGCCCTGGAAGTCCGCGCGAAAATGTACCGAGCTCTTGTTCACCAGGATCTTCATCGCCTCGGGCTCGACCCCGCCCACGCGATACAGGTTGCGATCGAGCATCTGCGCCTTGCCGCCGCTGACCACCACCTGCACGCCGCCGATACCCAGCAGCGCCACGGGCCCGACATCGGCCAGCATGCCGTGCATCATCGGGCCGCCAAAGCGGCAGACGCCGTCCGACAGCCCGAGCACCTCGAAGCGCCCCTGCAGCGGCTCGTCGCCGGGCACGCCGGACACGCCCCCCAGCGCCACGTCGATCACCGCGCCCACGCCGGCGCGATGCGCGGCAGCCGCCACGGCCGGGTCCCATATCAGGCCGATGGCCGCGCCCTGCGCGCCGTTGCGCAGCAGCGCGCGCAGCATGCCCATCGTGTTCGAATCGCCGCCGGCACCGGGGTTGTCCTGGGTATCGGCGATGACCACCGGGCGCGTGGCGCCTTCGGCCATCCGCATGGCTTGGCGCACCGCGTCGTCGGGGGACAGGAACGGCACCTCCCACGCGGCCTCCTCGGCCAGCATCCGGTCGTAGAGCGCCTGCACGGCGGCTTCGGCGGCGGCGTCATCGTCGCCATAGCCCCAGATCACCGGCCCGCACTCCGGAAAGTCGGCGGCCGGGAAGCCGGGCGCGAACGACAGCGACACCACCCCGCCCGCTTCCAGCTCGGCCAGCGCCGCGTACAGGCCGCGCGCGGGCTCCAGCATCGTGCACATGCCGTTGATCGGAATCAGGAACGGCAGGCGGCGGGCGGCGGCACGCCAGCGGCGCGGGCCGGCCAGCAGCGGCTGCAGCAGTTCGGCGGCGCGCACGCCGGTTTCGGCCATGTCGACGTGCGGATACGTGCGATAGGCCACCAGCGCATCGGCGGCGTCGAGCATGCGCTGCGTGACATTGGCGTGGAGGTCCAGCGACGCCACCAGCGGCACCGCCGGGCCGATCACCTCGCGCAGGCGGGCCAGCAATTCGCCCTCGCCATCGTCGGCATGCTCGGCCACCATCGCGCCGTGCAGGTCCAGGTAGATGGCATCGAAACCGCCCGCGCGGGCAGCCGCGACGATTTCGCCGGCGATGCGCTCGAACGCATCCCGGGTCACATGGGCCGACGGGCTGGCGCCGGCCCAGATCACCGGGCGCAGGGCCCAGCCGTTGCGCTGCGCGGCCTGGATGAATCCGCCCACGGGGATATTCACATCGCGCAGCGCCAGCACATCGTCGCCGCGCGCCATCGCCGGGAAGCCCTCGCCGCGCTCGAAACTGGCGTAGGTGGCCTTCGATGGCGCAAACGTATTGGTTTCGTGCTGGAAACCGGCGATCAGGATTCGGGGTGCCAAGGGCCTCTCCATGTTCATGTTGTCGTCAAACCGTGGCCGGACGGCCGTGCGGCGCGGGCATGCGGTTGGCCACCAGCGTCACCGCGCCGGCCACCAGCAGCGCCACCATCACCAGCAGGCCGGCCTGCATGCTGCCGGTTGCCGTGCGCACCCAGCCAATGATGGTCGGGCTCAGGAAGCCGCCGATCAGGCCGATCGTGTTGATCAGCGCGATACCGCCCGCGGCGGCATCGCCCTTCAGGTATTGCGACGGTATGGCCCAGAACACCGTATAGGCCGTCCACATCATCGCCGTGGCGATCGTCATGCACAACAGCGACACCGCCAGGTTGCCGCTGGACAGCGTGGCCACCGCCAGCGCCACGGCCCCGATGAAGGCGGGCACGGCGCTATGCAGGCGCCGCTCGCCGCGCCGGTCCGAGCGCCGGCCGATCACGACCATCGCAATGGCGGCCGCGATATACGGGATCATCGAATACAGGCCGATCTGCATGGTGTCGGTCACGCCATCGGCCTTGATGATCGACGGCAGCCAGAAGCTGACCGCGTAGATGCCGCAGATCATCGTGAAGTAGGCGAAGGCCAGCAGGTACACGCGCGGATCGCGCGCCACCTGGCCAAACGAATGGTGGCCCGCGCCGGGCGTGTGCAGTTCAGCGGCAATCATGCGCTTTTCGGTATCGGTCAGCCACTTTGCATCGGCCGGCCGGTCCGCCAGCACGCGCAGCGCCAGCACGCCCAGCAGCACGCACGGCAGGCCTTCCACCAGGAACATCCACTGCCAGCCTGCCAGGCCATGCGTGCCCGACAGGCCAGTCATCAGCCACGTGGACAGCGGCGAGCCGAAGATGCCGCCAAGCGGGCCCGCCAGCATCACCACGGCCATCACGCGCGCCATGCGCTGCTGGCCGTACCAGTACGTCAGGTAGAAGATCATGCCCGGCGCAAACCCCGCCTCGAACACGCCCAGCAGGAAGCGCATCACATAGAACGTGGTTTCGTCGCGCACGAACATCATGCCGGCCGACGTCAGCCCCCATAGCACCAGGATGCGGCTGATGGTCTTGCGCGCCCCGATGCGGGGCAGCAGCAGGTTGCTGGGGATCTCGAACAGCACATAGCCGAAGAAGAAGATGCCGGCGCCCAGGCCGTACACAGCGTCGGAGAAGCCCAGGTCGCTCTGCATCTGCAGCTTGGCGAAGCCGATATTGACGCGGTCCAGGTAGGCGAACGTATAGCAGAGCAGCAGGAAGGGCAGCAGGCGCCAGTTCAGTTTGCGGTACAGCGCCTGTTGCGCGGCGCGGTCGTGCGCCGGCGTGGTGCGTGGGGGCAGTGTGGTGGACATGCGGTCTCTCCCGTGGTCGTCCTTTGGATGCGATGAACGTTGTGCTGTCGCTTTTTCTTGTTGTCGAAGGATCGTCGGTCAGATGAAAAAGCAGAGCAAGAGCAACTTAAGTCGGCTATCGTTGCCCAATCGGCAACAGCTTGGCATTCGACATGCGAGAACTGAACCAGCGCAGGCTGCGCTATTTCCACGAGGTGCTCACGCACGGATCGATCCGGGGCGCGGCCGACAGCATCAACACATCGCCGTCGGTCATCACGCGCCAGATCCGACTGCTGGAGGACGAAGTCGGCGCGCCGCTGTTCGACCGCCACGCACGCGGCGTGCAGCCCACCGAAGTGGCGCTGCACCTGCTGGAATACTGGCAGGGCTGCCGGGCGCAGCAGGAGCTGTTCGAAGACCGCTTGCAGGCGCTGCGTGGCCTGCAGCACGGCCAGATCCGCATTGCCACCAGCGAGGGCTATGTCGATGGCCTGATGGACGAGGTGCTCACCGACTTCTGCGCGCAATACCCCCGGCTCGACGTCACGGTGGACATCCTGCCCGTCAACAACGTGCTGCAGGAGGTGGCCGAAAGCCGCGCGCATATCGGCCTGGCCTACAACCCGCCGTCGCATGCCGATGTGCGCTGGGTGGCCACGTCGTCGCAGCCGGTGGTGCTGCTGGTGCATGCCGGGCATCCGCTGGCGCTGCGCGGCACCACCGTGGACGTGCGCGAGCTTGCCGACTACCCGCTGGCGATGATGCCGCCGGCGTTCGGGCTCGGGCAGATCGTGCAGATGCTGGCGTACGCCGAGAACATCCAGATCCGGCCCACGCTGACCACCAATTCGCTGGCCGTGCTGCGGCACTTCGTCAAGCGCCACCACGGCATCACGCTGATCGGCGCGTTTGCCGCGTATCGGGAACTGGGCTCGGGCGAACTGGTGACCCTGCCGATCGCCCACCCGCTGTTCGAGGCGGCCAAGGCGCGGTTGCTGGTCAAGGCGGGCCGCCCGCTGGGCGTGGCCGCCGACACGCTGCTGGGCTGCATCGTTCGCGACATGTCGATGTTCGCGGCCCCGGCACCGCGCGGGCGCGGACGGTCCACGGCGCGCAAGTCGCCGTGAACGCAGGGTCCGCTAGAATCGGGGCTCCCTCATACGGCCAAGGAGCCTCTGCATGACTGCACCGAACTGGAAAGGGATGGCCCTCACGGGCACCGTGGCAATGGCCACGATGATGGCAGGCTGCGCCGCGCAGCCGCAGGCGCCGCAGCCGCCGACTGCCGGCGTGGCCAATCCGGGCCCCCAAGGCGGCCGTGGCACGCCCGAGGGCTGCCAGGCCGACAAGCTCGGCGACGACGCGCTGATCGGCAAGACCGAGGCGGACGCGGCCAAACTGCTCGAAGGCTGCGCATGGCGCTTCGGCAATCGCGAAGGCCAGCATATGCCGGGCACGATGGACTACAACCCGCAGCGGCGCACCATCGACGTGATGGGCGGCAAGGTCACGGCGGTGCGCCGAGGCTGAAAACGGCGGCCCCTGCCGGCCGCCTGCATTTCAATCCATCAGAACTGCAGCGAGGCGTTCATCAGGAACGTGCGCGTGGCCGCCGGCAGCACGAAGCCGTCATAGGTGGTGGTCCAGTAGCGGCGGTTGAACACGTTGTTCAGCACCGCGCGCACGGTCACCTGCTTGCCGGCCACACGGGTGGTATAGCGCGCGCCGACGTCGGCCGTGGTGTACGACGGAATCTGCTGCGTATTGGCCGAGTTCACGTACATCGAGCCGGTCACCTTGGCGCCCGTCCACAGCGTCAGGCCGGGGACGAACGGCGTGTCGTACTCGACGCGGCCGGTCACGATGTAGTTCGGCGTGGCGAAGACCCGGTTGCCGTTGACCTGCGGATCGTCGACGTCCGTGGTTTTGGTGTGCAGCCACAGCACGCCGCCCATCAGGCGAATGTCACGCGCCACGCGCCACCAGCCGCTGGTATCCACGCCCGTGAACTGCTGCTTGCCGTTCTGCACGAAGACGTTCGACGTGTTGGTGTACTCGTAGCCCTTGTCCACGCGGAACAGGGCCAGGTTGGCGCCCCACTTGTCGCGGTCGGTCTTGAAGCCCACCTCGTACTGGCGGCTCTTTAGCGGGCCGAAGGTCTCGCCAGCGTTCGCGGCGGTCGGGCCGGCCGATCCGCCCGGTTCCAGCGATTCCACGTAGCTCACGTAGGCGGTCGAGAAATCGTCCGTCTTGAACATCACCGCTGCCGTGGGCGTGATCGGGTTGGCGCTGTAGCGCGACGTCCGGACCGCTTCGGGGCTGTAGTTGTCTTGCGAGAACATGTTGTAGCGCAGGCCAGCCAGCACCGACAGGCGCGGCGTGATCTGCACCGTGTCGCTCAGGTAGGCCGATTTCTGCTGGATCTTGTAGTCGCGGTACGGAATGTAGTCCTTGCCCACGCCGGCCTGCTCGTCCAGCGCGATGGGGTTGTACAGGTTGTTCATCCCCATGAAGATGCCGTTGCCGCCCAGGCCGTTGTCCAGCTCGCGCACCTGCGAGAGGTAGCCCAGGCCCGCCACGATCTCGTGCTTGAGGCCCCCTGTGTCGAACTTGCCCTGCACCATCGCGTCGTACGCCTGATAGTAGTAGGCGGTCTTCCAGCGGTAGTTGGTGTCCGAGTAGTTCCCTGCGTCGTCCGTGACAAACAGGAAGCTGTCGGCATTCAGGCGGTTCTGGCGTGCGAAGCGGTACTTGAAGCTGGTCTTCCAGTCGCTGTTGATGCGGTAGTCCACGCCGGTGCCCACGGTCAGCGTGTCGGTCTCGTGCGACGACCACGGCTGGGCCAGGTTGCGCGCCACGCTACTGGCGGCGGGGATGGTGTCCGTGCCGAACGACAGCCCGAAGATCGTGCCCTGCGACTTGCGCTTCCAGTACATGATGTCGGCGTTCCACGTCAGGTCCGGCGTGATGCGGAAGTCGGTGGCCAGCGAAAACGTCTGGCGGCGCACGTGCACGCCCTGTTCGCTGGTGTTGCCGTCCTCGTTCACGGCGTTGATGCGGTAGCCGAAGCGGTCGTCGTTGCCAAAGCGGCCGCCCACATCGACCTTCTCGCTCCAGACGTTGTTGGTCTGGTAGCCGATGGTCACCTCGCGCAGCGGCGTGGCGGTGGGCCGCTTGGCCACGTAGTTGATGATGCCGCCCGGCGAGCCAAAGCCGTACATGAAGCCAGACAGGCCCTTGAGCAGCTCCACCTGCTCGAACGGCTCCAGCGGGATGTCGGCGTCCCACGTGACGAAGTTCTGGCCATCCACCTTCGTGCCGTTGAGCATGTCCACGCGAATGCCGCGCACGGAGAAGTACGAGTTCTCGGTGCGTGCGTTGTCGCCCAGCACCTGCACGGCGGGGTCGTACCTGAACACATCGTTGGCGGTCTGCGCCATGCGCTGCTGGATCTCGTCGCTGGACACCGCGTTGACCGAGAACGGCGTATCCACGGCCTTGCGGTCGCCCAGCGCGCCGTTGCTCACACGCTCGACCTTGACCGCCTCGCCGGACCGGTCGGCCACCACGGTGGCCGTGGGCAGCGTGGCGGTGGCGCCCGGATCGGCCGGCTGGGCCCGAACCTGCGCGTGGACGGGCGCGGACAGCGACAGCGACAGGCCCAGCACTGCGGCGGCAACAGGTGACAGCGCGGTGGCTGGCAGCGAAGAACGGACAGAAACGCGCGAGCGCAGGCTGGCGCGACCGTTGGACAGACGGTGCAAGAACATCGGAATTCCCGGGATTGTTATGGGCGGTGTGCTGGCTCGACGTGCGCGATGCGGCGTGTGCCGCACATCAACACAAATAGTAATGCGAATAATTCGTGTTTATACAATGGACGAGCGGTTCACCCGGGAATTAGTTGAGTCTTCAATGTGGATTGTTGCATTGGCGCCACTCGGGCGGACCCGCGTGGCGCAATGCGGATGGCCGGGCCGCCCCACCCGGCGCGCCGTTGATAGCCGTTCGGCTATCTCCGGCTGCGTTCGCCGCCGCGCGAGTCCTGGATGATCATCGTCCGGTCCAGCACGCCGTTGTCGTCAAAATAGGCGCTGAAGTGCGCCGGCAGGTAGCCGGGCAGGTACATCCGGTACGACCACGCCTCGCGCTTCATCAGCGCGTAGTACTGGATCGGCTCCTTGGGCTTGCCCCAGCGTTCCAGCACATCCTGCTTGGTCCACTGGCCGGGCCGCGCGGTGTAGATCTCGTTTTCGGTCAGCGTCTGCCGGAAATTCGTCAGCTTGCCGCTGGCATCGAAGTCGGCCGCGTAGATTTCGTAGCCGTACGGCTGTTTGGAATAAATCCACCGCTGGGTGCCGTTGGCCATCTGGAACGTATCGGTGGGGGTGCCGAACGCCTGCTGCACGGCGGCCTGCGGGCTGCCGATCAGCTTTTGGCCGGTCTCCACCGGCTGCAGCGATGCGCATGCGCTCAGCACAAGGGCTGCCGCGACGGCACCCGTCCAAACGGAAAAACGAAACGGCATGGCGGCCTCCGGATACGGGAATGACAGGACGTGCGTGCCAAGCATACTCCACCTCCCGCGCCCGGCACGCAGCCTGCCTGATGCGTAAACACACCAGGCCAGCCCTTTATTCCATGCAGGCGCTCAAGGCCGCAGCCCCTGCCATGGCGCGCGCACAATCTCGCGGTCGTCGATGGGCCAATGCAACGCCGCCGCGATCACGCCCAGCGCCATCGCACCCATCCACACCAGATCATAGGAATGCGTCAGTTCGAACACCAGCCCGCCCAGCCACACCCCCAGGAAAGACCCCAGCTGATGGCCAAGGAACACAAAGCCGAACAGCGTGGTGATGTACCGCACGCCAAACACCTGCGAGACGATGCCGCTGGTCAATGGCACCGTGCCCAGCCACAGGAAGCCCATCACGGCCGCAAACCCGTAAAGCGTGAGCGGGCTGAGCGGCAGCAGCAGGAACAGCGCCATCGCCGACGTGCGCGTCAGGTAGATGCCGGCCAGCAGGTACTTCTTCACGTGCCGCCCGCCCAGCCAGCCGAAGGCGTAGGTGCCCGCGATATTGGCCAGTGCGATCAGGGCCAGCGCAATCATCGCGCTGGCCGGCTGCATGCCCTGGTCGCGCAGGTAGGCCGGCAGATGGTTGGCGATGAACGCCAGCTGGAAGCCGCATGCCAGAAAGCCCAGGTTGAGCAGCCAGAACCCCGGATGCCGGAAGGCCTCGCCGATGGCGGCCCGCATCGAAGGCTGGTCGCCCCTGGCATCGCCGCCCGTCGCGCGATCCTGGAACGGCAGCGCCAACGGCACCAGCAACAGGGCCGCCCCGGCAAAGATCATCAACGTCAGCTGCCACCCCGCCGCCGACAGCAGCGCCTGCGCCGACGGCACCATCAGGAACTGCCCGATGCCCCCGCACGCCCCGGCAATGCCCAGCGTGCGACTGCGCTGTTCCGGCGGCACCATGCGGCTCAGCGCGCCATAGGCCACGCCGAACGTCGTCCCGGACTGCGCGATGCCGATACAGATGCCGCCCGCCAGCACGAAGGCCATCGACGACGGCGCCAGTGCCATGCCCCACAGTCCGGCCGCGTACAGCAACAGCCCGGCCAGCATCACCTTCCACGACCCGAAGCGGTCGGCCACCATGCCCGTCAGCGGCTGAGCGATGCCCCACACCAGGTTCTGCACGGCCATCGCAAAGCCGAATGTCTCGCGGGTCCAGCCCCGTTCGGCGATCACCGGCAGCAGGAACAGGCCCTGCACGTGGCGTACCCCCAGCGCCAGGCCCATCACGAGCCCGGCCGCCAGCAGCAGAAAGACGGTGCCGCGCCACCAGGGCGGCGCCGCGTCCGGTTGCAATGCACGGACATCATGCGAAGACTGGCGAAGCGACATGGCGGGCTCCAGTGGCGGCGGTTCGGATCGGCTTTATTTCAAGCGATTCCGGGCGCCGGTTCAAACGAGATTTCAGGCGTTCTGCCATTCCATCCGCGCATGGCAGCCGAGCGGATTTCCGTGCTGTAATGGGGCTCGCCAGCGCCCCCGTGAGGCTTTGCCATGTCCGTCCCGCTCGTCCGCCTGTTTCCGCTCGATCTGCTCAAGGGCTTTGTGGCCGTGGGCCGGCGCATGAGCATCACCCAGGCCGCCGACGACCTGTGCCTGACCCAGTCGGCCGTCAGCCGCCAGATCCGCGCGCTGGAAGACCAGCTACAGGTACGCCTGTTCGTGCGCCAGCATCGCGGCGTGGCGTTCACGCCCGAAGGCGAACGCCTGTTCCGCAGCGCCGACGGCGCGGTGCAGCAGTTGCAGGACGTGGCCGCGGAACTGCGCAAGCGCGATGGAAGCCAGCCCGTCACGGTCACGGCCAGCATCGGCGTGGCCGGCCTGTGGCTGCTGCCACGGCTGGGCAGCCTGCAGCGCCGGTATCCGAAGCTCGACGTGCGGCTGTCCGCCAGCAACCAGATCAGCGACCTGCGCGCCGATGGCATCGACTTGGCCATCCGCTATTGCCCGGCATCGGCCGCGCCGCCCCACGCCCTGCGGCTGTTCGACGAAACCATCGCACCGGTGGCCAATCCGGCGCTGGGCGCCACGCGCGTGACCTCGGCCGAAGCCCTGGCGGCACTGCCATTGCTCGAATTCGACGATCCGCGCCCATGGCTGCACTGGCGCAACTGGCTTGGCGCGCAAGGCTACCGGCAGGCCGCCCGGCGCGGCATCCTGCGCTTCAATCAGTATGACCAGGTAATTCATGCGGCACTTGCCGGACAAGGCGTGGCGCTCGGACGCCTGGAACTGATCCAGTCGCTGATCGAAGGCGGCCAGCTGAACGTGGTCACCACGGCAGGCGCGGTCATGCCCAGCCCCAACGCGTTCTGGCTGATCCATGCCACCGAGACTCCGCGCGACGACGTGCGCCACGTGGCCGACTGGATTGCCGAGGAAGCGGCGCGCGTCAGGCCGGGCGCAGCGCCAACTGCTGGCTGGCGGCCGGCGTGATGTGGCATTGCACCGCGCCCAGCGCACGCAGTGCGCTCAGGAAATAGACGCCGTCCTCCTCCACACGGCACTGCTGGCCGGCCGACAGCACGATATCCGCCGACGGCCGGGCGCGCCGGTGCTCGACGGTGATCCACAACTGGCCGGCGCGGCAGGTCACACGGGCGCCCGCGCGCAGTGGCACGGGTACGCAGTCCGATTCGATCAGCAAATCCCAGGTCATGGCAGGCTCCGGTTCATGCCTGCAGTGTGGCAAACGGGCGTTTGCCTGCCATGAGACATCGGGCAGCCTGCCATGAGATCCGCGCCCGCGCCGGGCCGGGCCCGGGTCGTACCTTGCCGCTAACGAAACGCTTCACCGATCCGTTAACATGGGCGGCAGCACGAAATCTGACCCGAACGGGTGGATACCCGCGCGCCCTGCCCACATCGAGCCACCCATCATGGATCCCCTGTCATTCGAATTCGTCACGGTCGAAGAAGCCAGGAAGGTACTGGACGGCGACCCGCCTGCCTCGGCGCACGTCAACTGGAGCGAACTGCGCCACGCGCCGGACCCGATCAACCTGTCGCTGACGCCAGTGGCGCTCAGGTGGCTGGCCCAGTTGCCGCGTGAAGTCCGTCCGCTGGAGCTGTTCTACGCGTATCCGCGCATTGGCAACCAGCTGGCCGCACTGGGCAATGCCGCCGCCGTATCCGCCTTCGTCGCCGAACTGCTGATCGACAAGCGCGGCGACCGGCAGGGTTTTCCGGGTGGCATCGCCGGCGAACTGTCGCGCCTGCAGGCCTACCTGCTGCAACTGCTGCAGCCCGACGGCGGCGAGACCACCGTGCCCTAGCCTGGCCAGGCCCGCCCCGTGGCCGCTTGGCTACAGTTGATCCTCCACGGGCAGCAGCTGCAGGACGTCGATGCCCATGTGCTGCCACATGCTCATGTCCGGCTCCTGATCGTAGGTGGTTTCCTTGCCGTTGTCGCGCGTGGTCCACGTCAGCGACTGCGCACCGCTGTCGCTCGTTTTCAGGCCCACGCGGTAGGCGATATCGAGCAGCCGGCGGTCCATGTCCTCCACCAGCAGCCTGGCCAGCGCCGGACTGTCCAGCACCACCCCCATTTCGGTATTGAGCTTGATCGAGCGCGGGTCCAGATTCATCGACCCGATGAACAGCGTCTGGCGGTCCACCACGTAGGCCTTGGCATGCAGGCTTGCGCGGCTCGACGCAAACATGCGCGACTTGCTCGCCCGGCTGCGCACCAGTTCGGCATTGGCCGTGGGTTTCAGCTCGTAGAGTTCCACGCCGGCCTCCAGCAGCCGCTTGCGCGTGGGCGCGTACCCGGCATGCACCGCCGCAACGTCGGTGGCGGCGAAGGAATTGGTCAGCACACGCACCTTGACGCCCCGTTTGACCATGGCGGCCAACCACGCCTCGCCCTTCTTGTTGGGCACGAAGTACGGGGAAACCAGCACCAGCTCGGTCCGGGCCTTTTCCATCATCGCGCGCAGCTGCGGAATGGCGTGCGTGGAGGGGTCGTCGGCGGATTCCTCGATCTTGTCGGCCTTGTCGGCAATCACGCGCGCCGCGCCCATGTAGCCGGGCAGGCGGCCCGACTCGATGCCGCGCGCCAGGCCCGAATCCAGCAGTTCCTGCACGAACGGGCTGGCGCGGGCCGTGTCGCCCTTGGCCTCGATCTGCTTGCGGAAGGCGCGCAGTTCGTCGGGTGCCTCCTTGCCTTCGGGGGTCAGCGTGGCCACGGGATAGGCGTTCTCGCTGTTCCAGTATTCGTCGAAAACCTTGCTGGCGGCCGGCACCACTGGGCCGGCCACCATCACGTCGAGGTCGCTGAACGCCATGTCGGACTTGGCCGAGAAGTACGCGTCGCCGATATTGCGGCCGCCCATGATCGACACCAGGTTGTCCACCGTCATCTGCTTGTTGTGCATGCGGCGGTTCAGGCGGCCGAAATCGAACAGCAGCTCCAGCCATCGGGCGTTGCGGTTGGCAAACGGATTGAAGATGCGCACCTCGATGTTCGGATGCGAATCCACCGCCGCCCAGATCTTGTCCTGCTTGCCGGTATGGATGTCGTCCAGCAGCACGCGCACGCGTACGCCGCGATCGGCGGCGTCGATCACCTCGCCCAGCAGCGCACTGCCCGTGGTATCGACGTCATAGATGTAGTACTGCAGGTCCAGCGTCTTCTGCGCGGCCCGCGCCAGTGCCATGCGCGCCGTCAGCGCATCGGGCCCCGCGCCCAGCGGATAGAAGATCGACTGCCCGGGATTCTGCCCCAGCCGTGGCGCCAGCGACCTTGCCAGCAGCGTCGTGCCGGTATCCGTCGCGGCGTAGCTGGGCGTGCGCCCGGCATTGGCGGGCAGGCTCGCACAGCCGCCTGCCAGCGCCAGCCAGACCGAGATGGCGACCAGCCACGCCAGCGACCGCACATGCCGCCACCCCGGCACGGGCGCCGGGCCGGGGTTCGCGCCATCTCCATGCCATCGAATCAGGGCCTGCGCCATGGTGTTCTCCTCGACGGTCCTGCCGCCTGCGGCCTGCCGGATGCCATGGACCCGGTGGCCACCCCGTCCCGCGCTACGGTTGCGCCACGGGCGCTTCCGGTGGGGGCGCCGTCCCGGAATCCACCGGCCGGCCCTGCGCCCGCTCGCGGTAATAGCCGCGCACGATCTGCTGCGCCACCGCCAGCCGTGCGCTGACCGGCACCGGAAAGCGCACCACGGCGTCGAAGCGGGTCACGTCGAACGGTTCGAATATCACCCGTGGCTCGAACTGCGACAGGTCCACAAAGCGCATGTCCCCGTAGCGCCGCAGCGTGCGGCCCGCTTCTTCCATGAAGCCTTCGCACGCGCGGCGCGCCACCTGCACCAGCAGCGCCTCCACCACTTCGGGATCGTCGCCCACGGCCAGCGGAATCCGCACCATGTCCAGCGTATAGGCGCCGGCCTGCGAATGGTTGCGCACGGCCGTCGTCAGCAGCATGCTGTTCGGCACCTGCACGGTAAAGCCGGTGTACTGGCGCGCGGCGGCCACTTCCACCAGCGTGGTGGACATCACGTCCATGTCGATGACTTCGCCGCCGAACGGGCCGATCTCCACCAGGTCGCCAAGCTGGAACGGGCGCGTGATCATGCGCATGAACGCACCCAGGAAGCACATCACCAGTTCCTTGCCGACCAGCAGCAAGGCCGCCGCGAACGCCGCCAGCGAGATCGCCACGCTCTTGAGCTCGGACACCCAGATGCCCAGCAGCAACAGGAACACCACCGCCGCCACCAGATTGCGCGACGCCACGGTCCAGGCGCGATAGCTGCCCCGGTTGTCGGCCTGCAGGCGCGCCGAGAAAAAGCGGTTGATCAGCTTGACCACCAGCGTGCCGGCAAGAATCACCACCACGCTGGTGACGATGTTGACCAGGATGCTGTCGTTGGCGTTGAAGTGCATGGGCGATTTGTCTGTTGTTCTGCATCCCGTCCTCCGCCGCCCGTAACACATTGTTGCAATCGGCGCCGCAGGGAGAATGCCCACGGCGATTCTATCCACTTGGCAGTCTGCGGTGCTGGCTGTTTGTCCAAAAGTCGGCGTCGTCCGGTTCGGCTGTCGGCGTTTCTCTTGCAATTGCTGCACCCGCACTTTCCATGCGAAAGCCAAAACCGAATCGCAAAGCCGGGGCGGAATCGGCCCGCCGCGCCGGGGCCGCCGTGCTGGCGTTGCCGTGCGGCGCAGCAAATGCGGCCGTCACGGCCGCACGCGCGTTCCTGGTCAGGAAGCCGGTGTGGGCGCTTTGGCCGGTGTGGCAGTTGGCGCAGACGCGGCGTGGGCACCTTCGGCGGCGGCCGCCGTCTGCCATCCCAGCCCCAGCGACTTCTGCAGCGACACATAGTCCTTGAGCAGGTCCGCATCGCCCGAGATGCGGTTCTGCTGCGCCACCACGCGCGTGCGTTCCACATCGAGCCATTCCAGCATGCTGGCCGTGCCGGCACGGTAACGTTGCTGCTGCAGCGTCGATGCCCGTTCGGACGATGCCTCCACGCGGCGCAGCACGACCACGTGTTCGCGCTGATGGCCGTAGCGCGAGAGCGCCACATCGGCATCGCGCAGGGCCTTCAGCACCGTGCTGCGATAGTTGGCGTCGGCCTCGTCGCGTCCGCCCTCTGCGCTATCCACCCCGGCGGCCACACGGCCGAAATCGAGGATATTCCATTGCAGGCGCGGCAGCGTCAGCCACGTGCCGTTGTCCTTGCGGGCCAGGTGGCCGGGGTCCATCGCGCTGAACCCGAGCGAACCCAGCAGCGACAGCTTCGGGAACCAGTCGGCCTTGCGCACGCCGATCTGCGCCGTGCTCGACGCCAGCCGGCGTTCGGCCGCGCGGATATCGGGCCGGGCCTTGAGCAGCGCCGCCGGATCGCCCACCGCCACGGTCTCGGGCACGCGGGGCAACGGCCGGGCGGCCGACAGCGCCGCATCGAGCGTCCCCGGGGCACGGCCGGTCAGCAGCGCCAGCTGGTCGAACTGTTCCGCGATGCTGGCCTGCACCGGTGACATCTGCGCCCGTGTGTTGTCGAGCTGTGTCAGCAGGCGCTCCACTTCGAGCTGCGACGCCACGCCGCGTGCGCGCCGCTGCTGCGTCAGGTCGAGCATGTCGGCCTCCAGCTTCTCGGAATCCTGCAGGTGCGCCAGGCTGGCCTGCTGTTCGCGCAGCGTGATATAGGCCTGCGCCACCTCGGCGGCCAGCTGCACATGCGCGTCCGCCAACTGCGCCGAGGCCGCATCGGCTTCGGCCGAGGCCGCCTCGATCGACCGGCGCGTGCCGCCGAACAGATCGATCTCCCAGCTGGCATCGAAGCTGGCGATATACAGCGACAGCGGCCCGCGCCCGCCACCCGACGATCCATTGCCGGACAGCGCCGACAGGTCCGGCGAGCGGGTGCGCAGCATCGCCGCATCGAAGCCCACTTTCGGCAGCAGATTGGCCTTGTTGCTATCGAGCCCGGCCCGGGCCTGGCGCACGCGGGCGCGCGCCACGTCGATATCGGGGCTGTCCTGGAGCGCGGTCTCGATCAGCGTATCGAGCTGGGTATCGCCCAAGGCGTGCCACCAGTCCGCGGCGCGCGGCGCTACGGGCTGGGCCTCTGCCGGCGCGTGCGGGAAGCGTCCCGCGTCGATGGCGTTGCCGGCCACTTCGGGCGCGCTGCGGTAGTCGGGGCCCACCGTGCAGCCGGCCACCAGCCATCCGGCAGCGAGCGAGGCGGCGGCAAGGGTCAGCAGGCGTGGCCGCCTGGCAGGTGAAAAGACAGACATGATCAATGACCGGAGGAAACAGGCGCGCCCGGGCGGGGCGGCTTGAGCAGCAGGGCCAGCGGCACGCAGCACAGCAGCGCGATGCCAAGGGCAAAGAAGGTTTCGGAGAACGTCATCACGGCGGCCTGCCGCGCGATCTCGCCACTGAGCTGGGCCGCGGCCTGGAGTTGCGCATGGGCGAAGTCGCCGCCCTGGGCCACGAACCCGGCGATGGTCGACGTCATATGGTCCTGGCCGATGCTGCTGTTGGCCGTGACCGATTCGCGGATGACCGAGTCGTGATAGGCATTGCGGCGGTCGATCAGCGTGCCCAGCAAGGCCAGGCCAATCGACCCGCCCAGGTTGCGCGCCATGTTGTAGAGCCCGGCGGCGTCGCCGGCCTCGTGGGTGGCCACGGCCGCCATCGACGCCTGGTTCAGCGGCATCATCGCCAGGATCTGGCCAAAGCCGCGCAGGATCTGCGACACGGTGAAGTCGTGACCGACGCTGTCCACGGTCAGGCCGATATCGAGCATGCAGCTGGCAAAGAAGCACACCAGCCCGCTGATCACCAGCCAGCGGCTGTCGAACTTGCCCAGGATGCGCGGCAGCACCGGCATCAGCAGGAACGCCGGCAGCCCCGACAGCAGCATGATGCCGCCAGCCTGCTCGGCGTTGTAGCCGGCAATCAGCGACAGGAACTGCGGCAACAGGTACGACACGCCGTACAGGCCCGCGCCCACCGTGGTCACGATCAGAATCACGCTGGCGTAGTTCTTGTTCAGCAGCAGCCGCAGCCGCACGATGGGCTGCTTCGCCGTGAACTGGCTGACCAGCATCATCGTCAGCCCGACGGCCGACAGCATCGACAGGTAGACGATGAACTGCGACTCGAACCACTGCTCGCGCTGGCCCTCTTCCAGCACCACGGTCAGCGAACTGAGCCCGATGGTCAGGCCGACGATGCCCAGCCAGTCGGCCTTGAAGAACGCCTCCACGTTGGCGCGCTCGGCCTTCAGGCCGAAATACAGCAGCGGCACCAGCACGGCCGTGATCGGCACGTTCAGGAAGAAGCACCAGCGCCAGTTGATGTTCTCGGCCAGCCAGCCGCCCACCACCGGGCCCAGCAAGGGCCCCAGCAGCACGATCAGGCCGAACATCGACATGCCGATGGGCATCTGGTGGCGCGGCAGGCGGGTGCGCACGATGGTCTGCGCGGTCGGGATCATTGCGCCGCCGGCCAGGCCCTGCCCGATGCGGCCGATGACCATCTGCGGCAGGCTGTGCGACATGCCGCACACCATCGAAAACGCCGTGAACAGCAGCGCGTTCCACATCAGGAAGCGGCGCAGGCCGAACACCCGCGTAAGCCATGCGGTCAGCGGGATGATCACGATTTCGGCCATCAGATAGCCGGTGGACACCCACGTGCCCTCGGTGCCCGCCGCGCCGATCTGCCCCTGGATCTGCGGCAGCGCCGAGTTGGTGATCGAAATGTCCAGCGTGGCCAGCAGCGCGCCGAGCGAACCGGCGGCCACGGCGATCCAGTCGGCCGCCGTGGCGTTCGGCTGCGGCGCGGCCACGGGTGCCGGGGACGCCTGGCCTGGCGTCATGGCATCAGCCATGGCTGGCGCCAGCGGCCGGCGCCCGCACCTGCGCGGGATTCAGCTCGCGGGTATCGACATCGACCGTCACCGACAGACCCGGCACCAGCACCGGCCGCGCCGCGTTTGGCACGTCCACGTGAATGCGCACCGGCACGCGCTGGACGATTTTGGTGAAGTTGCCGGTGGCGTTCTGCGCCGGCAGCAGCGCGAACTGCGAGCCGGTGCCCGGCGACAGGCTGTCGATCACGCCATGCAGGGCTTCGCCCGACAACGCATCGACATGCAGCGACACGGGCTGGCCCGCGCGCATGCGGCCGACCTGCGTTTCCTTGAAGTTGGCGGTCAGATAGAGGTCTTGCACCGGCACCACGGTCAGCAGCCGCGTGCCGGGCTGGGCGAACTGGCCCACGCGCACGCCCTTGTCGGCCACGCGTCCGGCCGTGGTGGCGCGCACGGTGGTGTCTTCCAGATCGAGCTTCGACTTGCGCGCACTGGCCTCGGCCACTTCCAGCTGGGCACGCGCCTGTTGCAGGCGGGTCTGCAGCGTCACGATCTGGCTCTGCTCCACCTTCAGCGCGGCCTCATTGGCGGCCAGCGTGGTCGATGCGCGCGTCTGCGCGTTGCGCAGTTCGGCGGTGCGCTCCTCGGTTTCGGCCCCGGTCCTGACCAGCGGCGCGTAGCGTTCGACCTGCGATGCCGCGTAACGCGCGTTGGCACGGGCACCATCCACTTCGGCGGCAGCCTGGGCGATGCGGGCCTTCTGCTGCTGCAGGTCGGCATCGGCGCGCGCCACATCGGCCTGGCGCGACGCCACGGTGGCCTGCGCCTCGTCGAACGCCGCCTGGTACTGGCGGTTGTCTAGCCGCACCAGCGCCTGCCCGGCCACCACCTGCTGGTTGTCGCGTACATAGACTTCGGCCACGTAGCCGCTGACCTTGGGCGCCACGGTCACGCTGTCGGCCTGGATATAGGCGTCGTCGGTACTTTCAATGAAACGGCCATAGAGCCACCAGCGTACGCCGATGACCAGGGCGATCAACACCAGCGCGCCGCCAATGCCGATCAGCACGGTGCGGCGGCGGCTGGCGCGCGAGCCTGGGTTATGTTGCGACGCAACATCCACCGGCATGGCCGGCGCTTGGGAAGAGGGGACTGACATGGGGCGGAATGGGGCGGGGGCGGCAAGAGTCGGGAATGCTGCGCAATTATTCCACTCGGAATAAATCTGTCAACTGATATATTTCAGCCTGTTCACTCGGGGAGACAAGTCGACATGGCGCGACACAGGCCAGCGGCCGAAGGCGGCTACCAGCGCGGGGAAGAAACCCGCGCACGGATCATTGAAGCGGCGATGCGGCTGTTCGCCGCGCACGGCTTCGACGGCGCATCGACGCGCGATATTGCGCGCGAGGCCAACGTCAACGCGCCAGCCCTGCAGTACTACTTCGACAACAAGGAAGGCGTGTACCTGGCCTGCATCGAGTATTTTGTCGAGCGCGCCTGGGCCATGCTGCAGGACGTAGTGGCAGCGGCCGAAGGCTTGCTTGCCCGCCCCGACGTGGCCGATGCCGACGTGATCGACGCCTACCTGGCGTTGCAGTCACGCTTTGCGAACTTCCTGTATGAATGCCCCGAGACCGACCACTGGCGCCAGTTCATGGCCCGTGAGCGGGCCGGGATGGGGCCGCCGACGGCCTTCGAACGCATCGATGCCGGCATCAACCGGCGGATTTTTTCCCTGACCTCCGCGCTGATCGGCCGATTGACCGGCCAGCCGGCCACCGACGAAACCACGCGCATCCGCACCGTGGCGATCGATAGCCAGATCGCCGCCTTCAAGATCATGCGGCGTCACGTGCTGCGTGCCCTGGAATGGGACGGCTTTGGCGAGCCCGAAACACGCCAGGTGCACGATGTGTTGCAGGAACACACGCGCATCCTGCTCCTGGGGCTGGTCGCATTGCGGGATCAGACCCCTTCGAGAAATTAGAGCAAACACTCTAATCGAGAAGGAAAGACCGATAGAGATCGATCTTTCCTCTTGAAATTCAACGGCTTATTCCGCCACCACGCACTGCCCGTCACGTCGTAGTGATCCATATTTCGGACTTCTACGATTGTGCTTTGCAAAAACCCCTTGCTTATCTATCTAGTAGTAGATAATATTCAAGCCATGGACGACGCCTCGCAGCAAGAAGCAGACAGCCAGGCACCTTCCAAGCAACACCAGGCAGTGAATCAGCACCGGAGACGGTTCTTTTTTTAGCCGATCAAATCTACCTACCAGTAGATAGCAAAAGAAGACACCGCCGACATCGCCACAGTTATCCGGCCTGCGCGAATCCACGACGTGATCGCCCGGCCACCCAGCAAGGAGAGCCACCATGAATGCCAAGACCATCGTTACCGCCGCCGCCCTCGCAGCCGCTTTCGTGACCGGTGCCGTGCAAGCCGCCCCCGCCGCCCAGAAGGCCGGCGAAGTCTACGGCTACACCTACCGCGTGCAGGATCAACGCAGCGCATTCACCGACGGCGCCCGCCAGGGCAAGTTCGACCCGTTCACCGAAGGCGCACGCGTTGGCAAGGCTGACCCGTTCACCGACGGTGCCAAGGTCGGCAAGGCCGATCCGTACACCGACGGCGCACGCATCGTCGCAGGCCTGGACCGCGTTGGCGTGTCGGCCAGCCCGGCCCGCAAGGTTGACCCGTACTACGACGGCGCCCGCAGCGTGAACCAGCCGCGCAACCCGTTCTATGACGGTGCCCGCGCCCGCGACATCTACACCGACGGCGCCAACGCCTGATCCCCGCCCGATGCAGGCGGCCCACCAGTTGTAGCCGGAGCCCCGACGGGTTCCGGCACTCTCTCCACGGAGCCCATCATGTCTTTCCGCAACAGCGCCCTGATCCTGGGCGGATGGCTGGCACTGAGTGCCGCCAGCGGTGCCGCGGCGGCACTCGTCGCCTCGGCCCTCTGAACCGCCCCAGCAAGTGTTACCCGCCCTCCGGGCGGGCTTGCAGTACGTTGATGAAATCGGTCAACGCATACGGCTTGCGCAGCATGACCGCGTTCGGCAACGCGTCGCGCTGCGCGGGCGTCAGCACCACTTCGTAGCCGCTCACGAAGATCACCCGCAGCGCCGGCAACAGCCGGCAGGCATGGATCGCCAGGTCCACGCCCGACACGCCGCCCAGCCCCACATCCGTCAGCAGGACATCGATATCGTCGCCGCCCAGCGCGACCATGGCCTCGGCGTCGTTGCGCGCCTCGATCACGTCGATGCCGAGCGTGCGCATCAGTTCCGCCGTACTGGCCCGCAGCAGATCGTCATCCTCGACAAAGACCACGCGCTGGGGGCGCGGCACTTCGATGCCCACGCCGTCCGGGACGGCCGCCGCCTGCGCCGGCGCGCCATCCACCAGCAATGCTGGCGCCGCGTCCACTGGCGCCAGCTTCGCGCCGCCGCTCACCAGCATCTGCCGCACCTTGCGCGCCAAGGCCTCGTGCGTGTATGGCTTGCTCAGCAGTTCGATGCCGGCATCGAGCCGGCCGGTATGCACGATGGCGTTATCCGTATAGCCGGACGTGAACAGTACCGCGATGCCCGGCAGCCGCTCGCGCACCTTGCGTGCCATCTCCGGGCTGCGCAGCGGCCCCGGCATGACCACGTCGCTGAACAGCAGGTCGATCGGCACGCCGCTTTCGACGATAGCCAGCGCGCTCATCGCGTCGCGCGCCTTCAGCACGCGGTAGCCGAGCCCTGACAGCATCTCGACCACCGTCGCCCGGACATCCTCGTCGTCTTCCACCACCAGCACGGTTTCGGTGCCCCCGCCGGCCGGCCCGCTGTCGATCTCGACTTCCAGGTCTTCCGGCTCGTCGGCACGCGGCAGGTAGAGCCGCACCGTGGTGCCCACGCCCACCTCGCTATAGATCTTCACATGGCCGCCCGACTGCCGCACGAAGCCATACACCATGCTCAGGCCCAGGCCCGTGCCCTGGCCTTCGGGCTTGGTCGTGAAGAACGGCTCGAACACCTGCTCCTGGATCTCGGGCGGCATGCCCGCGCCGGTATCGGTCACGGCCAGCATCACGTACTGGCCCGGCGCCACGTCGGCATTGCGGCGCGCGTAGGCGTCATCGATCGACGCATTGCCGGCTTCCACCGTCAGGCAGCCATGGCCATTCATGGCGTCACGCGCGTTGATCGCCAGGTTCAGCAGCGCGTTTTCCACCTGGAACGGATCGATCAGCGTATTCCACAAACCTGCCCCGATCACCGTTTCGATCTCGACGCCATCGCCCAGCGCCCGCCGCAGCATGTCGTCCAGGCCGCGCACGAAGCGCCCCAGGTTGACCACCTTCGGCGCCAGCGGCTGGCGGCGGCCGAATGCCAGCAGTTGCGACGCCAGCTTGGCGCCGCGCGCCACGCCGGCCAGCGCATTGCGTACGCGCGCCTCCGAGCGATCATCGCCCGCCACGTCGCGCGACAGCAGGTGCAGGTTGCCGCCGATCACCTGCAGCAGGTTGTTGAAGTCGTGGGCCACGCCGCCGGTCAGCTTGCCAATGGCCTCCATCTTCTGCGCCATGCGCAGCGCCTCGTCGGCATGCCGCAGCGCCTGCGCCGCCGCCTTGTCACCGGTCACGTCGCGGCCCACGCCATGGATGCGGCCGTTCGCAGGATCGATCGACAGCCGCCAGGCCATCCACCGTTCGGCCCCATCGGCACCGAGCATCCGGCATTCGTAGCGCACCGGCACGCCTTCCCGCCGCAGGGCGAGCATCTGTTCGGTCACCGGCACCAGGTCTTCGGGATGCACCAGCACCATGCACGAGCGGCCGATCACCACGCTCGCCGCATGGCCCAGCACCCGCTCCCATGACGGACTGACGCGCTCCAGCATGCCGTCCGCGCCAATCACCATCAGCAGGTCTTCGCTCAGTTCCCAGAGCCGGTCGCGGTCGGCCACGGTCTCGCCCACGCGCCGTTCGAGCGACGCGTTCATGTCCTGCAATTCGCGCTGGGCCTGCCGGCGCAGTTGCGACAGCCGCAGGTTGCTGGCCACGCGCGCCAGCAGTTCGCGCGCGTTGAACGGCTTGATCAGGTAGTCGTCCGCGCCCGACGCCAGGCCGCTGACACGCGCCTCCTCGCCCGCGCGGGCCGACAGCAGCAGTACCGGCGTCTGGCGCAGCGCCGCGTCATCGCGTACGCCGCGCAACAGCCCGAAGCCATCGAGCCGGGGCATCATCACGTCGGAGACGATCAGGTCCGGCGCGATGCGCCGCGCCATCTCCAGCGCCTGCTGGCCGTCCGCCGCCACATGCACCTGATGCCCCGCCGACTGCAGGATGCGATGCATGTAGTGGCGCAGGTCGGCATTGTCGTCCGCCACCACCAGCCGGCCGCGCACCTCGGCGCCTTGCGGGCCCGGTCCGGACATGTGCTCGACCATCAGCGGCGCCGGCACATCGTCGGCGCCCGGCACCCAGCGCCGGGCGACATCGACGTAGGCCAGCGCCCGCGCGCTGGTGGCCGCCGGAATGGGCGCCGGCTCCGCCACCACGGCCTCCCGCGGCAGCGTCACGCAGAAGCACGAGCCCTTGCCAGGGGTACTCTGCACATCGATCCGTCCGCCGTGCAGCCGCACCAGTTCCTGGACCATGGCCAGGCCGATGCCGCTGCCTTCGATGGACCGCCCGACCGCGCCCTCCACCCTGTGGAACCGCTCGAACAGACGCGGCAGCTCTTCGGCGGCAATGCCGATACCGGTGTCGCTGACGCACAGCGCCACCTCGCCGGTATCGAGCCGCTCCAGCTTCACCGCGATCTCGCCCGTGTAGGTGTACTTGAACGCGTTCGACAGCAGGTTGAGCACCACCGATTCCCACATCTCGCGATCCACCGCCACGGCCGCGGGCAGCGGCGCGCAGTCGACCTCCAGGCGCATGCCGGCCGAATCCACCGCCGAGCGGAACAGCGATGCCAGGTCGGCCGTGAAGGCGGGCAGGTCGGTCGGCTGCGCAGACATCTGCACGCGCCCGGCCTCGATCCGCGAGAAATCCAGCAGCCCGTTCACCAGCTTCAGCAGCCGCTGGCCATTGCGATGGGCGACCTCCGCCAGCGCACGATCCCCATCGGCCACGCCGTCGCGATGGAGCATTTCTTCGAGCGGCCCCAGCATCAGGGTCAGCGGCGTACGGAACTCGTGGCTGATATTGGAAAAGAACGTGGTCTTGGCGCGGTCGATTTCGGCCAGCGCCTCGGCGCGTTGCCGTTCTTCCTCATAGGCATTCGCATAGCTGATGGCCTGGCTGATCTGTCCGACCACCAGGTCCAGGAACGCCCGATAACGCTCACCGAACAGTCGGCAAGGGTTAAGCCCGACCACCAGCACGCCGCTGGGCACGCTTTCGCCCGACAGCTGCACCGGCAACACCACGGCCGCGCGCGGCGCCATGTGCCAGGCGCCGCCGGGCAAGGGCGCGGCAAAGCGGCTGGCAAGGTCGTCAACGTGTACCGCCACGCCCCTGCGTATCGCCTCGCCGGCAGGCCAGGCTGCCAGCGGATCGGCGGCGTCCAGGCTCTGCGGCGCGGCCGGATGGTCCCCGGCGATGCCGGCGCTGGCCGCGAGCGCCAGCGTCTGCTCGCCGCGCCCGCCCATGTACAGCAGCGCGAACGGAATGTCCCAGCGGTTCACGTGTAGCGCCGCGAAGGCCAGCCGGCTGGCATCGATGCCGCTGCGTGCGTTGGTGGCCGACGCCGCCAGCTCCCGCAGCAGTTTCAGTTGCCGCTCGGCCACCACGCGCTCGGTGTCCTCGCTGTTGGCGCAGATGATGCCCCCGGTGCCGCCGTGGTCGTCTGGCACCGGGCTGTACGAGAACGTGTAGTACGTTTCCTCGGGATACCCGTTGCGCTCCATGATCAGCAGCTTCTGCTCGACGAAGGTGCCTTCCGTGCCCGCCATGGCCGTGGCCAGCAGGGGGCCGATTTCCGGCCAGATCTCATGCCAGACCTCGGCCGTCGGCCGGCCCAGCGCCACCGGGTGCCTGCCGCCGATGATCGCCTTGTACGGGTCGTTGTAGAAGAAGAGGAGATCCGCGCCCCAGCCAATCCAGATGGGCTGGCGCGACGTCAGCATGATGCGTATGGCGGTCTTCAGGCTCTGCGGCCATTGTGCGGGCGGCCCCAGCGGCGTGGTGTTCCAGGGGAACTGGCGGATCAGCGCCGCCATCTCGCCGGCACCGGCCAGGAACCCAGGCCCCCCTCCATCGAAATCTGTCGACGGCACGCTGCCGTCCGCTTTGGTCATTCCAGTTTCTCCCCCGTTCCCACCGGTCCGTGCCCGCCCGCCACCCCGAACTTCTCCGGCGCATCTGGCAGCCGGAAACCCGCCTTGTATCCGTTGGCCCGCGCCCGGCATCGCGGCCGATCCATTTACACGGGGCGAGCCGCCGTATAGTCTGGCCTTCTCTCACGCGCCATGTCGGCCATGGATGACACGCCACTCCAGTTCCTGATTGCCATCGCGCTCACCGGCGTCCTGACCGTGCTCAGCGTGGGCATCCACTACGAGGCGCTGCGGCTGATCTCGGAATTCCATCCCAAACGGCTCAGCGGCAAGCTCAATATCGGCGCGGTGATCGTGCTGATCATCGTGACGCATTGCATCGAGGCCATGGTGTTCAGCGCCGGTTATTGGCTCGGTACCGACGTGCTGAACATCGGCAAATTGACCGGCATGCGCCAACATGGTGCCATCGCCTATATCTATTTCTCGCTGGAAACGTTCACGACACAGAGTATTGGCGATATCTTCCCGGTTGGGCCCTTGCGGCTGCTGGCTTCGGTGCAACCGCTGGTGGGCCTGATCCTGATCGGATGGTCGACTTCGTTCACGTTTCTGATCATGCGTCGCGACTGGCGCGGCGACGAGCTGGACGTCAACGACTAGGCGCGCGCATTGCCCCTGCTGCATGGTAGGCGCCATCGGCTGACGCCGAAATCGGCGTCCTTCCTACACGGTTGTGGGATTGCGGGAAGTTACCGGCGGCAGTGTCCGGTGAAAAGATAAGTTGCCGTCATCCAGACGGCCCGTTGTCCCGTTAGATGTCGATTCCGCCCCGGCCCCGGGGTAACAAGAAGACCGGAGAATCAAGTGTCGATCATCCCGGATAGCCAGCCGTCGTGGCGCGTCCCGTTTCCCCCCCTGCCGTCCCTGGCTGTCCGCCACCCCTTGCGCCATTGGCCGATCCTTGCGCTGCTCATCGTCCTGGCCCTGCTGTGGATGCCCCGCGCCCAGGCCCAGACCCCGGCGCCGCTGGCCGAATGGCAGTATTCCGTGGGGGTTCCGCTGGAAAAGCTGTTCGAGGGAGAGCCCGAGAAATGGGAAGTGCGCGTCGGCGCCGCCGCCAGCGTCCGGCCGTATTACGAGGGCACCACCAACTACTTCGTGCTGGCCGGCCCGGTCATCGACATCCGCTACCGCGACCTGGCGTTCCTGTCCACCGGCGAAGGCCTGGGCTGGAACATCATCCACACCAACAACCTGCGCGCCGGCATCGCCCTGACCTACGATTTCGGGCGCCGCGAGAAGCACGACCATGACCATCTGGGCGGGCTGGGCAATATCGGCATGGCGGCGGAGACGAAGCTGTTTGCCGAATACGTGGTGTCGAAGGAATTCCCGCTGGTGATCCGCGCCAACGTGCGGCGCCAGTTCGGCGGCGCCAACGGCGTGATCGGTGACATCGGCGCCTACATGCCGCTGCCGGGCAGCAACGAGAACTTCTTCTGGTTCGCGGGCCCCACCATGACCTTTGCCGACTCCGCCTACATGAGCCGCTGGTACGGCGTCACGGCCGAGCAGTCGGCGCGATCGGGCCTGCCGCAGCACCACGCCGGCGCGGGCATCAAGTCCTACGGCGGCGGCATCTCGGCCATGTGGTTCTTCAGCAAGCACTGGTTCACCACGGCCGACGTGGGCGTGTCCGCGCTGGTGGGCGATGCCCGCAACAGCCCGGTGACGTCGCGCTCCACCAGCTGGACTGGCGATATTTCGATCAATTACCAGTTCTGACCCCGCCGGCCGTGGCCGTCAGGCTTGCGGCCGACTCAGGTATTCATCCACTACCTGGCGCAGCCCCGGCAGCTTGCCGGTAAAGAAATGGCCTGCCCCCGGCAGCACCACCACCGGCAGTTCCTGAGGCCGCGCCCAGTTGAAGACATTGGCCAGCGGCACGCGCTCGTCGCGCTCGCCGTGCACGATCAGTGCGTGGGCCGCCACGGCGGGCGTGTCATAGGACAGCGTTTCAGACAGCGCGCCCGCCGGCATGCCGGTCAGGATCAGGTGGGCAACCGGCTCGCCGTCGGCCGCCAGCTGCGCGGCGGCGCGGGCCTGGATAAAGCCGCCGAACGAGAAACCGGCCAGCGCGAGCGGCAGATCCGGATGTTCGGCCCGCAAGTGGCGGATCACGGCCAGCACATCGTCGGTCTCGCCATTGCCATCGTCGTACTGGCCCTCGCTTTGCCCCACCCCACGGTAGTTCGGCCGCAGCGTCAGGAAGCCATGCGCCTGCAGCACGCGGGCCAGCAGTTGCGGAATCTTGTGCTCGGCGGTTCCACCCTGGCTGGGGTGCGGATGCGCGACCACGGCAATCCCCCGTGGCGCGCCGTCGGGGGTATCGGCCAGGACTTCAAGTTGCCCGGCGGGGCCGGCGATGAACAGGCGGGAAGAGGCGGCGGTGGTGAATGACGATGACATGAAAGACGGTGACAGGCTGGATGTGGGCATGCCCGCGATGCAAGCGGACGCTTGTGCAGGCGCAGCATACCCGCGGCCAGACCTGGCCGGCAACGTCCGGTGCCGGTGGGCTGCGCGGGCCAGCCCCGTGGCCAGCCTCAATGCGGATGATCCGCCCGGATGACCGACGCGATTTCCTGGCGCCGCACGCTGACCACATCGTCCAGTTCCAGCCCCTCGGCCACCACCAGCATTTCGGCGCCGCGATTGATGGCATAGATCACGCCGTACCACAGGTCTGGCCCCGCCACGGCGTTCAGGCGGACATTGAACTCGGTCTCCAGGTCCTGGCTAAAGACGGTCACCAGATCGCCGACCTCGGGCATGGCGGCCTCCTCCGCCAGCGGATATTCCCGGGCCGCCACGGTCAGTGGCGTCTGCGCAATGCCGCGCGCAAACCTCGCTTGCATCGTCGTCTCCTGCTGGTTGTTTTCCCTGTAAGGATATAAGCGCGGTCCGAAAAGGCACGGTAAACCTGCCACGGGGTGGCGAATACACGCCGCATGAGGCACTTTCGCTGGTGCAACGATATCGTCACATTGCGATGCACATTGGACTTCGCACGCTTCGGCCGGCGCCCGCGGACGCACAACCCCGCTCAAGTACCCCCTGCCAGGTGCATGCGGCGTAACGTCGGTCTGGCAAAATGCCTGGGCAATGACCCAACGCTATTCCCCAATGTTCCTGCCGGGCCAGGTCTACAGCGCGCCGCGCTGGGGATTCACGCGCTGGCTGGCGGAGCCGGGCCGGGACGTGCCAGCCGAAATCCGCGACGCACTGGTCGGCAGCCTGTTCGGCACGCTGTCGATCTTTTTCGGCGGCATTCTCAATACGCTGATGGTGGCCACGGTCATCACGCTCCATCTGCGCCGCCCCGAATTTCTGGTCTGGCTCGGGCTTGAAGTGGCCATCTGCCTGTCGCGCGTGACCGTGCTGTGGCTGGCCCGCCGCGCCTCGCGCGCAGGGCGCCCCACCCCTACCGACTGGCACATGTGCCTGACGCTGGCCTGGGCCGCCAGCGTCGGCCTGGGCGCGTACCTGAGCGTCGTCAGCGGCGACTGGCTCAGCGCGGCCATGGCATGCCTGTCGGCGGCGGCCATGTGTGGCGGCATCTGCTTCCGCAACTACGGCACACCGCGCATGACCGCCCTGATGATCCTGCTGAGCCTGGGCCCGATCTGCGCGGGCGCGCTGGTGGCCCACGAACCGCTGTTCCTGCTGACGCTGCTGCAACTGCCGGTCTATGTCATCAGCATGACCAGCGCATCGTTTCGCATGAATGCGATGGTGGTGGCCACCATGCGGTCCGAGCGCGAAAACGCCCACCGGGCCCGCCACGATTCCCTGACCGGCCTGTTGAACCGGTCCAGCCTGCTTGCCGAAATCCGCGAGGCCAGCGCGCATCGCATGGCGGCGGGCCGATACCTGACGCTGCTCTATATGGATCTGGACGGCTTCAAGCCGGTCAATGACTCGTTCGGCCACGGCAGCGGCGACGAATTGCTGGTGCGGGTCGGCGAGCGCCTGCGTGGCGCGGTGCCGGGCCGGGGCCTGGTCTACCGCATTGGCGGCGACGAATTCGTCATCGTGCTACGCAACGAAAGCACGCAGAGCGTGCAGACGCTGGCGCAGGACCTGCTGCGCGAAGTGAGCGCGCCCTATCTGCTTTCCACAGGCCACCAGGCCCGGCTCGGCGTCAGCATCGGCATTGCCCACGTTCGCCCCGAAGGCCTGACCGCCGACGACATCCTGCATCTGGCCGACCGTGCGCTGTACCGGGCCAAGGCCCAGGGCAAGGGTCAGTTCCAGTTCGCCACGTCCGACGACTGAAGGGCATCGTCCTCTTGGCTGCCGCGCGCGGGCCATCGGCGCGATACGCGGGACGACAGCCGGTACTGGCATGCGAACAGCGCGATCAACGCCGCCAGGGCGATCACCGCGATCCCGATCCGATAGGCCATCCACATCGTCATGGCAAGCTCCCTGGCTGTCTGATTACGCCTTCAGCCTAAGGATTTCGCTGTCCAGTTACTGAAAAGATCGAACTCGGCAATATCAAATTCGCGTCAAAAGGGTGGGCCGTGCTTGAACCCAAGCATGCCGTCCATAGCAAAACTCTTAATTCAGTAACCCAAAAGTCTGATGGCCTATCGCAGTCATTGATCAATACGATATGACTTGTCTTAGCCCATCTGCGATAGTTAAATCGACTTCCGCCGGTGCTTCGCGCCATCGGTGTCAGCCTGCTAGTCAGACCCACAAACGTCCAGGCCAGGCCCACGAGGCCCGGCCGTCTGCATCAAGGAATCCCATGAACAAGCTCACGACCGCTTTCGGCGCGCCCGTCGTCGACAACAACAACATCCAGACCGCCGGCCCGCGTGGCCCGGCCCTGCTCCAGGATGTCTGGTTCCTGGAAAAGCTCGCCCACTTCGACCGCGAAGTCATTCCCGAGCGTCGCATGCACGCCAAGGGCTCGGGCGCCTACGGCACCTTCACCGTCACGCACGACATCACCCAGTACACGCGCGCCAACCTGTTTTCGGAGATCGGCAAGAAGACCGAACTCTTCATGCGTTTCTCGTCGGTGGCCGGCGAGCGCGGCGCGGCCGATGCCGAGCGCGATATTCGCGGCTTCGCCATCAAGTTCTATACCGAGGAAGGCAACTGGGATCTGGTGGGCAACAACACGCCGGTCTTCTTCCTGCGCGATCCGCTCAAGTTCCCCGACCTGAACCACGCCGTGAAGCGCGATCCGCGCACGGGCATGCGTAGCGCCGAGAACAACTGGGATTTCTGGACCAGCCTGCCCGAGTCGTTCCATCAGGTCACCATCACCATGAGCGACCGGGGCATTCCGCGTAGCTGGCGCCATATGCACGGCTTTGGCAGCCATGCGTACAGCTTCATTAGCAAGGACATGCAGCGCCACTGGGTGAAGTTCCACTTCGTGACCCAGCAGGGCATCCAGAACCTGACCGACGCCGAGGCGGCGGAAGTCACCGGCCGCGACCGCGAATACCATCAGCGCGACCTGTACGAAGCCATCGAGCGCGGCGACTTTCCGCGCTGGAAGCTGTTCGTGCAGATCATGCCCGAGGCCGACGCCAGCAAGTATCGCCACAACCCGTTCGACCTGACCAAGATCTGGTCCAAGAAGGACTATCCGCTGATCGAAGTGGGCGTGCTGGAGTTGAACCGCAATCCGGAGAACCATTTCGCCGAGGTGGAACAGGCCGCGTTCGCGCCGTCGACGATCGTCCCGGGCATCGGCTTCTCGCCGGACAAGATGCTGCATGGCCGCCTGTTCTCGTACGGCGACGCCGAGCGTTACCGCCTGGGCGTGAACCACCACCTGATTCCGGTGAACGCGCCGAAGGCCGCCCGGTACGTCAACAGCTATCACCGCGACGGCCGTGGCCGCACCGACGGCAACGCAGGCGGCACCATTGCCTACGAGCCGAACACCCGTGGCGAGTGGACCGAGCAGCCCGACTTCCGTGAGCCGCCGCTGTCGGTGGAAGGCGCCGCCGACCACTGGAATCACCGCGTGGACGACGACTACTTCTCGCAGGCGGGCGACCTGTTCCGCCTGATGTCGCCGGCGCAGCAGCAGGCGCTGTTCGACAATACCGCCCGCGCCATCCAGGGCGTGTCCAAGCCGGTGCAGCAGCGCCATATCCTGCATTGCACGCAGGCTGACCCCGCCTACGGTGCCGGTGTCGCGGCGGCGATCGAGAAGATCGAAGCAAAATAAGCGCCCTCGGTGTTTGCCTCTCCCGCCACGGGAGAGGCCCCCTGGGCAGAGGGCGGGCGTGTCCCGCCCTCTCCACGAAAGCAAGACGAGCGCATCAAATGGACCAGACCCAAGCCCCCACCATGACCGCCGATGAAGAAGCCCGCATGATCGCTGCGCTGGGCCAGGTGTTCGACCTGGCACGCAATGGCGAGGCGGCCGCGCTGGCGGCGCTGATCGAACGCGGCATGCCGCCGAACCTGCGCAACGAAAAAGGCGACAGCCTGGTGATGCTGGCCGCCTATCACGGTCATGCCGATGCGCTCCGCACGCTGCTGGCCGCCGGCGCGTCGCCGGATACACGCAATGCGATGGGACAGACGCCGATTGCCGGTGCCGCGTACAAGGGCTACCGGGAGATCATCGGCATCCTGCTGGAACACGGCGCGGACGTCGAAGGCGCTTCGCCCGACGGCCGCACGGCGCTGATGGTTGCGGCGATGTTCCAGCGTACGGAAATCGTCGAACTGCTCACGCAACACGGCGCCAATCCCGAAGCGCGCGACGCGCGCGGCATGACGGCGGCCGACGCCGCCGCGTTCATGGCCGGCCGCACGGGCCGGCCGGCACACTGATCGGCCGATCCGCGCTCAGCCGCGCCCGACAAACGGCATCTTCGTCGCCATCACGGTCATGAATTGCACGTTGGCGTCGAGCGGCAGGTTGGCCATGTGCAGCACCGAACTGGCAATATGGGCCACGTCCATCAGCGGTTCCGGACGAATTTCGCCATTGGCCTGCGGCACGCCGCGCGCCATACGGTTGGCCATGTCGGTGCCGGCGTTGCCGATGTCGATCTGGCCGCAGGCAATGTCATAGGCACGGCCATCGAGCGACAGGCTCTTGGTCAGCCCCGTGATGGCGTGCTTGGTGGCGGTATAGGGCACCGTGTTCGGACGCGGCGCATGGGCCGAGATCGACCCGTTGTTGATGATCCGGCCGCCGCGCGGGTCCTGCGCCTTCATCAGCGCGAACGCGCCGCGCGCGCACAGGAAGGCGCCGGTCAGGTTGGTATCGAGCACCGCCTTCCACTGTTCGAATGACAGCGCGTCGATGCTGATCGCCGGCGCATTGACGCCCGCGTTGTTGAACAGCACATCAAGACGACCGAAGCGTTCGCTCACTTTCGCGTACAACGCATCGACCGAAGCCGGGTTGCTGACATCGCACTGCACGGCCAGCGCCGTCTGCCCGGCCGCCGCGGCCTGTTCGGCCAGGGCTTCCAGCGTTTCGGCGGTGCGTCCCGCCAGCACTACCTGATAGCCGTCGGCCAGCATGGCCTGCGCCACCGCCTTGCCGATGCCGCGCGCGGCGCCCGTGACCAATGCGACCTTTGCCTGCTGTGTCATACCCGGAGTCTCCGTTTCTGAGTGGATGGTGCAAGTCCTGACGAGGCAGTCATCGTACAACACAGGCTGCTACACCGGAGCGTTCCGCCGACGATTTACTGGCCACGGCAAGCGAAGTTCTAAAGATATAACAACAATGCATTTGGGCTGGCCGGGCGGTTGTCGTACGATTCGCGCTGACTGGGCGGGTGCCGGGAGGCGCTCGCCTTCCTTTTCCAGCGCCCTCGTACTCCTACAAATGTCAGTCGATCTCGCCCTGTCGCCCGCCGGCGCCCAGGCTTCCGCCCAGACGGCCGCGCCGTCCCGGGCCGTTATCCGTTCCGCCGCCGATGTGGCACGGCTCGTCAACGATGGCGGCGCCGCCGTCAGCAACGCCCGCATCGTCGTAGCCATCGCGCTGGGCGGCATCTTCCTGGACGCCTATGACCTGGGCGCCCTGGCCTTCGGCCTGAAGGACGTCACCCGGGAATTCGGGCTGACGCCAGCCGGCACCGGCATGGTGGCGTCCGCCATCACGTTTGGTGCGATTGTCGGCGCATTCCTGGGCGGCTATCTCACCGACCGTATCGGCCGCTACCGTGTGTTCATGGCCGACATGCTCTGCTTCGTGATCGCCGCCATCGCCTGCGCGCTGGCACCGAACGAATACGTGCTGGCCGGTGCCCGCTTCGTGATGGGCCTTGGCGTCGGTATCGACCTGCCCGTGGCCATGGCTTTCCTGGCCGAATTCTCCAGGCTCAAGGGACGCGGCAACAAGGCCGCCCGGGTGGCGATGTGGTGCCCCACCTGGTATGCGGCGATCTGCGTCTCGTACCTGCTGGTGCTGGGCTGCTACGCGATCCTGCCGGCATCGCACAGCGGCCTGCTGTGGCGCATCATCCTTGGCTTCGGCGCCGTGCCGGCGCTGATCATCATCGCCGTGCGCAGCCGCTACATGAGCGAATCGCCGGTGTGGGCCGCCAACCAGGGCGACCTGGAAGGCGCCGCCAGGATCCTGCGGAAATCGTACGGCATTGACGCCGAGGTAGCGCCCGATGCCGTGGTGGCGCCGCCCAAGCGTCCGGCGTCGTGGCGCAACTATGGCCTGCTGCTCAAGGGCGTCTATGCGCGCCGCACCGTGCTGGCCACGATCATGTCGATTGCATCGTCGTTTGCCTATAACGCGGTCGCCTTTGGCCTGCCGGTGATCATCGCCAGCTTCCTGGCGCAGACCATGCTGACCACCATCCTGGTGTCGCTGGCGCTGAACCTGCTGTTTGCCTTCGTCGGCGGCCTGATCGGTGTGCATCTGGTGCCCAGGACCGGCGCCTGGAAACTGACCATCACCGGCTACGCGTTCCAGTTGGCCGCACTGGTGGGCCTGGCACTGGTGGGCAAACCTGCCGGGGGCGCGGAAGTGGTCATCGCCATCTCGTTCCTGGCGCTGTTCCTGCTGGGCCAGGGCTTTGGCCCGGGCGCGCATACCATGACCTATGCGTCGCTGAGCTACCCGACGTCGCTGCGTGGCGTGGGCGTGGGCTTCAACCAGACGCTGATGCGCGCCAGCTCCACCGCGTCGCTGTTCCTGTTCCCGGTGCTGGCCGCCGCCCTGTCCACCAAGGTGTTCTGGGTCATCGCCCTCGCGCCGCTGGCCGGCCTGCTGGCCCTGCTGGCGATCCGCTGGGAACCGGCCAACTACGACGTGGATGCCGAGGACTTCCAGTCCTGATCGGGTCGCCAGCCGGCTCCCAGGCAACCCGGGCCGCCGGCTGGCGTGTACCGTTAGCGGGCAGCGGCCTCCACGGCCTCGGCCCGCTCCGCCACAATGCGCAGGCGGTCGAAATTCATGTTCGCCCCCGACGTGATGGCCACCAGCGCCTGCCGCGCATCCTGCGGCAGACCCGCCGCATACTGCTTCAGCCCCGCTAGTGCCAGCGCACCGGCCGGTTCCACCAGGCTCCGGGTGTCCTGGAAGATGTCCTTGATGGCCGCGCACAGCGAGTCCGTATCCACCGTGAGCACGCCGTCGAGCAGATGCCGGCATAGCCGGAAGGTCTCTTCCCCCACGCGCTTGACCGCCGTGCCATCGGAAAACAGCCCCACCGAATCCAGCGTCACGCGCTCGCCGGCCGCCAGCGAACGGGCCATCGCGCACGAATCCTCGGTCTGCACGCCGATGACCTGTACCTCGGGGCGCACCGCCTTGACATAGGCCGCCACGCCAGCCGCCAGGCTGCCCCCGCCGATCGGCACGAACACGGCATCGAGCGCCCCGCGATGCTGGCGCAGGATCTCCATGCCCACCGTGCCCTGACCGGCGATCACGTCAGGATCGTCAAAGGCCGGGATGAAAGTCAGCGCCTGCTCACGCCGCAGGGCCATCGCATGGTCATAGGCTTCGGAATAGGATTCGCCCGCCTGCACCACTTCCACCATCTCGCCGCCATGGGCGCGTACGGCATCGACCTTGACCTGGGGCGCGGTCTGCGGCACCACGATGACCGCCCGCACGCCAAGCCGCGCCGCCGACAGCGCCACCCCCTGGGCATGGTTGCCGGCCGACGCCGTGATCACGCCGCGCGCCAGCGCCTCGGCCGGCAGGCCGGCCATCTTGTTGTAGGCGCCACGCACCTTGAACGAGAACACGGGCTGATGATCCTCGCGCTTGAGCCAGACCTGGTGTCCCAGGCGCGCCGACAGTGCCGGCGCCAGGTCAAGCGGCGTTTCGCGCGCCACGTCGTACACGCGGGCGGTCAGGATCCGTCTCAGGTAGTCATCTGCATCGAACGCATCGGCATCTGCGTGCACAAGCCCGCAAGCTGCGCCGGGGGCGGCGTGCCGGGTGGTGGCGGGGACGGCGGAAACCGGGGATTGCGGCATGGAACGCTCCTGTCTGGATAGGGGGGTCCCCCAGGAGGCGGCCACAAAAAACCCGCCTCGTTGGGCGGGTTGTTGTTGTCTGTTCCGGACGCGCGCTAACCCACCATTCGAGGAATGGTGCGAATAATCGCGATGAAGTTCAGGCCGAAACAGGTCATGGCGTCGAGTGTCACGGATTTATGCACATTGTGTCAATCCCGGCGATGTTCGGCTGCGCGGCGCCCCCGGCCGCCTGTTGCGGCCGCGCCGATTCCCGAAATCCGTTTCCCCATGCGGGGTTCAGGCGGACGCAAGCTCGTATTAGAATCGCCGTTGTCGTCACGTCCGGCCCCGTTGAAGCCAGAGGTCATGTTCCGGGTTGGATATCCGCCCCGGACTGGTTTTGTTCCACGGGCAGCCGGCGCTTCAGTTCCATAAGAATCCATCCGATATCTGTCCTGCGTCCACGGGACTTCGGGCATAACAGCTACATGACCGCGCTTGCATACGATGTCGCCCTGGCACCCGAGCCTGCCGATCGCCGGCTGGCCGCTGCCACCCCTGGCGGGGACGAGGCCTGGGCGTTGCTGGAAGCTTCCGGCGCGCTGGCCATGCGGGTCGACATCCAGGGCCGCATCCTGGAAGCCACCGAAACCACGGCCGACCTGCTGGTCTATCCGCTGGATTACCTGCTGCACACCTCCGTACTCGACCTGATCGCGCTGGAATCGCGCGAGCGTGTGGCGCGCATGCTGCAGGGCTGCGCGCAGGACCACGCCGCCCGGCGCGAGCGCGTGCGCGTGGTGGGCGGTGGCCGCCCGGGGTGGATCGATCTGCGCGTGAGCCATCACCGTGCCGCCGCCGGCGCGGCCAGCCTGCTGCTGTTCGGCCACGACGTCACGGACTGGGTGGAATCCGAGCGCCAGCTGACCGAGCGTGCCTTCCTGGATCCGTTGACGGGCGTGGGCAACCGCGCCTTCATCCGCAAGCGGATCGAGGAATACACGTCCGGCCCAGTGTCGCGCCAGTCGTTCGCGCTGGCGCTGATGGACCTGGACGGCTTCAAGAACATCAACGATTCTCTGGGGCACGAGTACGGCGATGCGCTGCTCAAGGAAGTGGGCGCGCGGCTGCAGGACACCGTGCGCGCGCACCACAGCGTGGCCCGCCTGGGCGGCGACGAGTTCGTGCTGATGATGGACGGCCTGGAGTCCGAGGCCGAGGCCGTGCGCATCCTGGAGCGCGTGATCCACGTGTGCCGCCAGCCGTTCCTGCTGGGCGGCTGCCATGTGCGCATCACCACCAGCATCGGCCTGGCCTTTTCGACCGAAGCCCCGCAGAGCGAATCGCAATGGCTGCGCCGTGCAGACCTGGCCATGTACGAGGCCAAGGCACTGGGCAAGAACCGCTACTGCGTCTATTCGCCCGAACTCGACCGCCGGCTCGACGAGCAGTTCCGGATCGAGCAGAGCATGTTCGAAGCGGTGCAGAGCGGCGAATTCCTGCTGCACTACCAGCCGATCGTGTGGCCAGGCTCCGGCGAGATCTGCGCGGTGGAGGCGCTGATGCGCTGGGAGCACGCCGGCGAGTACGTGCGTCCGGACGTGTTCATCCCCGTGGCCGAGAAGAACGGCCTGATCAAGCATCTGGGTGCCTGGGCGCTGCGCTGCGCCTGCGCGCAGCTGGCCGCCTGGGATGCGCAGGGCATCCACGTGGGCCACATGTCGGTCAACGTGTCGGCCGTGCAGTTCCTGCATCCGAACTTCTACGACAGCGTGCGCGGCGCGATCCAGGACGCCGGCATCGGCGCGGACCGCCTGGTGCTGGAAATCACCGAAAGCGCGCTGATGACCGACCCGCAGGCCGCCGAGCGCCTGCTGCTGTCGCTGCGCGCGCTGGGCATCCGCTTTGCCGTGGACGACTTCGGCACCGGCTATTCGAGCCTGTCGTACCTGCGGCGCTTCCCGCTGTCGGCGCTGAAGGTGGATCGCAGCTTCGTGGCCGACATGATCGATTCCCCGCACGCGCGCACCATCGTGTCCGCCGTGCTGTCGCTGGCGCGCGAGTTGGGCCTGGTGGCCATCGCCGAGGGCGTCGAGACCGACGCACAGGGCGCGCTGCTGGCCGCCCAGGGCTGCGACCTGGTGCAGGGCTGGCGCTATGCGCGCGCCCTGAGCCCGTCCGACTTCGAAAACGCCGTGCTGGACGGCAAGCTCATCATGGGCCTTGGCGAAGTGTTCGCGCAGCGGGTGGTGCCCTGATGTCCAAGACGGAGTTCTTCGAGACCCTGTGGGCACGCATGGCGCAGCAGGGAGACTTCCCGACGCTGCAGTACTGTGTCGACAACATCTTCAAGACGCTCAACGCCGACCTGACCGTTGGCGAGATGGCCACGAGCGTGCTGTCGGACTTCAGCCTGTCGCAGAAGGTGATCCGGCTGGCCAACTCGGCGATGTACCGGTCTTTCGGCGGCGAAGTCACTACGGTGTCGCGCGCCATCCTGGTGCTGGGCGTGGAGGCCATCAGTCACCTGACCCTCGGCATCCAGTTGCTCGACTACTTCCACGGCGTGGCGCCCAAGCGCCCGCAGGCGCTGAAGGCGCTGCAACGTGCGCTGGTGGCCGGCGAGATCACGCGCGCGCTGACCCAGGCGCGCGGCATCAACGAGGGCGAGGAAGCGGTGGTCTGCACGTTGATGCACCACATGAGCCGCCTGCTGCTGGTGTTCTACTACCCCGACGAATGGGAACGCGTGGAGGCCATGTGCGCCGCGCATCCGATGACCGAGAACGAGGCCGCGCTGGAGGTTCTGGGGGTGTCGCTGGAAGACATCGCCGAGGCCGCCGCGCGCAAATGGCGGCTGCCGGGCCTGATCGCCCATGCCATGAAGCCGCGCACGCTGTCCGCCGACACCGTGCTCGAAACCCATTCGGACTGGCTGTCGGCCATCGCGCACGTGTCTGCCGAAGCCGCCGTCACGATGGTGCGCGAGGGCGACGAGGCGTCCGTGGAGACCCTGCTCAACTCGCATGCCAAGATGCTGGGCCTCAACCCCGGCGATGTCAGCGTGGCCGTGCGCCAGGCCGAGGCACTCAGCACGTCGATCACCGCATCGGAAGCCGCCGCGCCGGCCGACGGCGGCGCCCCGCACGGCCCGCAACCGGTGAACGTGCTCGAACGCCTGCGGGCGGGCCTTGCCGAAGTGCAACGCGAGGGCGCCAGCCTGACCGTTTCGCAACTGGCGCCGATGGTGCTGGAAACCAGCATGCGGGCGCTCGATTTCTCGCGCTGCTTCCTGATGATGCTGAACCCCACCACGCGCCGCTTCCACGCGCGCCTGGGCTTTGGCGAGGGCATGCGCGAGGTGCTGCCCGCGCTGTCGTACGAGGAAGGCTTCGTGCCCGATGTGTTCCACTTTGCCGGGCTGTCGGCCAGGCCGCTGCTGATCGCGGATACGTTCGACGCGGAGATGGCGCAGCGCATGCCGCGCTGGTATCGCGATGCGCTGCCCGATGCGCGCACGATTCTGCTGGCGCCGGTGAAGATCCGCAACCGCTGCATCGCCATGATCTATGGCGACTGGGGCAGCACCCGCATGCCGGTGGTCATCGGCGAGGCCGAGCTCGAAGCCATCGACGCGCTGACCGGCGAGATCGCCGCCGGCGTCTTGCGGGCCGCGCCCGACCGCGCCCCGCCACGCCCGCGCTGATCCCTTGGGCCCGCGCGGTGCCCCTTCAGTGGCGCTGTGCCTTGCGCGCGGCCTTGTTGGCGTACATCGCCGCATCCGCTTCGGCCAGCAGGTCGTGGACATTGCCGTGGCGCAGCGGATCGAAGGCGATCGCCCCCGCGCTGAACTGCAACGCGTACCCCAGCGGGTTGCGCGCATTCCAGGCATCGAGCTGCCGCTGAAGCCGCCCCAGGGCGTCATGGCAGCCGGCGGCATCGGTATTGGTCAGTAGCACGGCGAACTCGTCGCCGCCAATACGCCCCACCACATCCGATTCACGAAACGCGGCCCGCAGCTCCGCGCCAAACGCGGTCAGCGCACGGTCGCCCTCGGCGTGGCCAAAGCGGTCGTTGATCGGCTTGAAGCCATCCATGTCGAAGAACACCAGCGTGGCGGGCCGGTCCAGCCGCCGGCACAGTTCGATCGCATGCTGTCCCAGCACGCTGAAGCCGCGCCGGTTCGACAGCAGCGTCAGTTCGTCCATGGTGGCCATGTGCACGGCCGCCAGTTCCTGCTCGGCCATCTGCGCCAGATCGTGCAGCAACGCGCGGTCTTCGGCGTCGAAACCGCGCGGCTTGCGGTCGATCAGGCAGAGCGTGCCGATCTTGGCGCCGTTGGGCGCGGACAGCGGCCGGCCGGCATAGAAGCGGATATGGGGCGCGCCAGTGACCAGCGGGTTGTCGTGGAAGCGCAGGTCCTGCGTGGCATCGGGAATCAGCAGGATGTCGTCGCCACAGATGGCGTGGCCACAGAACGATGTGTCGCGCGACGCCTCCGAATCGTCGAGCCCCTCGCAGGCCTTGAACCACTGGCGATTGGCATCGACCAGGCTGACCACGGCGATGGGCACGCCAAACAGGCGTTTGGCCAGCCGCATCAGGCGGTCGAAGCGTTCCTCCGGGGGCGTGTCGAGAATGTTGAGCGACCGCAGCGTGGCCAGGCGGACGGCTTCATTGGCGGGAATCGGGGGCAACTGCATAAGCTTGTCGGCCGTTTCTTGTCGTCGTGGATGACAACATTAACGGCAAATCTTCGCATTGGTGCACCGTGTACGGATTGTTTCACTTTCCAAGGCGCCGCCGCGTGCGTCAAGCATGCACCAGCACGTTGACCAGCCTGCCGAACGGGTCGCGCACAAAGAAGCGCCGCACGCCCCAGGGTTCGTCGGCCGGCCCATAGGCAATGGGCAGGCCGGCAGCCTGTACGCGGGCCAGCGCGGCGTCGAGGTCGTCCACTTCGATCGACAGGTCCGGCACCGGCGTTCCGGAGCCGCCCTCGGACAGAAAGCTGACCTGCACGGTCTGCGTGGCGACAGACCCGTAGGTGGCGATCCAGCCATGGTCCATCAGCAGGTCCAGACCGAAGATGTCGTGGTAGAAGCGGCGCGCGGCGGCCGGGTCGGCGGCCGCGACATTGGCGACGATGCGCTTCACCTTCATGCGGCCATCTCCGTCGCGTTGACGTCCGGATGCTCGGCCAGCGGCACGAACCGGCCGGACTTGCCGTCCAGCGCATCGATCGCGCCGGTGCCAATGTCGTAGTACCAGCCGTGCAGCGTAATGCGCCGCTCGGCCAGCGCCTGGGCCACGCACGGGTGGGTGCGCAGATGGGCCAGCTGCTCGATCACGTTCTGGCGCACCATGTCCGCCACGCGCTCGGCGTCCGATGCATGTAGCCGTGCCAGGCTGATCTTGCGGGCCCCTGCGGCATGTTCGAGCCATTCGGCCACGGACGGCATATGGTCCAGGCACTGGCACATGGCCACCGCCGTCATCGCACCGCAGTTCGAATGGCCGCAGATCACGATATCGCGCACCCTGAGGCCCGCCACCGCGTATTCCACGCTGGCCGATACGCCACCGGGCTGCACCGCATAGGCGGGTACGATATTGCCAGCGTTGCGGATCACGAACAGCTTGCCGGGCTCGCTCTGCGTCAGCAGTGCCGGCTCCACGCGGCTGTCCGAACAGGCGATGAACAGCGTGCTGGGACTCTGCTGCGTGGCCAGCTCCTGGAACAGCGCGGAGCGCTTCGGAAACTCCTCGCGCTGGAATTTGAGAATGCCTTGAATCAGGTCTTTCACGATAATCCCCCCATTTGAGCCGCTAGCATGTCGAATCTCGTGCCATTGGTCAAAGACGGGATTATTATGCCTACCATTGGCAATACCAATACCTGACCCTCTCCATGCTGCTGCGCCACGTTCGCTACTTCCTGGCTGTTGCCGACGCCGGCAACTTCACGCGCGCCGCCGAGACGCTGCACGTCTCTCAGCCCACGCTCTCGCAACAGATCCGCCAGCTCGAAGACACCCTGGGCGCGCCGCTGTTCGACCGCAGCGGCCGCGCCGTACGGCTGACCGACGCGGGGCAGGCCTACTACGTGCACGCGCGGCGGGCGCTGCAGGACCTGGAAGCCGGGCAGCGCGCCATCCACGACGTGGGCGAGCTGACGCGCGGCAACCTGCGCCTGGCCATGACGCCGACGTTCACGCCCTACCTGGTGGTGCCGTTGATCGTGGCGTTCAATGGGAAGTATCCAAACATCACGCTCAGCCTGCGCGAAATGCCGCAGGAACGCGTGGAACCGCTGCTGGCCGATGACGACATCGACATCGGCATCGCCTTCGACGACATCCACCTGCCGGATCTGGAAGCCACGCCGCTGATCGAGGAACCGCTCGCCTACATGGTGGGCGCGTCGCACCCGCTGGCACGGCGTCGCGCCGCGCTGGACGCAGAGGCGCTGGCTGGCGAATCGATGGCCATGCTGACGCGGGAATTTGCCACGCGCGGCTATATCGCGCGCTACTTTGGCGGCCTGGGTATCGAGCCGCGCATCACGTTCGAAGCCAACTCGGTGAGCGCCGTGCTGGATGCGGTACGCAGCGGCCGCCACGCCACGGTGCTGCCGGCCGCCATCGCCGCCGGCCATGCGGACCTGCGCATCCTGAAGCTGGAACGCCCGCTGCCGCCACGGCACGCGGCGCTGCTGCAAAGAAAAGGCGCGTACCGCACAGCCGCGGCACGCGCCTTCGTCGATTTTGCGTTGAGCGAATTCAAGCGTCGTCGGGCGTCCCCAGCGCGCGATTGATGCGCAGCGCGATCAGCGTAGCCACCACCCCCGACAGCAGATACAGCGTCACGGCCACCAGACCAAACAGCGACGACAGCCCCAGCGCCACCAATGGTGCAAACGCGGCGCCGAACAGCCAGCCGAAATCCGTGGTCAGCGCGGCCCCGGTATAGCGGAACTTGGTGTCGAAGTTGGACGTGACCACGCCGGCCGCTTGCCCATACGACAGCCCGAGCAGGCCGAATCCGACCAGAATGAAGGTGTCCTGGCCCGATGCGCCGCCATCCAGCAGCCATGGCGCCGCCAGGCTGAAAATGCCGATCAGCACCGCCATCGTCGCCAGCGTGGTGCGCCGGCCGATGCGGTCGGCCAGCCAGCCGGAGATCAGCGTGCCAATGAAGGCAATGGCCGCGCCGACGATCTGGATCGCCAGCACGTCGCTGATCGCCTGCGTCTTGTGCAGGCTGACCCAGGACAGCGGAAACACCGTGACCAGGTGGAACAGTGCATAGCTGGCCAGCGACGCAAACGCACCGAGGAAGATGTTGAAGCCCTGCGCGTTCACCATCTGCAGCGTGCTGATGGGCTCCAGTTCGTCTTCCTCCAGCAGCCGCGTGTACTCGTGCGTGACCACCAGCCGCAGCCGCGCGAACAGCGCCACCACGTTGATGGCGAACGCCACGTAGAACGGATAGCGCCAGCCCCAGTCGATGAATTCGGGCGGGGTCAGGCTGACATAGAGGAACAGGAACAGCCCGCCCGCCACCAGGAACCCGGTCGGCGCGCCGAGTTGCCCCACCATCGCATACCAGCCCCGCTTGTTCTCGGGCGCGTTGAGCGCCAGCAGCGAGGGCAGGCCGTCCCACGAACCGCCGAACGCAATGCCTTGCAGGAAGCGGAACAGCGCCAGCAGATAGATGGCAGTACTGCCAATCGACGCGTACGCGGGCAGGAATGCGATGCCCACCGTGGCCGTGCCCAGCAGGAACAGCGACGCCGTCAGCTTGACGCCGCGCCCCCAGCGCCGCTGCACGCGCATGAACAGCGCCGTTCCAAACGGGCGTCCGACAAACGCGAACGAGAAGATGGCAAAGCTGTAGAGCAGCCCGGCCAGTTCGCTGGCAAACGGAAAGTAGACCGTGGGAAAAACCAGGACCGAGGCGATGCCGTAGGTGAAGAAATCGAAGTACTCGGAAGCGCGGCCAATCACCACGCCTGTGGCGATTTCGGCAGGTGCCACGTCATGGTGGCCGGGCGCCGGAGGTGCAGTCGGCGACGCGCGGTGCTGGTGGGACAGACTGGCCATCGTGGAGTCTCCATCGAGTGCGGAAGGAATGTCGTACTGCACTTAAAGTCCCGCAGTAACAAGAATAGCGCCTAAACTGCCATTGGAAATCGAAAGATTGCGGCGTCTGTCAGCCGTCGACGTTAATCAAACGCCACTTCCAACACCATGCCACGCTTCGAAGCTGCAGTGCCGACGTTTCGTGTGACGGGAAAGATGCTTTTGCGAAGTGCCGCAATCGCCATGCTGCTGGGCCTTGCGGGATGTAGCAACGCCGTGCTGTTGTCGCCCTCCGGCGACATGGCGGTGCGGCAGCGTGACCTGATCATCATCGCCACCTGCCTGATGCTGCTGATCATCGTGCCGGTGATATGCCTGACCTTGCTGTTTGCGTGGCGATATCGCGAAAGCGCCAAGGACGCGCCCTACAACCCCGAGTGGGATCATTCCACCGTGCTGGAACTGGCCATCTGGGCCGCGCCGCTGCTGATCATCATCGCGCTGGGCGCGGTCACCTGGGTCAGCACCCACCAGCTTGATCCCTACCGTCCGCTGACCCGCCTCGACGAGCGCCGCCCGGTGGCGGCCGACGTCAAGCCGCTCACCGTGGAAGTGGTGGCGATGGACTGGAAATGGCTGTTCCTGTATCCCGAGCAAGGCATTGCCACGGTCAACGAACTGGCCGCGCCGGTTGACCGGCCCATTGCGTTCCGGATCACCGCCACCTCGGTCATGAACACGTTCTTCGTGCCATCGCTGGCCGGCATGGTCTACGCGATGCCGGGCATGCAGACCCAGTTGCATGCGGTGATCAACAAGGCCGGCGTCTACGAAGGCATGTCGGCCAACTACAGCGGGGCGGGCTTCTCGCACATGCGCTTCAAGTTCCACGGCATGTCCAACGAGGATTTCGACCGCTGGGTGCAGCAGGCGAAATCGTCGGGCACGCCGCTGTCGAAGGACACCTATCTGAAGCTGGCCAAGCCCAGCGAGAGCGACCCGGTGCAACGCTATGCCAGTGTCGACCCCAACCTCTACAAGCTGATCCTGAACCGCTGCGTGGAGGGCGGGACATGCATGGCGGACACCATGGCACAGAACCAGAACCGCAACCGTGCCAGGTTCGATCCGACCGCGGAAATCTGCACCGCGAGCAACACACCGGACGTGGCGCCGGTGTTCGCGCCAGATGCCGCGCTCAATGACGGCAGGCAGGTGTTGCGCTGAGGCGCAACCCGGTTCCACCCCTTCACGAATCAGATTTCGCCAATCATCATTGGCCAGCATTGGTCAATACAGGCCCAGGTGACAACCATGCCCGAGCGTTCAGAACTCGCCAACATGATCTTTGGCCGCCTGTCGTGGGAATCCATCCCGCTGCACGAGCCCATCCTCATCGGAACCTTTGCCGTCGTCGTCCTGGGCGGCATTGCCCTGGTGGCACTGCTGACCTACTACCGCGTGTGGGGGTACCTCTGGCACGAATGGTTCACCAGCATCGACCACAAGAAGATCGGCATCATGTACATCGTGCTGGGCATCGTGATGCTGCTGCGCGGCTTTGCCGATGCGGTGATGATGCGGTTGCAGCAGGCCGTGGCGTTCGGCGACAACCTCGGCTACCTGCCGCCGCACCACTATGACCAGATCTTCACCGCACATGGCGTGATCATGATCTTCTTCGTGGCCATGCCGCTGGTCACGGGGCTGATGAACTTCGTGGTGCCGCTGCAGATCGGCGCGCGCGACGTGGCCTTTCCGTTCCTGAACAACTTCAGCTTCTGGATGACCACCGGCGGCGCCATCCTGGTGATGATGTCGCTGTTCGTCGGCGAGTTCGCGCGCACGGGCTGGCTCGCGTATCCGCCGCTGTCCGGCATCCTGCACAGTCCGGATGTGGGCGTCGACTACTACATATGGGCGTTGCAGGTGGCGGGGGTCGGGACGTTGTTATCCGGGATCAACCTGCTCGTCACCATCGTCAAAATGCGCGCGCCGGGCATGACGCTGATGCGCATGCCGATCTTCACCTGGACGTCGCTGTGCACCAACGTGCTGATCATCGCGGCGTTTCCGGTGCTGACCGCCGCCCTGGCGCTGCTGTCGATGGACCGCTACGTCGGCACCAACTTCTTCACCGCGGACCAGGGCGGCAGCGCCATGCTGTACGTGAACCTGATCTGGATCTGGGGCCACCCCGAGGTCTACATCCTGGTGCTGCCGGTGTTCGGCATCTACTCGGAGGTCACGGCCACGTTCTGCCGCAAGCGCCTGTTCGGCTACGCGTCGATGGTGTACGCCACCGTGGTGATTACCGTGCTGTCGTACCTGGTGTGGCTGCACCACTTCTTCACCATGGGGTCGGGCGCCAGCGTGAACTCGTTCTTCGGGATCACGACGATGATCATTTCGATTCCCACCGGGGCGAAGATCTTCAACTGGCTGTTCACGATGTACCACGGCAAGATCAAGTTCGAGGCGCCGATGCTGTGGACGGTTGGCTTCATGGTCACGTTTGTGATCGGCGGCATGACAGGCGTGCTGCTGGCGGTGCCGCCGGCCGACTTCGTGCTGCACAACAGCCTGTTCCTGATCGCCCACTTCCACAACGTGATCATCGGCGGCGTGCTGTTCGGGCTGATGGCCGGCATCTACTACTGGTTTCCGAAGGCGTTCGGCTACCGGCTGGTGGCGTCGTGGGGCAAGGCATCGTTCTGGTTCTGGCTCACCGGCTTCTACTTCGCGTTCATGCCGCTGTACTGGCTGGGCCTGCTCGGCGTGACGCGCCGGGTGAACCATTTCGAGGATCCGTCGCTGCAGATCTGGTTCCTGATCGCCGCGTTCGGCGCGTTCCTGATCGCCTGCGGCATTGCCTGCTTCATCATTCAGCTGGTGGTCAGCTTCATGCGCCGCGAGGAACTGCGCGACACCACCGGCGACCCCTGGGACGGCCGCACGCTGGAATGGTCCACCTCGTCGCCGCCGCCGCAGTACAACTTCGCGTTCACGCCGGTGGTGCATGACACCGATGCCTGGTGGCAGATGAAGCAGTACGGCTACAAGCGGCCGATGGAGGGCTTCATCCCGATCCACATGCCCAAGAACACCGCGGCGGGAATCGTTCTGGCCGCGCTGTGCACGCTGATGGGCTTTGCGCTGATCTGGCACATCTGGTGGCTGGCGGCCGTGTCGTTCGCGGCCACGATCATCGCGGCAATCATCCATACCTTCAACTACAAGCGCGACTACTACATCCCGACCGAAGACGTGGTCCGTACCGAAGCGGCACGCACCCAACTGATGACTGGCCATGGCTGATACGACCCTTCCCCTCCACGCGCACAGCACCTCGGCGGCGGATGACGCACCGCCGGGCGGCTACCAGTTCTATCTGACCGAGGAGCACCACCCGCAAAACGGCACGCTGCTGGGGTTCTGGCTCTATCTGATGAGCGACTGCCTGATTTTCGCCTGCCTGTTCGCCGCCTATGGCGTGCTGGGGCGCGAATACGCCGGCGGGCCCACCGGCGCCGAGCTGTTCGAGCTGCCGCTGGTTGCGCTGAACACGTCGTTCCTGCTCCTGTCGTCGATCACATATGGCTTTGCCATGCTGCAGATGCAGCAGAACCGTGTGGCGGGGACGCAGATCTGGCTGGCCATCACGGGCGTGTTCGGCGCGGCGTTCCTGTTCGTCGAACTGTACGAGTTCGCGCACCTGATCCACGAGGGCGCCGGCCCCACGCGCAGCGCGTTCCTGACGTCGTTCTTCTCGCTGGTCGGCACGCACGGGCTGCACGTGACGTTCGGCATGGTGTGGCTGATCGTGCTGATGCTGCAGGTGGGCCGCCATGGCCTGATCACGGCCAACAAGCGGCGGCTGATGTGCCTGTCGATGTTCTGGCACTTTCTGGACGTCGTCTGGATCGGCGTCTTTACCTTTGTCTACCTGATGGGAACGCTGCCATGAGCGCGCAAGACCACGCGATGAACGGCCACGACCACGGCCACGGCCATCACGAAGAAGACATCGGGCCTCACGCCACGCTGGGCGGCTACCTGACGGGCTTCGTGCTGTCGGTGTTCCTGACGGCGGTGCCGTTCTGGCTGGTGATGGGGAAGGTGTTCGACAAGTCGTCAACCACGGCCGTGGTGATCCTGCTGATCGGCGCGGTACAGATCGTCGTCCACATGATCTACTTCCTGCACATGAACGCGAAGTCCGAGGGCGGCTGGAACATGCTGTCGCTGATGTTCACGCTGACGCTGGTGGTGATCACGCTGTCAGGCTCGCTGTGGGTCATGTTCCACCTGAACAGCAACATGATGCCGCAGATGGAGCACGCCCGCGAGGCCGCGCAGTCGGGCGGCACGATCGTGCCGCCCAGGACGAAGTAACGGCTGCCAGGCCTGAAGCGCGGTGTGGAACCACGCTTCGGGCCTTCGGCTTCAGGCGGCCAGGCGGAAGGTCGCCACGGCTTCCTTGAGCCGCTGGGCCTGCTCTTCGAGCGAGCCGGCGGCTGCCGCGGCCTGTTCCACCAGCGCGGCGTTCTGCTGCGTCACGGTGTCCATCTGCGTGACGGCCTGGTTCACCTGCTCGATGCCTGCGCTCTGCTCGGCCGACGCCGCGCTGATTTCGCCCATGATGTCGGTCACGCGCTTCACGGCGCTGACAATCTCTTCCATGGTCTGACCCGCCTGGGCGACCAGCTCCGATCCGCGCTCGACGCGATCGGCCGAATCCCCGATCAGCGACTTGATTTCCTTGGCTGCCGTGGCGCTGCGCTGCGCCAGGCTGCGCACCTCGCCGGCCACCACGGCAAAGCCGCGACCCTGCTCACCGGCCCGGGCGGCTTCCACTGCCGCATTCAGCGCCAGGATGTTAGTCTGGAACGCGATGCCTTCGATCACGGAAATGATGTCCACGACCTTGCGCGACGACGCGTTGATCTCGTCCATCGTGTGCACGACCTGACCCACCACATCGCCGCCCTGCGTGGCCACCTCGGACGCATTCACGGCCAGCGCGCTGGCCTGCTTGGCGCTGTCGGCGTTCTGACGCACGATGCTGGTCAGCTCTTCCATGCTCGACGCCGTTTCCTGCAGCGACGACGCCTGTTCCTCGGTACGCTGGGACAGATCGGTGTTGCCCGCGGCAATCTGGCTGGTGCCCGTGGCAATGGCATCGGTGCCGACGCGCACTTCCTTGACGATGCCCAGGATGTTGTCGTTCATCTCGCGCAGCGCTTCCAGCAACTGGCCGGTCTCGTCGGTGCAGTCCACCTCGATGCGGCTGGTCAGGTCGCCCGACGCCACGGTGCGCGCGAAGCCCACGGCGCGATGCAGCGGACGCGTGATGCCGATGGTCAGCCACCAGGCAAAGGCCACGCCGATGGCCAGCGAGATCACGCCCAGCGTGATCATGCCGTTGCGGGCGCTCTCGTAGATGTTGTTGATCTGCACTGCCGTGGCATCGATCGAGGCGCGCTGGATATCGAGCAGCTTCTGAATCTCGGCCAGATAGGCATCGCCAGCCGGCACGAATTCCGACTCCAGCACCTTGTTGGCGTCATCGGTCAGGCCTTCGGCCTTGAGCTTGGTGATCTTGTCGCGCGAATCGTTGTACGGGTTGCGCACCACCTGGATCTTCTTGAACGATGCCTTTTCCTCTTCCGTGGACAGGCGCGGCTCGATCTTGTCGCGCAGTTCGGCAATCGCCTTGACCGAATAGGCGGTCTCCGCCGCGAAGAACGCACCCAGCGACGGATCGCTACTGCGTGCCACGGCCGTGGTACGGCGCACGCTTGCATACATCAGTCGATACCAGTCGCTGACCAGACGTTCCTTGGCCAGCGGCTCCTGCATCATCGCGTGCGTACGGCCCGCAACCTCCTGCAGGCGCACGACGCCGAGCACGGTCATGAGCGTAGACAACGCCAACACCACGCCAAAGCCGATGCCTAGGCGTACACCAATACCAAGATTTTTCATTGCTTGTACCTGATCCATTGGTTAGTGGCAGGCCGAGTCGCGTGTTGCCCCCGGCCGCTCCTCCTGCGTCAGCCGTACACGTGAATGTACGCACGGACAGACATTGGAAGTCCTAACGGTCTGGCGTAGTCAAACTTGAGCGAAAAATCAGGGAAAACGCGAATTGCGGCCGCAAATTCGCGTTGAAAGCCAACTGTAATGTTGGCGCCTATTTCTGGTGCGAAACGGGCGATGTCGGGCTGAACCAGTACGGCACCAGCGACAGCGCCACGACGGCCACGGCCGAGAAGAAGATGGCCGAGTACGTATTGGCCACGGGCCAGTCGCGCAGATGGCCCACATTGGCGATCAGCCCAAAGCCCCACGATGTCAGCGCCGAGCCCAGAAACACGAACGTGTTGAGCAGGCCCAGCCCGCGTCCGCGCTTGGCCGGCGCAATCAGCGCGCGGCCCTGCGCCATCACCAGCGGATGCAGCATGCCGATGGTCGACAGCAGCGCCATCAGCCCAACGCCAGACGCCACGCCGGTATCGGGCCAGATCGTCAGCACGAGGCCACCTACCATCGACAGGCACGCCCAGCCGCCGATGGTGCGCTTGAGCGTGCTACGCCGCACCAGCACCGGCAGCAGGAACGCCGTGGCAAAGCCCGCCAGGCTCAGCAGTGTCAGCGCAACGCCGCGCGTGCCGGGCTGCAGGCCAAACACATCGGCCAGGTACGGCCCGCTCCAGGCGTTGCGGAAACCCGTGCCGGCCGCCATGGCCACGCAAACCGGAATCAGCGTCCACAGCGGCCAATTGCCGAGCAGCTTCACGCTTTCGGCCAGCATCGCGCCCATGGGGGCCTGGCGCGCCTGCGCATGGCCGCTGTCACGCACGTAGCGCCATACGCCATAGCAGGCACCCACCATGCACAGCGCCGAAATGGCCAGCGCGGGGCGCCAGCCGAAATGCTGCGAGAACCAGCCCAGCGGTGCCGTGGCGCAGAGCGCGCCGATCATGCCCATGGCGTTCGAGCGACTGACCACGCGCATGTATTCCCGTTCGGAAAGCTGCTCCGACGCATAGTGCAGCAGCCCCATGAAGACTGGCGCGCAGGCGAGGCCCAGGCCCGCCTGGGCCAGCATGGCCAGCGCGCCGCTGGGCGCCAGCACGAAACCCACGGCCGATGCCGCGCCAACGCCAAGCAGCCACGCGGTGGGACGCCCCACGCCATAGCGGTCGAAGGCGATCCCAACCGGAATCTGCGCCACCGCGAACGACAGGAAGAAGCACGACGACAGCGCGCCGAAGCCCGCCGGCGACAGCCCGAAATCATGCTGCAGCTCCGGCGCGATGACCGCCAGGCAACTGCGATAGAACTGGCTCAGGATGAACGCGAACGTGAGCAACGCAATGCCGCGCGCGGCGGTGCTGTTGTCAATGTCGGAGGAAGTCTGGGGACGCCGGTCTGCTGCCGGTTCTGTTGCCGGGGTATTCATTGATGCGCGTCGTGGATGTGGCTCGCGGCCTGTTTTTCGCGACCATTCTACGCGGCCAGAACCGCCCCACCCGCCCGCCGGCACGGAAAAGGCATAAAAGCGGTCGATCACCGCGCAGCCGCGCGGCAAGGTTCCGCCTGGTGAAACCTTGGGGCAGGCCCGCGTCGGCACAGGCGGGCCCCGCCACAACCAGTGCCAGACCACACAACGGCTAATGCTTCAGGACGGTGCGCCGACGCTGCACTTCAGCGCGCGGTGCGACCACCGTAATACGTGCCGTTGCGGGGATTCGAAACCATGTAGTGATGATTGCGCGCCCAGCGTTGGGCGGCAAGGAAAGCATCGGGTTCACGCTGACTCCATGCACTGACCATCAGCGGCGAAGCATCTTCCTCGGTATTGAGGTAGACCGCCGCCCGATGCAGTGGGCCCTGGCTGTGGGATCCAGGAATCGTCGTGGTTCGAATCGTCACGCGCATCAGATCAAATCTTGAAGCCCCAGATGCTACAGATTATGCATAACCCGGCATGACATGGGAATGACCGCGCCGGGGTGGGGGTGCGTATGTGGACACTTCTTTGCCTATGCTGGTCGAATGGCCGCGCCACCCGGGGCTTTCCGGGCAGGCGCGGGTCTTCCCCAGCGTGGCGCGCACGCCACGGATTCGAATTTCAGGAGGCTAGACGATGATGCAATCGTCCACATTGACCCCGGCCAGGGCACTGGCCGAACGCAATCGCGCGCATTTCCCGAACGAAGACGCCGCATACCGCCAGGCCCGCAATGCGCTGCTGGCCGAGGAAATCGAGCTGCGTCGACACATCGAACGCGTGGCGGCAATGCGCCGCCAGCTGCCCCCGGGCGGCGAAGTGAAGCAAACCTATCAATTCACGGGCGAAAACGGCCTGGTCACGCTGGCCGATCTGTTCGGCGACAAGGACACGCTGGTGGTCTACAACTACATGTTCGGCCCGCAGCGCGAGAGGCCCTGCCCGATGTGTACGTCGCTGATGGCGTCGTGGGAAGGCAAGGTGCCCGACATCGAACAGCGCGTGGCACTGGCCATGGTGGCGCGCTCGCCGATCGAGCGGCTCAAGGCAGCCAAGGCCGCGCGCGGCTGGACGCAGTTGAAGGTGTACGCCGACACCGATGGCGCTTTCACGCGTGACTATGTGAGCGCGGACGACGCCGACATGCCGGGCTACACCGTCTTTACCCGACGCGACGGCAAGATTCGCCATTTCTACAGCGGCGAGATGAGCGGCGCGATGGCCGACCCAGGCCAGGACCCGCGCGGCGCACCGGACCTCGATCCGCTCTGGACGCTGCTGGACACCACGCCCGAAGGGCGCGGCGCAAGCTGGTATCCGAAGCTTCAGTACGACTGACGGCAGGCGCGGCGCGGAAGCATTGGTGCAGGTGTCGGCAGGCGCAATGGGTACAATGCGCCGTCCCATCGTCTGCCAACCGCCATGCCAAACCCCAACCGGGCCTTCCTGCTCGGCCCGTTGCTGAAAGGTGTTTCCCGTTCGTTCTACCTGACGCTGCGCGTGCTGCCCGCGGGCATGCGCGACCCCGTCGGGCTGGCCTATCTGCTGGCGCGCGCCGCGGACACCATCGCCGATACCTCGCTGATCCCACCCGCGCAGCGGCTTGACCTGCTGCTGGCACTGCGCCAGCGCATCAACGGCGCCGACGATGGCGGCGCGCTGGCGCGGCGGCTGGCCGTGGAGGTGGCCGGGCAGCAGACCGTGTCCGACGAGCGGGTGCTGCTCGAAACGATTTCCCCGGCGCTGGACGTCCTGGCGCAGCTTTCGCCATCGGACCGCGCCGCCGTGCAGGGCATCGTCACCACGCTGACCGAAGGCATGGAGTTCGACCTGCAGACCTTTCCCGACGAACGCTCGGGCCAGGTCGCGGCCCTGCCGGCGCTGGCCGACCTGGATCGCTATACATACCTGGTGGCCGGCTGCGTTGGCGAGTTCTGGACCACCATGACCGACGCGCATCTGCCCGGCACCATGAAGGACCCGCTCGACACGATGCGGCGTCGCGGGGTGCGTTTCGGCAAGGGGCTGCAGATGGTGAACGTGCTGCGCGACGTCGGCAAGGACCTGCGCATCGGCCGCTGCTACCTGCCCGCCGAAGTGCTCGACCGCCATGGCCTGACCATGCCGATGCTGCTCGATCCGACAAATTCGCGGCGGGCCCGGCCCATGCTCGAAGAACTGGTGCGCATTGCGCTCGACCACTTGCGCGAGGCGATGGCCTACACGTTCGCCCTGCCCCGCAGGGCCATCCGGCTGCGGCTGGCCTGCCTGTGGCCGATCCTGATCGGCCTGGAAACGCTGGCGCTGCTGGTGGAAAACGATGCGTGGCTCGATCCGGCCCGCGTGATCAAGGTCAATCGCAACAATGTGTATCGCGTGCTGTGGCGCAGTACGGCGCTGGTCATGTCCGACGCGGCGCTGCGCAACTGGATGAACGGTCTCGTCGCCCGCATCGACAAAAGCTTGCGCTGAAGCCACTGGCTCCGGCATTTCCCGCCTTTTCCCGGCCCCTGTTTTCTCTTATGATGCCGCCCACCATGCCGGCCCGTGGAGAGGAGACTGCTGGCCGGCAAACTAGCCCGAGGCCTCACAAGGGCCCGGACGCATGTCTTATATGTCCACTCAATCGAATACAAAAGAAGGCGCACACGCGCCCGGGCTGCGCCGCACCCTGCGCGCACGCCATCTGACCATGATCGCCATTGGCGGCTCGATCGGCACCGGCCTGTTCGTGGCATCGGGCGCCACGATCGCGCAGGCCGGCCCCGGCGGGGCGCTGGCGGCCTACATCCTGATCGGCGCGATGGTCTACTTCCTGATGACCAGCCTGGGCGAGCTTGCCGCCTACATGCCGGTGTCGGGATCGTTCGCCACCTACGGCGCCAAGTACGTGGACGAAGGCTTCGGCTTCGCGCTGGGCTGGAACTACTGGTACAACTGGGCCGTGACCATCGCCGTGGAACTGGCGGCCGCGCAGCTCGTCATGCAGTACTGGTTCCCCGACACGCCGGGCGTGCTGTGGAGCGCGCTGTTCCTCGGCCTGATGTTCGCGCTCAACGCGATCTCGGTGCGCGGCTTCGGCGAGGCCGAATACTGGTGCGCGCTGATCAAGGTGGTCACCGTGATCGCCTTTATCGTGATCGGCACGCTGATGATCTTCGGCATCATGCGCGGCGATTTCGCGCATGTGAACGGCTTTGCCAACCTGACCACCGGCGACGCCCCGTTCGTGGGCGGGCTGCCCGCGCTGGTCGGCGTGGCGATGATTGCCGGCTTCTCGTTCCAGGGCACCGAACTGATCGGCGTGGCGGCCGGCGAATCGGCCGATCCCGCCAGGAACATTCCGCGCGCCGTGCGGCAGGTGTTCTGGCGCATCCTGCTGTTCTACGTGCTGGCCATCTTCATCATCGGCGTGCTGATTCCGTACACCGATCCAAGCCTGCTCAAGACCGACGTGGAAACCGTGGGCGTCAGCCCGTTCACGCTGGTGTTCCGTCATGCCGGGCTGGCCTTCGCGGCCGGCGTGATGAACGCGGTGATCCTGACGGCCGTGCTGTCGGCCGGCAACTCAGGCATGTATGCGTCCACGCGGATGCTCTACAACCTGGCCACCGAAGGCCGCGCACCGCGCGTGTTCGCGCAGCTGACCCGCAACGGCGTGCCGCTGATGGCGCTGCTGGCCACCACGGCCGTGGGCGCGCTGTGCTTCCTGACGTCGATGTTCGAGAGCAAGTCGGTCTACCTGTGGCTGCTGAACCTGTCGGGCATGACCGGCTTCATCGCGTGGCTGGGCATCGCCGTCAGCCACTACCGCTTCCGCAAGGGATTTGTCGCGCAGGGCCTGGACCTGAACCGCCTGCCGTACCGCTCGCCGTTCTTCCCGTACGGACCGATCTTCGCGTTCGCGCTGTGCATGATCGTGACGCTGGGCCAGAACTACCAGGCCTTTACCGACGGCAAGATCGACTGGGCGGCGGTGACTGCCACCTACGTGGGCATTCCGATCTTCCTGCTGATCTGGCTCGGCTACCGCATCGCGCGCAAGTCGCGCTTCGTGCGGTATGCCGAGATGGAATTCCCACCGCTGCCCGAGCCCCGCCCTGACGCCTCCGCGCGCGGCCTGGCCCCGGCATCCGGTGAATATGGGCAACACCCCAGGCGCCACCCGGGCGTCATTGACAACACGATAAGAAAAACTCGGCACAACAACCAGGAGTCATCTTGAAGAAGTCCATTCGCACGAGCCTGCTGGCACTGGCCGCCATGGCGGCCTTGCACGCACACGCCGCACCCACGCTGGTCGAATCCGTCCAGGGCTATACGCTGCAGAACGACAAGGTCGCCCAGTTCAGCGGCCTGGTGTTCGACCAGGGCAAGGTGCTGGCCACCGGCGACGCCGCCGCGCTGCGCGCAATGTATCCCGATGCCAAACGCATCGACGGCCAGGGCAAGACGCTGCTGCCGGGCCTGATCGACGCCCACGGCCACGTGTTCCGCCTGGGCTTCAAGACCACCGAGATCTCGCTGTCGGGCACGAAGGACCTGAATGAGGCGCAGGGCATCATCCGTGCTTACGGCCAGAAGAACCCGCAGCGCAAGTGGCTGCTGGGCTATGGCTGGAACCAGGTGAACTGGAAGCTGGGCCGCTTCCCGACCGCCGCCGAACTCGACGCCGCCGTTTCCGACCGTCCCGCGCGCCTGGTGCGCGTGGACGGCCACGCGGCGTGGCTGAACACCAAGGCGCTGCAGGCGGCCGGCATCACGCGCGACACCAAGGACCCGGCCGGCGGCCGCATCGAGCGCGATGCCAACGGCAACCCGACCGGCGTACTGGTCGACAAGGCCATGGCCCTGGTCAACGACATCATCCCGCCGTACACCGACGACGACCGCCGCGCCGCGCTGGCCGCCGCCATCGCCCACATGAACGCGCTGGGCCTGACCGCCGTCGGCGACGCCGGCGTGACCGTGACCGACGACCGCATCTATCGCGAGTTCGCCGACCAGGGCAAGCTGACCACGCGCATCTACGCGATGATTCGCGACACGGGCGACGATTTCAAGGCGCTGTCCGCCAAGGGCCCCGTGATCGGCTACGGCAACGACCGCTACTACCTGCGCGCCGTCAAGCTGTACGGCGACGGCGCCCTGGGCAGCCGCGGTGCCGCGCTGATGGAGCCGTACACCGACGACCACGCCCACAGCGGCCTGCTGTTCATGAGCGACGCCGCAATGCAGGCCGCCGTGAAGACGGCCATCAAGGCCGGCTACCAGGTCAACGTGCACGCCATCGGCGACAAGACCAACCGCCAGGTGCTGGATGCCATGGAAGTGGCCTACAAGGAAGTGGGCGGCCGCGAACTGCGCAACCGCATCGAGCACGCGCAGGTGGTGTCGATGCCGGACATCCCGCGCTTCAAGAAGCTGGACCTCATCGCGTCGATGCAGCCCACGCACGCCACCAGCGACATGAACATGGCCGAAGACCGCATCGGCCATGACCGCATCAAGGGCGCCTATGCCTGGCAGACCTTCCTGAAGCAGGGCACGGTCATCGCCGGCGGCTCGGACTTCCCGGTGGAATCGGCCAACCCGTTCTACGGCCTGCACGCCGCCGTGACGCGTACCGACCACGAAGGCCGCCCGATCAAGGGCTGGCACCCGGAGGAAGCCATGACGCTGCCGCAGGCATTCCGCGCCTTCACGCTGGACGCCGCCTACGCCGAGCACCAGGAAAAGACGCTCGGCTCGCTCGAAGCCGGCAAGTGGGCCGACTTCATCGTGGTGGACCGCGACCTGTTCAAGGTGCCGGCTAGCGACATCTGGAAGATCCAGGTGCTGGAAACCTGGGTAGCCGGCGAACGCGTGTATGCCAGGGGAGAGCAGTCGGCGCAGCGTTGAGCCGCTGCACGCCCCAAGACAAAGGCCCCGCGATGCGGGGCCTTTGTCTTGCTGTCACGGGCAACCATGTTACTGCTGGGTCGTCGGCGCCTTCTTGTGCGACGTCGATTTGCCCGACGACTTCTTGGTGGTCTTGCTGTCGGTCAGGGCCGACGCCGTGTTCTGGTTCGCGCCCTGCGTGTACGGGTCGAACTTGTCGCCCGAACGGGCCGCGTCCGGCACGTAGCCTTCCTTGTTGGTGACGCGCGCCGGATCGGGCACGTAGCCGTCCTTGTTCGTGGTGCGCATGTTGTAGTCGTAGCGATCGGCAGGGTTGGCCGGGCCGGCCGCCATTGCCATACCGGGAATGCAAACTGCCACCGCCAATGCCATCGTGAACGCCTTCATCGGGATCTCCCTGCACAAGACTGTTGAGAAAGGAATATCGCGCGGCAAATCCGCACGGACCACAGTCAAGCGTAGACGTCAGGCAACCAAAACGCCATCACCGTCGGCGTATGGCGCGCACGTCACCGTGCAAATCGGCAAACGGAGGCCTTTTCTGGCACCAACGGGACCGGCCGGCCGGCGTCAGGGACGCAACAGGTCGAAACCGGCCAGCGCCACCACGCCGCTCAGCACGTCGGTCGACATGGCGCCGTCACCGACGATCAGGATGGCGGCGGCCGCCCATGTGGCGGCGCAGAAGAGGTAGAAACGCTTGTTCATGATGCGGGGAATGCCGGATGACCGGCAGCAGGCGCAGGCAGGTGGACGTGAGTATAAACCCTGATAACGCCCATGGCGGACACCCTGTAGCCGAGGCGACACCACGCCACCAATGCGTCACATGAAGGGTGATCAGCCCAGCACCTTGGGTACCGACGCGACCAGCATCGCCACGCCCGAGCCGGTCAGCAGCGTCAGGACGATGCGCCGGAAGGCGAGGTCGCTGATACCGATATAGACGCGCGTGCCGATCAGGGTCGGAATCAGCATGGCCGGCGCCACGATGGCGAACATCGGCAGCATGTCGCGCGTGATGATGCCGGTGCCCACGTAGACGGACATCGTCACGATCAGCGCGCCGAGGTTGAAGTTCTGGATCACCACGCGCTGCCTGTCCTTGTCGAAGCCGCGCAGCGTGCACCAGAGCGTGGGCGCAATGCCCGTGAATCCGCCGATGCCGCCCATGATGCCGCCGATGACCCCCACGATGCCGTCTGCCACGCGACCGCCATGGCGGAGCGGCGGAATGCGGGCCGAGAACAGCATGATCGGGCACCAGATCACCAGGATCATGCCCAGGCACAGCTTGAAAAGGTTGACGTCGAGTCGCGGCAGCAGGCTCACGCCGATGGGAATGCCGACGATGCCGCCCAGCAGGAACGGCAGCACCGTGGATAGATGAAACTTGCGCCGCACCGTGAACGCCGCCAGCAACTGGCCGGTGAGTGCGCCGAATACGGACATCGCCGCCGCCATGCGCGGTTCCACGCCCCAGGCCCAGAACGACATTGCGACCATGCCGAAGGCAAATCCGGAAAGCCCCTGGACAAACCCGGCGACGACGGCGCCAAGCGCGACGACGACAAACACGGAATCCATGCGGATCCTCTTCTAGTTATGGAGGGTAAGACTCCCCTCTCCCGCCAGGCGGGAGAGGGGCGAAAGCCATCAGCCGCCGATGCCCAGCAGCTCCACTTCAAAGTTCAGCGTGGCGTTGGGCGGGATCGTGCCCGGCACGCCGCGCGCGCCGTAGGCCGTCGAGGCCGGGCAGGTCAGCTTGACCTTGCCGCCCACCTGCATCTTCTGCACGCCTTCGGTCCAGCACGGGATCACGCGGTTCAGCGGGAACGAAATCGGCTGGCCGCGCTTGTACGAGCTGTCGAATTCCGTGCCATCGGTCAGCGTGCCGCGATAGTGAACCTTGACGGTGTCCGACGCCTTGGGCGACGGGCCCGTGCCCTTGGTTACGGTATCGACGACCACGCCCGAAGGCAGCGTTTCGGCGGCGGCGGCCAGACCCGAAGCGGTCAGCGCAACGGCAGCGAGTAGCAGGGAGATTTTCTTCATGAGATTCTGTGTCGGGGTGACGTGTGTCGTGGGTCCGGTTTTCAGGAGCGGCACCCGGCCCGGCAAGTCGGGCCAGGTGCCAGCCGGCAAGTGTACACGCCATGCCGGCCGGCACCACCGCTATCCCGCTCGATGCAGCGGGACGCCCTTGCTTACGACACCTGGCCCATCGCCGGATCGCTGATCGAGTCCTTGCCGGTCTCGATGCGGCCCGCGATACGGCGGCGCAGCGACGGCGCCACGTCGCAACCGATCTCGAAGTCGTACCAGTTGCCGCTATCGCCCAGCGTCCAGCGCAGTTCGCCCACCTGCCCCGGCGCCACGGTCTGCCGCCACGGGCCGTCGGTGCGATATGCCCGGGCCGTTGCCGCGAACGTGCAGGCCTTGTCGCTGCGGTTGTGCAGCTTGACCTGCAGCGTTGCCGGATCGCAAAGCTCGTAGCAGACCTGGATATCCACGCCGCCGGCCGCGGCCTGCTCGGACACATCGCCAACGAACTCCCGGTGGTAGCCGTTCGGGCCCAGCACCCAGAGGTCGTACCGGCCGTTGTCCGCCGCCACGCTCCACACGCCGTCCAGGCTCTTGCCCGCCTCCACCACGTAGCGGCGCGGAATGGCATCGAGGTGCAGCTTGTCGTAGACGTGGAAGACCGCGCCAGCCGTGCCGCCATTGACGAAGCTCAGCGTCACCGTCCTGGCGCCCGCGTCGATGCGCGACGTGGTGTGCAGTTCGTAGGGCAGCGCACGCGACGGCCGCGTGCCGGTGGCCTGCGGCGGCAGCACGGCGGTGGTCGGCACGGGAATGGCGGCCGATGCCTTCTGCGTCAGCGCCAGGTTGTCGACCGTCACCTTGGTGCTGCGGCCGGCCAGCGTCGGCAGCGGGTTGGTGTTCGGATTGACGAAGTTGAAGGCCGACGTCAGGTCCCCACACACGGCACGGCGGTAGGCGCCGACCTGCGGTTCCTTCACGCCGAAACGCTTTTCCAGGAAGAGCAGCGTCGATGTGTGATCGAACACCTGCGAGTTGACCCAGCCGCCACGGCTCCACGGCGACACGATCCACATCGGCACGCGCGGGCCCGGGCCGTAGGGCTTGCCATCGATGGCCGACTGGTTGGCCGTGGCCGGCGTGTAGTTGTGATATTCGAAAGCCATGTCCGCCGCGCTGAGGGTGCTGGCGCCGGCCAGCGACGCATCGGGGTTGCGCGACGGGGCCGAGGGCGGCGGCAGGTGGTCGAAAAAGCCGTCGTTCTCGTCGTAGTTGATCAGCAGCACGGTCTTGCTGAAGACCTCGGGATTGGCGGTCAGCGCGTCCAGCACCTGCTGCACATACCAGCCGCCCTGCGCCGGGCTCGACGGCCCCGGGTGTTCGCTGTACAGCGACGGCGGGATGATCCAGGAGATCTCCGGCAGCGTGCCGTTCTGGATGTCATCACGAAACGACTGCAGCAGCCCGTCGGGCATGGTATTGCCGAAGCCTTTGGCCAGCGGGCTCAGCGCATCGTCGATGGCCGGATCGTAGGCCGGCGAGACCGCGGGCAGCGCCACCGGACGACGCGCAGCGGGCATCGACTCCATGGCCGCGCGCCAATGCTGGAAGCTCATCATCTCGTTGCAGCCGTAATTGTCGGCCAGGCTCTGGTAGACCTTCCAGCTCACGCCGGCATCGACCAGGCGGTCGGCATAAGTCTTCCACGTCCAGCCCTGCGTCGACGGCCCCACGTCGTTGCCGCCGTTGAATTCGTTGACCATGGCCGCCACGTTCGCGCCGCTCGGGCCGTTCGTGCCGGTCCAGTAGAACAGGCGGTTCGGGATCGTGCCCGTGTGCATCGAGCAGTGATACGCGTCGCACAGCGTGAAGGCATCGGCCAGCGCGCGCTGGAACGGCACCTCGGGGATGTCGAAGTACGACATCGACAGCCGGTTCTTGGCCACGGGCCAGCGGTTCATGCGGCCGTGGTCCCAGGCGTTCTGCGCATCGGGCCAGGTATGCGGCGTGCTGCCCGCGCGTTGCGCGTTGCCCAGCGAGCCATCCAGCCGGTACGGGGTGATCGTGGCGTTGGTGACATCTGTCTGGAAGAACGCGTTCTGGCCGTTCGCCAGCGGAATCGCAAAGCGGTCGCCGTAGCCGCGCACGCCCTTGAAGGTACCGAAGTAGCTGTCGAACGAGCGGTTCTCGAGCATCAGCAGCACGACATGCTTCACGTCCTGGATCGTGCCGGTGACGTTGTTCGCTTCGATGGCCAGCGCGCGGCGGATGCTGGGCGGGAACGATGCCAGCGTGGCGGCGGCGGCAGCGGTGCCGAGCGTGTTGCGCAGGAACTTGCGCTTGGATGGGTTGAATGTCATGCCGGGTCGGTGTCTGTGGTGTAGGGGTAGGCGCGGGACTCTGCTCAGGGGCGGATCACGGGCGGATCAGGGGGCCGGCGCGCAGTGCGCCGTGGTGCAGGCGGCCGGCGTGGTGCCGCCATTGCCGCCATTGCCCCCGTTGCCGCCACCCGTGGCGGGCGGCGTCGAGTTGTTGTCGTCGCCGCCGCAGGCGCCAAGCATCAGCGCCAGGCACAGGACACCGGCGCCGAGCATCGGCCTGCGCATGCGCGAATGAACAGTGTTTGTGGTTGTCATGGTTCGAGGTCAGAGAATTTCAGGTGACGGTTCGGGCGTCAAATATCCGGATGCCCGCGCACGATCCCGGCCGCCCTTGTCTTGCAATGTCTTGATGCACAAGGCTTACCCCTCCAAGGGAGGGTGGCTGCGGGCCCGAATTGAAGTCTGGACGCTTGTTATGTCAACGATGTGACCAAAGCGATACCGATCGCGCGTTTGAACGAACATGCGTTGCGAATGAACGTCGAACAGTCAAACAACGAAATGGCGGCGGCTTCGGCAGGCATCGACCGGCTTCGTGCGTCATCCATGCCACAATGCCGACTGGCCAACTACGCAGACGGAGCTTTCGGGATGTATCGCGGGGAACGGTTCAACGGTTACAGTCACCTGGCTGGCGCGGTCCTTTCCGCCGCCGGCATGGCGGTGCTGGTCACCTCGTCGGCGCTCTATCACGACGCCTGGAAGGTGGTCAGCTCCGTGGTCTACGGCACCACGCTGGTGCTGCTCTACACAATTTCCACCGTCTATCACAGCGTGCGCGGGCCGGCCAAGGACATCTTCCGCCGGCTCGACTATTGCGCGATCTACCTGCTGATCGCCGGCAGCTATACGCCGTTTGCGCTGGTCACCTTGCGCGGGCCCTGGGGATGGACGCTGTTCGGCATCAACTGGGGCCTGGCCGCCATTGGCATCGTCCAGGAACTGTGGATCGGCCATCGCACCCGCGTGATATCCCTGTCGATCTACGTCATCATGGGCTGGCTGGTGCTGATCGCCTTTCAGCCGCTTGCAGCGGCATTGCCCACCGCAGGCCTGTACTGGCTGGTGGCCGGCGGCGCGATCTACACCGCCGGCATCGGGTTCTTCCTGTTCGACGAACGCGTGCGCCACTTCCACGGCATCTGGCACCTGTTCGTGCTGGGCGGCAGCATCTGCCAGTTCATCAGCATCCTGCTTTACGTCGACTGACGCATCGATGCCCTATACCTCGGAGATGGTCGCCACCGGCGCGGTCGCTTCCGACACCACGCCCGCCTGCAGCAGCGCGGCAATTTCCGCCTCGCCATAGCCGCATTCCGCCAGCAGTGCACACGTATGCTCGCCCAGCCGGGGCGAGGGCCGGTGATACTGCGCAGGCGTTTCCGATAGCTGTATCGGCAGGCCCAGCGTACGGATCGGGCCCGCTTCGGCATGCTGCTGGCGCACCACCATGCCGCGCGCCAGCGTCTGTGGATGGTTCAGCGCCTCGCCGATCGAATGCACCGGGCCGGCCGGCACGCCGGCGGCATCGAAGGCATCGAGCCAGTGCGCCGACGGTTGCGTCATCAGGATATTGGCCATCTCGGGCAGCAGCGTGTCGCGGTGCCGCATGCGGTCCGCATTGAGGCGGAAGCGCGGATCGTCGATCCACTGGGGATGCCCCAGCACCTGCGCAATGCGCGCCCAGTTCTTCTCGTTGGCACCGCCGACGATGATGTGACCGTCCTGCGTCGGAAACGCCTGGTACGGCGTGGCCAGCACGTGCGCCGAACCGCTGGGCCCCGGCGACTCCCCGGTGGCGAAGTGTATGGCCGCATGCCAGTAGAGCTGCTGCAGCCCGGCCTCGATCAGCGAAGTCTCCACCACCTGGCCGCGCCCGGTCTTCTGGCGGTGCTGGTACGCGGCCAGGATGCCGAACGCGGCCAGCAGCCCGGCATTGATATCGGCGATGGAATTGCCGGTGCGCAGCGGCGGCCCGCCCTCTTCGCCCGTGATGCTCATCAGCCCGGTAAAGCCCTGGGCGATCAGATCGAAGCCGCCCTTGTCGGCATAGGGGCCGCTGCGCCCATAGCCCGAGATCGCGCAATAGATCAAGCCGGGGTTCTCCTGCGACAGCGTGTCGTAGCCCAGGCCCAGCTTTTCGAGCGTGCCCTTGCGGAAGTTCTCGATCACGACATCGGCGTCGCGCACCATGCGCAGGAACACCTCGCGGCCCTCCGGCTTCTTGAGGTCCAGCGCGATGCCGCGCTTGTTGCGATTCAGCATCAGGAACGGTGCCGACACACCATTGATGGCCGGCTCCTTGTAGCCCCGCGCGTCGTCGCCGCCGTCGATCTTCTCGATCTTGATCACGTCGGCGCCCAGGTCGGCCAGCATCATGCCGCAGGTGGGGCCGGCCATGATCTGGGCGAGTTCCAGCACACGCAGGCCGGCCAGCGCGCCGGGCTGCATGGAAGTGAAATCGGACATCGGTCTCCTCCGAAACTAGCGGCCGGCGAACTTCGGCGCCTGCTTGGCCAGGAACGCGCGATAGCCGGTGCGGAAATCCTCGGTATCGAAACAGTCGAAAGCGGCGTCAAGATCGGCCGCCGACAACGGCTTGCCCTCCGCCAGCTGCCGCGCGAATCGCTTGTGCCAGCGCGCCACCAGCGGCGCGCCCGACGCAATGCGCCCGGCCGTGGCGCGCGCTTCGGCGGCCACCTGGTCGTCCGGCACCACGCGCGACACCAGCCCCATCGCATGCGCCTCGTCGGCGCCCACGATACGGCCCTCGAACAGCAGCTCCAGCGTGCGCGAGGTGCCGATCAGCCGGATCAGCGGCGCCATTTCGGCGTGCGCCATGACCAGGCCCAGGTTCTTGATTGGCGCGCCAAAGCGGCTGCTCACCCCGCAGATGCGGATATCGGCCATCGCCGCCACCTCCAGCCCGCCGCCCACGCAGATGCCATGGATCTGCGCCACCACCGGATGCGGGCAGTCCTGCATGGCCCGCGCCGTGGCGTGCATCACCGCGCTATAGGCCACGGCCTGCTGCTTGTTGGCTCGCGTGGTCTCGAACTCGCCGATGTCGTTTCCGGGCGAGAACGCCTTCTCTCCGGCGCCGCGCACCATCACGCAGCGCACCGAATCGTCGGCGGACAGCGCACGAAACGCTTCGCCCAGCTGGCGCCACATGTCCAGCGTGAAGGCATTCAGCCTGGCCGGCCGGTTCAGCACGATGGTGGCCACCGCGTCGTCGCGCGTGACCAGCAGCGTGCCCTGTTCGATCAGTCCTTCGCTCATTCAGCGGCTCCTTCATGCGCCGACATCATCTTGCGGCGCTTCGTCTTTTCCAGCAGGCCACCCAACACCGGCCAGACCAGGATCACCACGGCCAGCGCCATGATCGTGCCAACCAGGCCGTTGGACCAGAACACGTTCATCTCGCCCTGCGACATCAGCATGGTCTGCCGGAACGCGTCCTCGGCCCGGTCACCCAGCACCAGCGCCAGCACCAGCGGCGCCAGCGGGTAGTCGAGCTTCTTGAGCACGTAGCCGACCACGCCGAAGATCAGCATCAGCCAGACATCGAACATGGCGTTGTGCACCGTGAACGCGCCGATCGCGCAGACCACCAGAATCAGCGGCGCGATGATCGCGAACGGGATGCGCAGGATGGCGGCGAACAGCGGCACCGTCGACAGCACCACGATCAATCCGGCCAGGTTCCCCAGGTACATGCTGGCGATCAGGCCCCAGACAAAGGTCTTCTGCTCGGTGAACAGCAGCGGCCCCGGCTGCAGGCCCCAGATCATCAGCCCGCCCAGCAGCACCGCCGCGGTGGCCGACCCCGGAATGCCCAGCGCCAGCATGGGCAGCAGCGCGCTGGTGCCGGCCGCATGGGCGGCGCACTCGGGCGCGATCACGCCTTCGACATTGCCTTTGCCGAACGTCTCGCGCTTGCGCGAGAACCGTTTGGCCACGCCGTACCCCATGAACGATGCGGCCGTGGCACCGCCCGGCGTCACACCGAGCCAGCAGCCGATGATCGACGAGCGGATCAGCGTCATCCAGTAGCGCGGCAGTTCGGCCCAGGTCTTCAGCACCACCTTGAGGTCGATATTGGCGCGCTTGCCGCGGAAGGCGACACCCTCTTCCATCGTCATCAGGATTTCGCTGATGCCGAACAGGCCGATCACCACCACCAGGAAGTCGAAGCCGCGCAGCAGTTCGGTGGAGCCGAAGGTCATGCGCAGCGTGCCCGACACCGTGTCCATGCCCACCGCAGCCAGCGCAAAGCCGATGCACATCGCGATCACGATCTTGGCCTTGGCCTCCTTGCCCATGCCGATGAAGCTGCAGAACGTCAGGAAATAGACCGCGAAGAATTCCGGTGGCCCGAAGCGCAGCGCGAACCTGGCCACCATCGGCGCCAGGAACGTGATCAGCAGCACGCCGGCCAGCGCGCCCAGGAACGACCCCGTGAATGCCGATGTCAGCGCGCGGCCCGCCTCGCCCTGCTGCGCCAGCGGGTAGCCGTCGAACGTGGTGGCCACCGACCAGGCCTCGCCCGGAATGTTGAACAGGATCGACGTGATGGCGCCGCCAAACAGCGCGCCCCAGTAGATGCACGACAGCATGATGATGGCCGACGTGGGTTCCATCGAGAACGTCAGCGGCAGCAGGATGGCCACGCCGTTCGGGCCGCCCAGGCCCGGCAGCACGCCCACCACGATGCCGAGCAGGATGCCCACCAGCATCAGCCCGACGTTGTGCCACGACATCGCCACCGCAAAGCCGCCCATCAATGCATTGAGTTCTTCCATGCCCGCCCCCTCAGAATCCAAAGGCCGCTTCGAGTGGCCCCTTGGGGAGCGGCACGCGGAACTGCATTTCAAAGATCCAGAACAGCACCGCGTTGATGACCACGCCGGTCAGCACCGCGCGCCACCACGCAAACTTGCCGATCGTCAGCATGAAGCCGGCGATGAAGATGGCCGATGCCACATAGATGCCCAGGAAGGCGATCAGCGCCACGTACACCGTCAGCGGCACCAGGATCACCGCCACCTGCCTGAGCTGGGGCCAGGTCACGAACACCGCGTCGTTGGGCGTGCGCGGCGCCTGCCACAGCACCACCAGGCAGGCCAGGAAGATCAGCGCCCCGATGCGCAACGGAAAATAGCCGGCCTCCGGGCCGTCGGGCGCCCAGCCGGCACCGATCCGGTAGTTGCTGACCACCACCACCACCGCGCCCAGGGCGATCAGGATGGCCACGCCGATTTCGGCGGCGCGCACCGTGATCGCCGCCGGCGCGGCGTCATGTCGTTGTTCGCTCATTGGTATCCCCTTGGGTGTTTCGCTCACCTCTGCCACTTGCGGGAGAGGCGCTTGACATGCGATATCGGTATTGGAATCGCTCGCCCTCTCCCCCGGCCCCTCTCCCGCGTGCGGGAGAGGGGAGCAAACCATCAGCACCTGACTTGCGGTCTTACTTCGCCGCCACGAAACCCGCTTCCTTGATGATGTCCTTGTGGCGAGTCTCGTCGGCCGTCAGGAACTCCACGAGCTTGGGGCCGGCGATGAAGTCGTTCTTGAGCGCGTTTTTCTCCAGGTATTCCTTCCACTCGGGCGTGGCCACCACCTTCTGCATCAGGTCCACGTAGTACTTCTGCTGGTCCGGCGTGACGCCGCCGGGCAGCATGAAGACGCGCAGCATCTGGTATTGCACGTCCAGGCCCTGTTCCTTGCAGGTGGGGATGTCGTGCCAGCTCTGCGTGCCCGTGATCCTGGTGGTGTATTGCATGCGCTCCGGTGCGTAGACGCACAGCGCGCGGTGCTCGCCGGCACGCCACTGGCCGATCGATTCGGACGGGTTATTGACGTTGGAGTCGATATGCTTGCCCGACAACTGCGTGGCCGCCTCGCCGCCGCCCTTGTACGGGATGTAGATGAAGCGCACGCCCGCCTTGCGTTCGGTCTGCGCGGTGATGATCTGGTCTTCGCGCTTGGAGCTCGTGCCGCCCATCTTGAACTTGCCCGGCGACTTCTTCACTTCGGCCAGGTATTCGGATGGCGTCTTGTACGGCGCCTCGGCATTGGTCCAGAGCACGAATTCGTCCATGGCCACCATCGCCACGGGCGTCAGGTCGCGCCAGTTGAACGGCAGCTGGCTGATCATGGGCACGGTGTAGAGCGCCGACGAGGTGACCAGCAGCTTGTGCGCGTCGCCCTTCGAGGCCTTGGTATCCATCAGGCCTTCCGCGCCACTGGCACCGGCCTTGTTCACGACGATCATCGGCTGGTTCATCAGCTTGTGCCTGGCGATGATGCCCTGGATCGAACGTGCCATCTGGTCCGACGCGCCGCCGGCGCTGAAGGGCACGACCACTTCCACCGGCTTGGTGGGTTCCCATGCGAAAGCCGGCGCTGCGGCCAGCGCGACGCCAAACAGCGAGGCGCACGCGAGCGCGCGCGCAGCATAACGAAACGTCATGGTCTGTCTCCTTTGGGTGGCGGCGGTGCGCTCTGGCGGCGCATCGGCCTGTTGTCGTGGCGGCCTCTGAAGGGCTGCCTCTTTCTGCTACATCGGTCGGGTTGGCGGGATCGGGATCAGGCTGCGCGCAACGCAGGCTGCGACGCCGCGGCATTGCGCAGGCTTTCCATCGCGGCCAGTACGCCGCCGGCACGGTGCGGCACGCCCGCCAGCGCCAGCCCCATCTCCACGCCGGCCAGGGTGCCCATCAGCGTCAGGTCGTTGAAATCGCCCAGGTGGCCGATCCGGAAGACCTTGCCCGACAGTTTCGACAGGCCCTGCCCCAGCGACATGTTGAAGTTTTCCAGCACGACCTTGCGGAACGTATCGGCGCTGTGGCCATCGGGCATGACCACGGCGGTCAGCGCCGGGCTGTATTCGGCCGGGTTCTGGCACAGGATTTCCAGGCCCCACGCCGTCACGCAGGCGCGCGTTGCGGCCGCATGGCGCTGGTGGCGCGCGAATACGTTCGGCAGGCCTTCCTCCAGCAGCATGTCGCACGCTTCGGACAGCCCGTAGAGCAGGTTCGTGGCCGGCGTGTATGGCCAGAAGCCGTTCTTGTTCGATTCGAGGATCTCTTCCCAGCCCCAGAACGCCTTCGGCAGCTTCGCCTGGGCCGACGCGGCAATCACCTTCTGGCTGACCGCGTTGAACGATATGCCCGGCGGCAGCATCAGGCCCTTCTGCGAGCCCGACACGGTGACGTCCACCCCCCACTCGTCATGGCGATAGTCGACCGAGCCCAGCGACGAGATCGTGTCCACCAGCAGCAAGGCCGGGTGACGGGCGGCGTCGATGGCACGGCGCACGGCCGCTACGTCGGACGTGACGCCGGTCGAGGTTTCGTTGTGCACCACGCAGACCGCCTTGATCTCGTGGCTGCTGTCGGCGGCCAGGCGCGCGCCAATGGCCGCCGCATCCACGCCGTGGCGCCAGTCGCCCACGATGAATTCCGGGTTCAAGCCCAGCTTGTCGGCCATTTTCTTCCACAGCGACGCGAAATGGCCGGTCTCGTACATCAGCACCTTGTCGCCCGGCGACAGCGTGTTGACCAGTGCCGCCTCCCACGCGCCGGTGCCCGAGGCCGGGTAGATGACCACGGGCTGCTCGGTCTGGAAGACCTTGCGGATATCGGCCAGCACCTTCTTGCCGAGCTGCTGAAACTCGGGGCCACGGTGGTCGATGGTCGGATAGTCCATCGCGCGCAGCACCCGATCCGGCACGTTGGTGGGGCCAGGAATCTGCAGGAAGTGCCGGCCGCTCGGATGGGAATTCAGTCGGATCATGTCGCCTCGTGTCCTTATGTTTGAATTTTGTATTCAAAAAACGGGGATGCACTGCCGCGCCAGCATGCGATAATGTTGGCAGGCATATCCGCCTGCTGCTCCGCCTAGAAGCCTTGTAAATCAACGACTACAAGGCCTTTATGCCAGTCGCTGCATGATTCCCGGCACCGAAAATCGCACCGGAACGTGATTCGTGCTTGCCCCAGAGTAGGTTTTGAATACAATACTGTCAAGCCACACGATCCCTGATGAGCACGACTCCAACCCTTTCCCCGCAAGCCGTCGACCGCCAGATCCTGCATGTGGCGGTGGCCCAGCGCCTGCGCACGATGATCATGGAGGGCGATCTCGCGCCAGGCACGCGGCTCAATGAACGCGTGCTGTGCGACCTGCTGCAGGTATCCCGCACGCCGTTGCGCGAAGCGTTCAAGGTGCTGGCCGCCGACGGGCTGGTGACGCTGCTGCCAAACCGGGGCGCCGAGGTGGTGGTGTTGTCGACCGACACCGTCAACCACCTCTTTGAAATGATGGGCGCGCTCGAAGCCATGTCCGGCGAACTGGCCTGCCAGCGCATCACCGAGGCCGAGCTCAACGAGATCCGCGCGTTGCACTTCGAGATGCTGGCCTGCCACGCCCGGCGCGACCTGCCCAATTACTACGCGCTGAACCGGCGCATCCACGACGCCATCAACGCGGCGGCGCGCAATCCGATTCTTGAGGAGACCTATCGACGCATCAACCTGCGTATCCAGGCGCTGCGTTTCCGCTCGAACTTCGACCAGGACAAATGGGACATGGCCGTGCGCGAGCACGGCGACATGCTCGATGCCCTGGCCAGGCGCGACGGTGCGGCCCTGCGTGACATCCTGCGCGCGCACTTGGAACACAAGCACAACGCGCTGATCGCCGAACTAGAACGCGCACAGAACGTCGCCGCCTGAACCGAAGCGCCCGCAGCGGGCGCTCCTGGCCACGGCGGCGTCTTCGAGTGTCCGCAACCGGAGACATCCCCGCTCATGGCCTTGCCTGTCACCCCCACGCCACCCGGCGTGCAACCGCTGCGCTTCATGCCTGGCGCGGCCGCCGCGCCGGCCCTGCAATCGCCGCTGTACCGGCGCCTGGCCGCCGAACTGCGCGGCGACGTGCTGTTCGATACCGCCAGCCGCGGCCGCTACGCCACCGACGCGTCGATCTACCAGATCATGCCGCTCGGCGTGGTGGTGCCGCGCGATGAAGCCGACGCGCGGCTCGCGCTGGACATCGCCCGCGACCTGAAGGCGCCGCTGCTGCCGCGCGGCGGCGGCACCAGCCAGTGCGGCCAGACCGTGGGCGAGGCGCTGGTCATCGACAACAGCAAGTACCTGAACCAGGTGATCGACTTCGACCCACAGGCCCGCACGGTCACCGTGCAGCCCGGCATCGTGCTCGACCACCTGAACGCGTGGCTCAAGCCCCATGGCCTGTGGTTCCCGGTGGATGTCTCCACCGCCGCGCAATGCACGATCGGCGGCATGACTGGCAATAACTCGTGCGGCTCGCGCTCGATCCAGTACGGCAACATGGTCCACAACGTGCTGGGCGTCCAGGCCATCCTGGCCAACGGCGACGATGTCCGCTTCGATGCCCGCTGGCCGGCCGGGGATGCGCCGCACCGCGCCATTGCCGACGGCGTGCGGCGCATCGCCGAGCGCGAACGCGAGGCCATCGCGCAGATGTACCCGAAGGTGCTGCGACGCGTGGGCGGCTACAACCTCGATATCTTCCAGCCCCAGAACGAGCGGCCCTACACCGCCGACGGCAGCGTCAACCTGGCACACCTGCTGGTGGGCTCGGAGGGCACGCTGGCCTACTTCCGCCAGATCACGCTGCAGCTTGCGCCGCTGCCCACGCACAAAACGCTGGGCGTGGTCAATTTCCCGACGTTCTACCAGTCGATGGACCTGACGCGCCATATCGTCGCGCTCAAGCCGGCGGCCGTGGAACTGGTCGACCGCACCATGATCGACCTGGCGCGCAGCAACCCCGCCTTCCGCCCCGTCATCGACAAGGCGCTGATCGGGGAGCCCGAGGCCATCCTGCTGGTGGAGTTTGCCGGCGAAGACCGCGACGCCACGCTGCGCGGCCTGCGCCAGCTGGTGGAACTGATGGCCGACCTGGGCCTGCCCGGCTCGGTCGTGGAAATGCCCGACGCCGGCCCGCAGAAGGCGCTGTGGGAAGTGCGCAAGGCCGGCCTGAACATCATGATGAGCATGAAGGGCGACGGCAAGCCGGTGTCGTTCATCGAGGACTGCGCGGTGCCGCTCGAACACCTGGCCGAATACACATCGCGCCTGACCGAGGTCTTCCACAAGCACGGCACACGCGGCACCTGGTATGCGCACGCCAGCGTGGGCACGCTGCATGTGCGGCCCATCCTCGACATGCGCCGCGACGGCGCGGCCAGGATGCGCGCCATCGCCGAAGAAGCGGCGGCCATGGTGCGCGAGTACAAGGGCGCGTACTCGGGCGAGCACGGCGACGGCCTGTGCCGCGGCGAATGGGTGGCCTGGCAGTTCGGGCCGTCGCTGGCGAATGCATTTGCCGAGATCAAGGCGCTGTTCGATCCCGACAACCGCTGCAACCCCGGCAAGATCGTGCGCACGCCGAAGATGGACGACACGTCGCTGTTCCGCTTCCCGCCGGGCTATACCGTCAAGCCGCTGCAGCCGGCGCTGGACTGGTCGGCCTGGAACGTCACGCGCGATCCTGTCACCGAGGTGGAAAGCCCACCGGGCACCGGGCTGGACCCCGCCAAGGGCCTGGCGGCCGCCGTGGAGATGTGCAACAACAACGGCCACTGCCGCAAGTTCGACGCCGGCACGATGTGCCCCAGCTATCGCGTCACGCGCGACGAGCAGCACCTGACGCGCGGGCGGGCCAACACGCTGCGGCTGGCGCTGTCGGGCCAGCTTGGCAGCGAGGGGCTGCTCGATCCCGCCGTCAAGGACACCATGGACCTGTGCGTGTCCTGCAAGGGCTGCAAGCGCGATTGCCCCACCGGCATCGACATGGCCAGGATGAAGATCGAGGTGCGCGCCGCCAACGCCCGCGCGGGCCGCCTGCGCCTGCGCGACAAGCTCGTGGCTTTCCTGCCGCGCTATGCAGGCACTGCCAGCAAGCTGCCCTGGCTGTTCAACCTGCGCGACCGCGTGCCGGGGCTGCCCCAACTGGGCGAGCGGCTGCTGGGGCTGTCGGCCAGACGCTCGCTGCCGCGCTGGCAGCCGGCCTTCCTGCGCGACGACTACCGGGCACGGCCCGCCGGCGGCAAGGAGGTCGTGCTGTTCGTCGACACCTTCAACAATCACATGGAACCCGGCAACGCACGCGCGGCGCATCGGGTGCTGGAAGCGGCCGGCTACACCGTGCACCTGTCTGGCGTGCCCGGCGAGCGTCCGCTGTGCTGCGGCCGCACGTTCCTGGCGGCGGGTCTGGTCGAGGAAGCCAAGGCCGAAGCGAAGCGCGCGCTGGACGTGCTGCTGCCGTTTGTCGCGCGCGGCGTGGCGGTGGTGGGGCTCGAACCGTCGTGTCTGCTGTCGATGCGCGACGAATTCCTGCAGTACGGCTACGGCGACGCGGCCCGCGCGCTGGCGGACAACGCGTTCCTGTTCGAGGAATTCCTGGTGCGCGAACACGCGGCCGGCCGCTTCGCGCCGACCCTGAAGCCAATCGGCCACCAGCAGGCGCTGCTGCACGGCCATTGCCACCAGAAGGCGTTCGACGCAGTCCGGCCGGTGGAGCAGGTGCTCGGCTGGATTCCCGAACTCAAGACCGCGCTGATCGAATCGTCATGCTGCGGCATGGCTGGCAGCTTCGGCTACGAGGCCGAGCACCACGACGTGTCGATGCGGATGGGAGAACTGTCGCTGCTGCCCGCGGTGCGCAAGGCCGATGCCGATACGCTGGTCGTGGCCGATGGCACAAGCTGCCGCCACCAGATACACGACGGCGCCGGCCGCGAGGCCTTGCACGTGGCGCGGGTGCTGGAGATGGCGCTGTAGCCCTGGTGAGGCCTGCCCTCTCCCCCAACCCCTCTCCCGCGCGCGGGAGAGGGGAGACACCCCACGGCATTTCAAGCACCGTCTGTTTGCTCTCACGGCATTTCAAGCACCGTCTGTTCGCTCCCCCGGCATGACGCACCGCCGGTTTGCTCCCCTCTCCCGCCATGCGGGAGAGGGGCCGGGGGAGAGGGAGGCGCCCCCATCCCCAAAGGCAAGACAACAACCCCTCACTGCGGCACCAGTTCCACCCGCTCCTTGCTTTCCTTTTCCACCGCCTTGCGCGAATACACGAGCGGGAAGTATTCACCCTTGGCCCACAGCGGCGCCAGGTCGCGATAGTGCGGGTTGGCCGGATTGCCCGACTGTCCGGGCGTGTTGACCACGCGCGAAGCGTCCCAGTTGCCCACATCCAGCACCATGCGGAACGAAGCACCGGCCGTCAGCTGGAAGTCGCTGTTGCGGTAGCTCGTATTCATCGGCGTGAATGACGACCCGCCGATCGGTCCGGCGTTGACGTCGAACTGCTGGCGCTGCGCCGCATCCAGGATCGGATCGAGCGGGTGGCTGAACACGGCCGTGTGCAGCTTGCCCCATTGCCAGGTCCTGGGGTCGGTGCCGAGCTTCTTCTCGATCTCGGCCATCGCCAGCTTCAGCGTGCTGGTCATGATCTCGTTGCGCTTGTCCACCGTCATCCAGGTGTCGGGCCGCTCCAGCACCGCGATCACGCGGCTGGCATCGCCGGCGCCGACCAGGCGCGCGCCTTCCGGCGACAGCGCGGCCCGCACCACGGCCGTGCGCAGGTGCTTGCTGAACCAGACCTCGAACAGCGCAGCGGCGGCGCTGTCGGCCCGCTCGTTGCCGTCCCAGCCGCGCAGCAGGTCCAGACCGCGCTGCACCTGGGCGTCGCTGCTGTTCAGCGGCTTGACCAGCGCCACCACGCGCTGCGCCGGCAGCGATACCGTGTCGTTCTGCCACGCCATCGAATCTTCCAACGAGCTGCGCGGATTCGCCGCCACCAGCGCCTTCAGCCGGCGGGCCCGCGCGCTGTCGCTCCATTCGTAGCCCACGCCGATCTTCGCGGCCGGGTGATTGGCCGGGATGTTGTTCTCGTTGGCCGTCACCACGTAGCCGGGCGCCGGGTTGAACGCCCACGGCAGCTCGTCCATGTTGCGATAGCCGGCCCACTCGTAGCGGCCATCGCCGGGCACCGGCATCAGGCCATCCCAGTTGGGACGATTGACGGTCAGCCCGCCCGGAATCCAGCCGATATTGCCGGAGCGGTCGGCATAGACCTGGTTCTCGCCCGGCGCGCCCCAGCGGTTCATGGCCGCGCGGAACTGGTCCCAGTTCTGGGCGCGCATATAGTCCATCGAGCCGAAGTACGGCGCCATGCCGTAGTCCAGCCACGCCGCCCGCAGCGCGTAGGCGCGGCCGGTCTTGGCATCGGCGTACAGCACGGGACCATGCCGGGTGTAGTCGATCGTCACCTTGCGGGGCGTGGCTTCGCCCCGCACGGCGATCTGCTCGGTGACGGTCTCCATCGGCTCCCACCGGCCCTTGTAGCGGTATTCGTGCGCCTGGGCCGGATTGGTCTCGTAGACGTAGAGGTCTTCCTGGTCCATGTAGAACCGGGTCAGGCCGAAGGCAATGGTCCCGTTGTGGCCAATCGAGATGCCGGGCAGGAACGGCTCGCCCGCGCCGATGACCGACAATCCCGGCGCATTGAGATGGCTGATATAGCGCAGGCTCGGCGCGCCATGCGCCCGATGCGGGTCGTTGGCCAGGATCGGCCGGCCCGTGGCGGTACGGCTGCCGGCGATCACCCAGTTGTTCGAGCCCAGGCTGCGGCCCGTGTCGCTGTTGGCGTCGACGGTGGCGTAAAGCTGGTCCACCGGGATGTTCTCGGCCTTGCTGGCGCCCTGCGACCACCAATCCTTCGGAAAGCGCGGCGTGGCGGTTGCCAGGTCGTAGGCACGCCGCAGCTCGGCGGCCGGCACGGCGCAGGTGTCGAGCCCTTCGGGCACCTTGGGTTCGACCGCTGGATCCAGTTCGCGGCGCACCCAGTCGGCGCGCACGGCGTTGGGCTTCACGTAGCAGAAGATCTGCGCGCGGTCGATCTCGCCCGTGAAGTTCAGCGTCAGCCCATGGTGGCGGATGCGCACGATGTCTTCGGCGTGCCAGCGCGCAGGCTTGTAGTTGAGGATCTTGAACTCGGGCGGCAGCAGTTCCGGATGCGCCTCCACCTGCGCCACATAGGCGTTCACGCCGGCCACGAAGGCCTCTGCCACGCGCTTGGCATCGGACCCGTAGGCCAGCCATTCGCGATACATGTCGCCCCGGAACAGCACCGCGCGCGCCATGCGGTCGCCTTCCACATAGGCCGGGCCGAAGTCCCGGGCCATTTCGCCCAGCCCGCGCTTGCGCCACAGGTCGATCTGCCAGAGCCGGTCGCGCGCGGCCATGAAGCCCTGCACGTAGAACGCGTCATAGAGCGTGTTGGCGTAGATATGGGGCACGCCCCAGCGATCCACCAGCACCGTGGCCGGCTTTTCCAGGCCGGGCACCGCGAACTTGTCCGGGCCGGCAGCCTGGACGGGCAAGCTGGCGGCGGCCAGCCAGAGGGCGGCAACCGCAGCGCGGCGCCATGGACGGATGGAACGGGACATCGGGACTCCTCGACGGAAACTGACAGCGAGGATAGCGGAATGTGATCGCGGCGGCGATCCTGCGCCGCCGCAAAAAACGCCTGTTGGCGCCGGACGCGGCTAGTAGACGTCGCGCCGGTAGTGGCCGGTGTCGATCATCTGCTGCAGGCGCGCATCGCCCAGGATATCGGCCAGCACCGCGTGCACGCCGCTGGCCATGCCCTGCAGGCTGCCGCAGACGTAGATGGACGCGCCTTGCGCCACCCACGCCGCGATATCGGCCGCGGCCGCCCGCACGGCGTCCTGCACGTAGTGCGGCACGCCGGCGTCGCGCGACCACGCGCGGTCGATACGCTGCAGCACGCCCTGTTCGCGCCACGCCGCAAGTTCTGCCCCGTGGAAGTCGTCGTGCGCGGCGGCGCGCTCGCCAAACAGCAGCCAGTTGCGATGCCAGCCCTGGGCGGCGCGGGTCTTGATCAGCGCCCGCAGGCCGGCCAGCCCGGTACCGTTGCCGATCAGGATCAGCGGCCGGTCGTCGTCGGGCGCGTGGAAGCCGCGATTGCTGCGCACGCGCAGCGCGATATGGGCACCCTCGGCGGCATACCGGGTCAGCCAGCCCGAAGCCAGTCCGAGCGCGCCATCCGCACGCACGGTCTGCCGCACCAGCAGTTCAAGCCGCCCATCGGCCGGCAGCGACGCAATCGAATACTCGCGATGCGGCAACGCCGGCAGCGCATCGACCAGCGCCTGCGCCGCCAGGCCCGCCATCGTCGCCAGATGCGCATCGGGCAGTGGCAAGCGCGTGGCCAGTGCGTCGGCCAGTGTCATCGGACGGCTGTCGCAGCGGACCTGGATCGCACCATCGAGCGACAGCTTGTCCAGCAGCCGCGCCACCGCCTCAGGCGGCTGGCAGGGGCCGACTTCGGCGATATCGCCGGCCTGCCACGCCAGATCGCCGGCGGCTTCCGGCACCAGCGCCAGATGCCAGGCCGGCTGCCCGAGACTGCCCGGGTTCAGCAGCCGGCGCTCCACAAGCTGCCACCGCCCGTAGCGCGGCCGCTCCCAATCTTCGATCTCGGCGCCTCCGCACAGCGCCGACAGATGGTTCTGCCAGTGCCGCAGCGCGCCGGGGTCGCCGTTGTCGACTTCGACCATATCGAACAGCGGCTTGGCCTGATGGCGTTGCAGCCAGCTGGACAGCGTATGGCCGAAGGCGCAGAAGCGCGCATAGCTGCTGTCGCCCAGCGCCAGAATGCCGTAGCGCAGTGGCCGTAGCGCGTCGGGCGTGGTGCCAGACAGCAGCTTGCGCGCAAAGCCCGAAGCCATGTCCGGCGCATCGCCCTCGCCCGTGGTGCTGACCAGGAACAGGGCCTGCCCGCACGCGGCCAGATGCCTGCCATCGAGATCGGCAAACGACAGCAGTTGCACCGGCATGCCCGCGCCCTGCAGCGCCCGCGCGGTTTGCGTCGCCAGTTGCTCGGCAAAGCCGGTCTGGCTGGCGTATGCCACCAATGTCGGCTTGCCCCGGCCATCGTCGGGTGCCGACAGCATCGCGCGTGCCGCGCGGCGCCGCCGGTGTGCGCCCATCACATCGGCGCAAAATGCGATGTAAGCCACCACCACGCCCGCCGCCACCAAGGTGCGGCCGTGCGCCAGCATGGCCAGCGCCACGCCGGCCGCGAAGACGATGCCCCACAGCCAGCGCGTCATGACAGCATCGCCGCGAAGGCCGGCGTGGTGTGTTCGTCGAAGCCGTCCGGCGTGCGCACCAGGAACCGCGCCGCCAGCGCGTGGCGCTGCGCGAAAGCCATGCCGGCCTGGGGTCCGAGCACGGTCAGCGCGGTGGACAGCGCATCGGCCAGCATGCAATCGCGATGGATCACGGTGACCGATGCCAGCGCGTGGGCGGCCGGATAGCCGGTGCGCGGATCGATCGTATGAGCAATGCGTTGCCCGTCCTGCTCGAAGTAGCGGCGATAGTCACCGGACGTGGCCACCGACAAACCCAGCAGCGCAACCAGCGTACGCGCGGGCGCGGTGCCGTCCGCCGTGGGCGATTCCAGTTCGACCCACCACGGCATGCCATCGGGCTTGAGCCCCTGGCCGCGCAGCTCGCCGCCAATTTCCACCAGATGGTGCGCCAACCCTTGCGCGTCGAGATGGCGCGACACGGCATCGACGGCAAACCCCTTGGCGATGGCGCAGAAGTCCAGCGACACCCCGCCGGGCTGGCGCACCCGGCGCCGACCGGCATCGACGTCCAGCCGCTGCCAGCCACAACGCTCCCGCACGTGCAGCACGTCGTCCACCGACGGCGTGGCGGCACGCCGCCCTGCCGGACCGAAGCCCCACAGGTCCACCAGCGGGCCAGCGGTGGGGTCATAGGCGCCGCCGCTGTCGCGCGCCGTCTGCAACGCGGCCTGCAGCACGCCGAAGCAATCGTCGGGCAGCGTGACCCAGCAATCGGCGGCGGCATGGTTGAAGCGCGACAGGTCCGACGCATCCGACCAGTTGCTCATCTGCGCGATGACGCCATCGAGCACGGCGCGGATGCCGGCTTCGATCGCCTCGCCCCGGTCGCCGGCCTGCGCCGGCGCCAGCACGGCACTGACCGACCACGTGGTGCCCATGGTGTCGCCCGCCCATTGCCGCACCTGCCCCGCCGGAACGGGCGACGGCGGGGGCGCGGCCAGCGCGACGGGGATCAGCACGCGGTGCATGGTCAGTCCGGGGTCGTTCTTATTGCGGCAGCACTTCCACGGTCACGGCGTACGTGGCACGGCGTGCCTTGGCTTCCTTGATCGACGTCTTGTCGTCGCGGGTCTCGGCTTCCATCCAGTACATGCCCGGCGCCGGATACTTGACGCTGAACTTGCCGTCCGCGTCGGTCGTGGCCTCGATCTCGTTCAGGCGGTCGCGGTAGCGGATGCCGCCCGGCACCACCGACACCTTCTGGCTGGCAGCCGGCTTGCCGTCGAGCAGCAGGCGGAAGCTGGCCGTTTCACCGGCGATCAGGTCGTTCGGATGGGTGATCGGCGCCAGTTCCAGGCCCTTGCCCGTGGTGTTCAGCACCTGCCGGGTCGGACGGCCATTCGTGACATAGGTCTCGATGCGGCCGGCGATTTCGTTGACCTGTAGGTCCTGCGCGCCGGCCGGCACGTTCTTCGCGAACGTATCGGCGGCACCGCGCCAGCGCTTGGTCTGGCCGTTTTCCTTCCAGCTCGCGAACACCCCCTGGTTGACCACGGCCACGCGATAGGTGCCAGGCTGGGTCAGGTGCAGGTCGAACGTGCTGCGGTACTTGCCGGTCGATGCGTTTTCCGCCGATACGGCGGTCTTGCCATCGGGCGCGGTCACGGCCAGGTTGTCCAGCCGCATCGGCACGTGTTCGAAGTAGAACAGGTCGTTGGACACCGCGGCGTCCACGGTCACCCAGGCGTCCTTCTCCGACAGCACGGTGGCCGACGGCAGCAGCCACTGGCGGTGCGCGTGAGCGGCCAACGGGGCCAGCGCGGCCAGCGCCAGGACGGCGAGGCGGGTGGAAAGACGGCTGGAAAAGCCGGCAGAAGTGCGGGCAGGAAGGCTGGCGGCAATGCGGGCAGGCTTGGTCATGGTCGGACTCCGTTCGGTTCGCATCAAGGTTTGACTTCGACGGTCACGCCGCCGAGTTCGTGTTCGCCTTTGGCGCTGGCGGTCTGGGCGGCCTTGGCCGGCCACGAGAACGGCACGCGCACCAGTTCGCGGCCGCCCACTTCGCGCGCGGCTTCGACCACCAATTGGTAATCGCCGGCCGGCAGCTTGCCCAGCGGCGCCTTGCCGTCCTTGAAGGTCAGCGCATGCTCGCCCGGCGCGCGCGTGGCGCCGGACACGCCATCGGCGGGCATCTGCATGTCGCGGCCGGCCTTGCGCCACCACTGGCGCATGTCCTTGAGCCACTTCGTGCCCTCGCCTTCCTTGTTCTTGGCGTCGTACCAGACCGCCAGCGTCTGCACGGGGCTCTGGTCGGCGCGCTCGATCCACATCGCCACGTACGGACGGTGGTATTCGGCCACGTTCAGGCGGGGAATCTCCACCTTGACGTTCAGGTCGGCGGCCATGGCGGGCGCCAGCGGCGCGGCGGCAAGGCCGGTCATGGTGACGGTCAGGAGTCGGCGCATTGTCAAAACTACCTTTCTCGATGGAATGGGAAGTGAAGCGGATCAGTGGATGTACAGGATGGCCAGCAGCAGCGGAATCACCAGCCCAGCGCCCACCAGCGGCCACGTGGCCACGCGGCCCGACGCGTGCAGCTTCAGCAGGAACAGGCCAGTCACGCTGAACACCACGCAGGCGACGGCAAAGACGTCGATGAACAGACTCCACGCCCGGCCCGTGTTGCGGCCCTTGTGCAGGTCGTTCAGGTACGAGACGGCACCGCGCGAGGTGGATTCGAACTGCACCTCGCCGGAATCGAGCGCCACGCTGACCCAGGCATCGCCGCCGGGACGCGGCAGGCCCACATAGATTTCATCGGCCGACCATTCGGCGTCGCGCCCGGCCGCATCGACATCGAGCGTGCGGGCCAGCCAGTCGGCCAGCGCTGGCGGCACGGGCCCCTTCTGGTTCTTTCTGTCGGCGCCGGCCGGCATGGCGCTGCGCAGCGCACTGACCACATCGCGCGGCGCCGTCTCGGTACGCGTGACAACCTGGGGCCTGGCCTCGATCTGGCCCGCGTGGTTGAGCGTGAATCCGGTCATGGCGAACATCAGCATCCCGATCAGGCAGATCGCGGAACTGATCCAGTGCCACTGGTGAAGATGCTTGAGCCAGAACGCGCGGCGCTGCTGGCCGGAAACTGGCGCGGTGTCGGTCATTCGGATGCTGGAGACGATGCGCGGGGTGCGCCGGACGGCGCGCCATCCGCTGCGGAAAACTGGCGATGACATCACAATGTCGCCGCGGGTCGGAAGGATGATAATTGTTCTCATTTCACGCGGCAACCATGGCCGGCTGCGCGGTGGGGTGTTTTGGTTACGGTTGATTACGCTGGCGCCGCTGACGAATCCGTCTGGCGCTAGCCAAGCTGTCGGCAAATCTTGCGTCGCTGCCGGTCGAACCTGCAAACCCTGGCGCGCTTGCCCACATAGCGGGCGCGCACGCGCGGTGCCGGCGGGCCAGCCGGGTGGCGTGGCGTTTGCAGGCCTTCCCTCCACGGGCCTGATTCCCAGGCCGCAATCGGAGACATCTCATGAAAACAGTCTGGATCCTTGTTGCGGACGAGGGTGTCGCGAGGATAGTCGCCGCGCGCGGCGACAATGCGCGGCTGGAAGAGGTCGAGAAGATCACCGATGCCGGCGCCCACGCGGACAATGCCGATCTGAGGCGCGACGCCTACGGCCGGCGGGCGCAGGCGTCCGTTCAGGGCGATGCCGGCCACCCCGGCGCACACGCAGGCCGCATGGCCACGGTGGTGTCATCGGCGGGCGAGGACGAGATTCACCAGGAAGCGCAGTTGTTTGCGCGCCGGGTGGCGAAGATGCTGGAAGACGCCCGCAGCAAGCAGCGATTCGACGAACTGGTGGTGATCGCGCCGCCCCGCTTTCTGGGGCTGCTGCGCAAGGCCTTGCCGCAGTCGGTAAGCGATGCCGTGACGCGGGAACTGGGCAAGGACTATTGCCAGCTTCCTGACCAGGACCTGCAGCAGCGGATGGCCGACGACGGCATCATGCCGGCACGCCGCGATCCGCGCATCGGCACCGGCCAGGGCGGCGGCAATGCCATCGGCAACCTGCCGATGCGGTAGGCCCTGCCGACTGCCTGACGAACGCCCCGGGGCGCGCCGTGCCAAGCGCCCCGGGGCAGCCTGCTTCAGGGCAGCAAGGCTTCAGCGCTCAGGCCCCTGCCGCCGGTGCGGGCTCCGGCCCGCGCCGGAAGCTGATGGCCAGGCGGTTGAACGCGTTCATCAGGCCGATGGCCATGGTCAGGTCGGCCAGTTCCTTTTCGCTGAAGGCCGCTGCGGCCACATCGAAATCGGCATCGGGCACATGGGTATCCGCCACGCGCGTCACCGATTCGGCCCAGCGCAGGGCCGCCTTCTCGCGGTCGCTGAACAGCGCGCCCGCTTCGTACCAGGCCGGCACCAGCGCCAGCTTCTGCGGCGACACGCCCTTCTTGATCAGGTCGCGCGTGTGCATGTCCAGGCAGTAGGCGCAGTTGTTGATCTGGCTGACGCGCAGGTAGACCAGGTCGACGAGCACGTCTTCCAGCCCCGACTGCATGATGTAGCCATACACGCCCCCGAAGGCCTTCACGCCGTTCGGCGCTGCCTTGGTGTAGTCCAGTCTCATTTCAGGCTCCTTGTCCGTTGGTGCGGGATCACTGTTCGTAGGTGGTCAGGTTCTTGTCGTCGGTGTCGACGACAAACACGGCCAGCAACCTGGCCGGCTCGGTCTGGCTCGCGTTGCGGCTGACCGGGTGGCGCGCGCCGGGCGCCTCGTAGAACGATTCGCCGGCCTTGTAGACGCGCTCGGGTCCGTCGTTCACCTTGCTGGCGATGCTGCCGGACACCACATAAGCGTAGATGAATGCCGATCTGGCATGCACGTGCGGCTTCGACGCCCCGCCCGGGGCATAGTCGACTTCCACGGCCACCACGGACTTGCCCGGGATGTTGGGAATCGCGTGCGAAAAGTTCGGCTTGACGCTTTCGGCCGCGCCGTGGTCTGTCGTGCCGTGTGCGAGGGCCGCGCCGGTGAACGCCAGCCCCGCCGCAGCAAGGATCGATACAAATAGCTTGCCGGGTTGCATGTTTCTCTCCTGGTTGATGGATAGAATCATGGACGCCCGGTAGTGCAATCGAAAGAACCAAAAACAGCAAATTTCGCTGTACCAGACCCGATGACGCCCCCGCTCCCCCTGCAGCTTGACCTGAAGCTCGACCGCCAGTCGCCGACGTCACTGGCCGAGCAGATCCGGCTCGGCATCGTCAGCGCCATCGAAGGCCAGGTGCTGGTGCCGGGCGCCCGGCTGCCGTCCTGGGTGGATCTTGCGGCACAGCTAGGTGTCGCGCGCGGCACGGTGAAGGCCGCCTATGAACGCCTGGTGGATGCGCAGTGGCTGGTGTCGTCGCGCGCCGGGGGCACGCGCGTCGCCGACCTCGCGCCGAAAACGCGCCACGTGGCCGACCCCGGACGGCCCGTCCAGACCGATCTGCAAGCGGCGCTGTACCAGCATTTCCTGCCGGGCCCGGCGGTATTCCAGATGGGCGTGCCGGCATCGGACTGCTTTCCGGCCACGCTGTTTGCGCGCTTGCGGGCCCGTGCGGCGCGTGACGAGATCGAGGCGCCGGCGTCCTATCCCGATCCGCGCGGCGAACAGGCGCTGCGACGCGAGATTGCCGCGCATCTGGCGCTGGCGCGCGGCATCGCCTGCCAGCCGTCACAGATCTTTATCGGGGCCGGCTTCACCGGCGCGCTTGGCGTGGCCTTGCGCGTGATCCAGGCGCCGGGGCGTCAGGCGTGGGTGGAAAACCCCGGGTTCATGCTCAGCCGCAACGCGCTGGCGATCGCCCAGTTCACGCCGGTGCCGGTGCCCGTGGACGCGGACGGCATGGACGTCGGCCATGGCGAACGCCACGCGCCCGAGGCCGCGCTGGCGATGGTCACGCCGGGCCAGCAGGCGCCGCTGGGCCCCACCCTGTCACTGGCGCGCCGGATGCAACTGCTCGACTGGGCCAGCCGCGCCAATGCCTGGATCATCGAGGACGACTATCTGGGCGAACTCCAGCTCAGGCGCCGCGCCGCGCCGGCCCTGGCATCGCTCGATCGGGCGGGCCGCGTCATCCATATCGGCTCATTCAGCAAGACCATCAGCCCGACCCTGCGGCTTGGCTTTGCCGTGGTGCCGCCCGGTCTGGTCGGGCAGTTCGAGGAAGCCGTGGCCTGTCTGGGGTCCGCGCCGGGCCCCGCCGTACAGATGGCCACCGCCGCCTTCATGCGCGACGGGCACTACCTGCGGCACCTGCGGCGCATGAAGCGCATTTATGCGGCACGGAGCCAGACCCTGCTCGACGCGCTGGCGGCGCGGCAATTTCGTGCCTATCCGGCCGGCCTGGCGGTGGTCGTGCAGTTGCCCGATGGCGCCGACGACCGTCGCATCGCCCGCGAGGCCTATGCCTACGGCATGGCCCCGGCACCGCTGTCGGGGTTCTATTGCTCGCCGGACACACAGCGCGCCGGGCTGCTGCTCGGCGTGGCGACCGCGATCGAGCATCAGGTGCCCAATGCCTGCGATCGCCTGGGGCAGCTGATCGATAAATTTGCCTGACGCCCGGCGCCCGCCGGCCTTAGCGCAGCACGCGCCAGGTGGATTGCACCAGCCCCGACGGGAAGTGCCGGCTCGATGCGAGCGCGAGCCCAATGTCGCGCGGCAGGGCGCCGAACAGCGGGCGGCCCGCCCCGATCAGCACCGGCACCGTGGTGACCACCATGTCGGCGATCAGTCCGTCGCGCAGGCACGACTGAATCAGCTGGCCGCCATCGACATAGACGCGGTGCACGCCCTGCGCCGCCAGTTCGGCAAACGCCTGGGTAGGCGTGGCATCCGAAAACCGGAACTTGCCCTGCAGATGTGCAGGGACCGGCTGGCCCGCCAGTTGCCGGGACAGGACGAGCACGGGCCGGTCGTAAAACCAGTCGCCCATCGTCAGCACCTTCTCGTAGCAGCCCCGCCCCATCACGATCATGTCCTTGTCGGCGATGAAGTCGGTGTAGCCATGGTCTTCGGCGGGATCGTCCCGCTCCAGCAGCCAGCCGATGTCGCCGTCGGGCCGTGCGATATAGCCATCGAGGCTGGTGGCAATGAAAACGTGTCCAGTCGTCATCAAGGTTCCGTTGTTATTCGAAGGGTGCGTCCAGCCCGCGCAGGCACAGGCTCATCAAGCCCAGCCGGCCCGGCACGCCCAGCTTGCGAAACACGCTGAGTACCAGCGCCTGGGTTCTGGCCGCGCCAAGGCCCATGCGGTTGGCGATCTGGCGTTCGGAAGCGGCGGTCAGCAGCAGCACCAGCACGTCGCGCTCGACGGGCTCCAGCACGCGGAGCAGATCGCGCGCCAGCATGTGTTCGCAGGCCGGTTGCCGCAACGCCGTGACATCGCGCGCGAAGCCCATGCGCAGCTGGTGCGCGTCGAGCCAGCGGGCCTGCCAGGCCAGATAGATCGCCCGGCCGTCGCGATGCTGATAGCGGTTTTCGAAGCCTACCCGATCCCGCCCTGCCAGCACCTGCGCCGCTTCCTTCAGCGTACGGTCCCGGTCGCCAGGCAGCACCAGTTCGATGATGGGTTGTCCGATGACATCGGACCGGGCGAAGCCCAGCGTGTCCGCGCACCGGGCATTGACGTAGCGGACGATACCGCCCCGGTCCACCAGGAACACGGTGTCCTGCGCGTGATCCGCCAGGGCGAGGATAGCGTCTTCGGTCAATCGCTCCATGCCGCTCTCTGTGCCCGCCGCTTGCTTTCACTGCGTTGTGCCGATCCGCAGTACCTGCGTCAGATTCGACGAATATGGAGATACTGCCATAGCCAGACACCGCCCGGGTAGCCATCGGCCGCGCAGGCATCAGAAAGCGGCGCCCTCTCCACTATTCCCATATTGGTATCAATCCTCAGTCAAGTTTCGGCTTTGGGTGGCCGTTAGCGCCGCTCATAGAGAGGACGTCTCGAAAAGCGCCCCGACGATCAACGAAGCGAAATGGAGGAGATGGGATGTTGCAAGAACTGAGTCTGAGAAAGAAGCTCATGCTGCCGCTGGTGCTGAGCTGGGTCTGCCTGCTGGCCATCACGTTGTGGAACGTCTGGCAGATGCGCGAGCAGCGGCTGGAGGATCGCAAGGTCGCGCTGGAACAGGTGACCGACACCGCCAATTCAGTGGTTGCCGAATACGAGGCCATGGCCCGCGCCGGCAAGCTCAGCGCCGAGGACGCCCAGAAGCAGGCCATCGACCGCGTGCGTGCCATGCGCTTTGGCGCCGACGGCTACTTCACCATCATGCGCTCCGACACCGTGGTGCTGATGCATGCCATCAAGGCCGAACTCAACGGCAAGAACATGGCCGACACGAAGGACGCCAACGGCGTCTACCTGTTCCGCGACATCGCGCAGATCGGCAAGACCACCGGCAAGGGATTCATCGAATACCTGTGGCCCAAGCCCGGCGCCGACGCCCCGCAGCCCAAGCTCAGCTACACGCTGAACTTCAGGCCGTGGGACTGGAACTTCATTGCCGGCCTGTACCTGGACGACATCCAGGCCGAATTCCGTACCGCGCTCTGGAAGGCGCTGGGCTGGCTGATTGCCGTGGGCGCGTTGATGAGCGTGGTGATGGTGCGCATCTCGATCAGCCTGCAGCGGCAACTGGGCGGGGAGCCCGCTTTGACCTCGCGGATAGCCGCGCGCATCGCCGACGGCGACCTGGGCACCCACGTGGAAACCGCCCCGCACGACCGCGACAGCGTGCTGTACAACATGCAGCAGATGCAGGCGCGCCTGACCGGCGCCATCGGCCAGATCCGTGGGTCGGCCGATTCCATCGCCGGCGCCGCGCGCCAGATTGCGGCGGGCAACGTCGACCTGTCGCGCCGCAGCGAGGAACAGGCCGCCTCGCTGGAACAGACCGCCGCGAGCATGGAAGAACTGACCAGCACCGTGCGCCAGAGCGCCGATAACGCGCGCCAGGCCGCGCACCTGGCCGAAGGCGCGTCGGACATCGCCGTGCGGGGCGGCGAAATCGTGCACAAGGTGGTGGAAACGATGGGCGAGATCAAGGCAGCGTCGGGCAAGGTGGTGGACATCATCGCCGTGATCGAGGGCATCGCCTTCCAGACCAACATCCTGGCACTGAACGCGGCCGTGGAAGCCGCCCGCGCCGGCGAGCAGGGGCGCGGCTTTGCGGTGGTGGCCGGCGAAGTGCGCAGCCTGGCGCAACGCTCCGCCACGGCTGCCAAGGAGATCAAGGGCCTGATCGACAATTCCGCGCAGCGCGTGGAAGACGGCGCCACGCTGGTGGAAGGCGCCGGCAAGGCCATGGAGGAAATCGTCAGCGCCGTGAAGCGCGTGACCGACCTGATGGGCGAAATGCGCGCGGCCACCGAGGAACAGACCGGCGGCATCGAGCAGGTCAACCAGGCCGTATCCCAGATGGACCAGATGGCACAGCAGAACGCCGCACTGGTGGAAGAAGCCACAGCGGCCGCCGCATCGCTGGAAGACCAGGCCGATGCCCTGCACCGCGCCGTAGGACAGTTCCGGTTGGCGGGAGCGTTGTAGGAAGGAGGAAGTCCAAAGAGAAACGCGAGAAAGCTGTATAGCGTTATAGCGTTTTAGCCAGACTTGCCGGCCCGGAGCGATGCGGGCCGTTTTGTTTGGTGTCTGGCGGGCGGGTTATTTCGACGTTGCCGGCAGGTTGGTGGGGCGGATCGAATCGTCGCAGGCGATGTATTCCTGGCCTGAAGGTGTGCGGACGCCTTTCAGGTAGTCGGGGCGCGATGACGCCCTGAACCGTTCATATCGAACGCCCGGAGCAGATTCTTCTACGATGTCATGACCCGGAAGAATCGGATATTGGATAACGGAATAGTCCGAATACCATTCTTTTGAAATGTAGATGCGATCTGACGTGGCCGTGAAAATATACCTCCTTGACGCCTCATAAGGTCTGGTAGTTGTCATGTATATCGCGCCGCGAAATGTACGCCCACCGTCCGACGAATAGATGAACGAGATATTGCATCCTTTCTCGCACATACCCTTCGGGGTGTACGACGAAGGAATCACGACAATCTGTCCCGTAGGGTCCGCGTTGATCAGGCGCCCTTGGTAGTTTTCAATGCCGTAGCGCCCAAGCCGTGTGCGAATGCCCTGCCGTGGGTCGTTGTAATACGTCGTGCCGTGGTGGCAGTCCTTGTAGTTTTCCAGCGAGATATAGCGGTGGTCGTCGAACCAGTAGATGGCTTGTGGGGGGACGTCGTAGTCGGGGGGAGGCGTCGCCAGGCGCCAGTTCTTCTGGGCGCAGCCGGTCAGCAATACGGCTGTTGCCACACCGATGCACAAATACATTGATTTTCGTTTTTCGTGTTTCATCGCGATTCCTGATTTCAGTTTCCCAAATCCCAACGCGGCTTTCTGGTCTGATTTTCGGCTGCAGCACGCGCCGTGGCGTCCTTGACCGTATCCCTGTCGATGGCCGCTGGCATTTCCGGTCTCAGCAACACGCCCGAATCAAAATAGTTGTCAGTGAAGTGCGTCCAGTCGGCGTCATGCATCAGCCCGATCCAAAACTCGCGGTCTTCGAAGGCCTCGCAAAATCCAATGGGCAGGTCGTAAGCCACGATCCGCCGCATGAGCTCCGTGTGTTCGGGCAGCGTGCTGTGGTCGGGTGGTTCGGGCTTGTGCCGGCGGAACCGATCCCGCG
>NZ_JBYPSB010000014.1:0-143851 GCF_057815095.1 Cupriavidus sp. 86D6 | reverse complement strand
TTTGCAGCGCGCTTTGTGTTGCGAGGGGGCGAATATTAGATGGGATTGGCCGGGGGCGCAAGCCCCTTGTCATCCATCCGTGAAAAAATTCCTAAAGATACTATTAGGCCACTTGGGAGGCAGCCGCGGCGGTGCATGTATAGAATCAGAGTCGCCGGGCTGCCCGCCCGCCTTTTCACCAGAACACAGGAACCAGGAACACTACCGATGACAATCCAAGCCAAATGGCTGGCCGATTCCGGCTCGAGCGCCTGCGATCTCGGCAACGGTACGGCGCAGTGGCAGGCCGACCTTGATGCGCCGATGGGCAATCCGGCGATTCCAAACCCGCACGACTTGCTGGACTCAGCGCTGGCGGCCTGCACCACCCTCACGCTTCAGATCTACGCCAAGCGCAAGGGTTACGACCTTCAGGAAATCCATGTCAGCGTGGCCCACGAGGAAACCCCGGGATCCTACAAGCTGATCCGTCATATTGCTCTGCGCGGGGAACTGGCGCCGAACGTGCGGGAGGACTTGCTCCGCGTGGCCAACAAGTGCCCGGTACACAAGTCGCTCAGCGCGCAGATCACGATTGACACCACGCTGGCTGCCTGAGGCCGATAGATAAAGCATTGACCGCACAAATGATAATCGTTATCATTTGTACCCTCGGGTTCTGACACGACCTGAGTCAGCAAATGGGTTACCGGACACCTCCGTGTCCGGCCTTTTTCTTCGCCGTTTGCGCTCGCCCTTTCCCCTCTCCGTTGCCTTTCGCGATCCCACACGCTCGCATCGGCAGCGCGTCATCTTCCTGTCCCGCAACGCGCGCACTGTTGTCCTGCAGCGCGAGACAAAACCGACCCTGATTCGCATCCCGCAAACGCGGGGCACGTTTTCAAACTTTGTTCGATTGCCCACGGAGCCTGCGTCGCAATGCGATGTATTCCGCACTAATTCGCTTGGTCGGCACTTCATCGGGGCTTAATATGGACGCAAAAAAGAACATCTGTTGCACAAGTCAGGGAAGCATCGGGAGCGGGGACATCTTGGCGAATTACCTAGAAGAGTATTGCGCGCGAATCCGTCGTGGCGGCATTCGCGGTATCGCAGATAAGCCAGTCGTTGTGGATCAGGACGGGACGTATGTCATGAAGTACGTTCCGTTCGAGCATCGAAACGAAAACGCCAGACTGATACTGGTCAGTACCACGCCGGGCCATGCGCATGTGCAACTGGCTGCGACGGTGACCGACGAGTTGCTGCGCGCACACGCGCCCGGCCGCGTCATTCAGCGCGAACACAAACGGCGGGTGGAACTGGGCGGGCGCATGGTTCGGCCCAATCTGATCCGGATGCTCGATCACTTCCGGATTCCCGAGCTGATCGGCCAGCCCCACGCCGCCGCGCTCTGGAACGATGGATTCGAGGCGATCCAGCCATTGGCCGTGTTGCCGCACGCCACTACCCGGCGCGGCCTGGTCTTCGATGGCACGCTGGAAGACCTGCTCGATGCCCCCATGCTGCGGATAGTGTTCGACAACCTGTTCCTCGGGGCGCTGCGGCAATGCCGCCCCGATGCCGTGTATGTCGCGCTGGGCCGTACCGCATGGGCCGCCTTGCAGCACGCGGCCCGCCTGGGGTTGCTTGCACATGACCAGTTGCTGGGCATGATGCCCGTGCCGGCTCGGGCGGGCAGCATGGTGCGCTACTTCCTGCGCGAAATCAGCGAGCACGACCTTTCGCCCAACGATCCGGTGCGGCATCGGATCGATTGGCTCGATGCCGCTCATGCCGAGGTCGAAGTCAGGGTTCGCCGCCTGCGGGCACGCGCGGCGCCGGCCACCCGGCCCGACCGGCTGATGGCATGACACGGCATGCGGCATGGCCCCCGGCCATTTGTGCCGCATGCCCCACCTCGGTGGGGATCAGCCGACCCGCGAAGTGTCGATAACTCTCCTTGAGGAATCTGACCTCCTCGCATTCCCGATTCGCGGCCCCCGTAATCACGGCGGGTCGCTATTTTTTTGGCCGACGCAACGCCGCGCGCGCCTGAGCGACTGACGTAACACGGACTTTCTGCAACTTTCAGACTCGTTGCGGAAATTTCCCACAGCAATTGCGGAAGCGTCGCATTTTCGGCGGGGGGAGCCCTCCTTATACTGGGTCGCCATGTGAAACAGTGGCCCATCCCGTTGGCCATGCGAGCAAGGCATGACAACCATCCTGATCGTCGACGATCACCCGGCGTTGCGACTCGCCCTGCGGGCACAGCTGTCGCAGCTGCCGGACATCACGCGCATCGCCGAAGCCGACAACGGCCAGACCGCCGTCGATCTGGTCAGGCAATACCGGGCCGACCTCGTCATCCTGGACCTGGACATTCCACGCATGAGTGGACTGGACGCCGTACCGCGCATGCGGGCGGCCCACCCGGGGGTGCGCGTGCTGGTGCTGACCGCGCAGGATGCCGTGCCGTTCGCTGCCCGCGCGATGCAGGCCGGCGCACAAGGCTTTGTCAGCAAGACCCAGGATCTGGAAGCCATCGTGCGCTGCGTGCAAAGCGTGCTTGGCGGATTTTCGGTGTTTCCGTCGGGCACGCCCCGCGACATGCCGCGCGACCCACAGCGCGACGGGCAATCTCCAAACGACACCCAAGGGCTGGGAAAGCTCACCGACAAGGAGATGGAAGTCCTGCGCATGCTCACGCGCGGCATGACGAACAAGGCCATCGGCAAGGCCCTGTTCATCAGCAACAAGACCGTGAGCAGCTACAAGACACGCATCATGAACAAACTCGGCGCCGAATCCCTGGTCGATCTGGTCGACTTTGCGCGCCGCTGCCGGCTGGTTCCATGAACACTGGCACGGCATGCATCCATCTCACCGCCGAAGAACGCCACGCCATCGGCGTCGCGGTGCGGGGTGCGGCATGCCACGACGCCACGGTGCAAGCCATGCTGGTGGCCCGCCTGCTGGACGGCAATGCCGCCGACGCGCGCGCCTTGCGCAAGGCCATCGCCCTTCGCGACTGGGCCGCCGTGCAGCGCAGCCTGCATCGCATCAAGGGCAGCGCCGCACTGGCGCGCTGCAACACGCTCGTAGCGGCCGGCAAGTCACTGGAATCGGCAGCCGGCCAAGCCAATGCCGCGGTCGTCAACACACTGTTTCCGCGATACACCGCTATCCTGAAGGAGTTCAATGACACACTACTGACTTTGCGTCCGGGGCAAGGCGGCACTGGCGAGCACAACCCGGACGCATTCCCTTCAACGAATTTGAAGTAACCCGGCGATTCAGCCGCATGCAAGCCGCGCGGCGCGCTGGCACACTACACACCGGTCCGGCGGTGCCCCCTTGCTTCAACGCCGCCGGCAATGACCAAACGCGGGAGACATGTCGTGGGTGATCTGCAGGCCTTGCTCGAAGGCCATGGATTGAGTCTGGTATTCCTGAACGTGCTGGCCGAGCAGGCGGGTCTGCCGGTGCCGGCCTATCCGATGCTGTTCGTGGCCGGCGCACTGTCGATGCAGGAGACCGGCCCATCGATCGGCGCGGTCCTGTTCGCGGTCATCGCCGCCTGCCTGATCGCGGACAGCGCCTGGTATTTCGCCGGCAAGCGGCTGGGCCAGCCCATGCTGCGCACGATCTGCCGGGTGTCCCTGTCACCCGATACCTGCATCCGCCAGACCCAGTCGCTGTACCTGCGGGTGGGTCCGCGATCGCTGGTATTTGCCAAGCTGCTGCCCGGTGCGGGGGCACTTTCCACGGCCATGGCGGGCATGACGGCCACGCCCTTCCTGACTTTCCTGTGCTACGACGCGCTCGGCGCACTGGTCTGGGCCGGCGGGGCGCTGCTGGCCGGCGTGGTCTTCAGCGACTTCGTCGACACGATCCTGGCGGCGTTCAGCGCCTATGGCCACGTCGCTGTCCTGGTTGCGCTGGGCGGATTCGCCCTGTTCATCGTCTGGCGCTTCTGGCAACGCTGGCGCCTGCTGCGCCGCACGGGCCGCATCCCCCGCATGACCGTGATGGAAATGGAACAACGCCGTGGCGCGGCCGACCGCCCCATGGTGGTGGTCGATGTCCGGGCGCATGGCACGACGCCGATCGAGCGTATTCCCGGCGCCCTGGTCATGGAAATGCGTGGACCGTTCAGCGCACTGGCCGATCACGACAAGGGCACCGACATCGTCGTCTACTGCGCCTGCCCGCATGAAATGTCGGCGGCCGTGCTTGCCGAGCGGCTGCGTGCGGCGGGCTACCCGAACACCTGGGCGCTGGCCGGCGGCTTCGATGAATGGAAGCGCCTGCAAGGCGCGCTGAATCCGGTGTCGGCCAACACGCCCGACGCGCCGACCCAGGCTGCCGCCCACTAGGGCCACGCCCGGCCCAGGCCAATCGCCGCTTTCCGTTCTGCTGCCGCTCCTATACTGGCCCCAGACGGTCTGTGCGCGAAAGGGGCGGGCATGCCGGAAGCCAACCAGGGCTGGGACGATTCCGGGTGGAACGATGAAGCCGCCCGTGTGGCGCATCGCCGTCTCGCGCTGCGGCTGCCCGTCGCGCCGGCCGCGCGCCAGCGCGTGGCTCTGGCGTTGTCCGGCGGCGGCCTGCGGGGTGCCGCTTTCTGCCTGGGCGTCATGCAGGCGCTGTCCGAGTCGGCCTGCCCCCCGTCGCTCCTTTCCACAGACAGTGGCATGCCAGCCTCGACGCCGCCAGGCCAATCGCTGCTGGCCCGTTTCGACTACCTGTCGACTGTTGGCAGCGGCAGTTTTATCGGCGCATTCTTTACCAGCCTGTTCGTACCTGGCCGGCTGGAGCCAGGGAGCACTCCCCGGCAAGCCGCCGAATCCGCCTATGGCACCTTGCAAGGCAATTCGAACGTCCCGGCCGGGCGCCGCGCCATGGCGTGGCTGCGCGAGAGTAGCCATGCGCTGACATCGGCAGATGCTGGCGATGGCCTGTGGGCGGCCATCGTCGTGGTGCGCAACTGGTTGGCGATGCAGTGCATTCTCGGCAGCATGCTGCTGGCGATAATGGCCCTGCTGGCGCTTGGGCTGCATCTGATGATCGGCGCGTGGCCCGGCGTGGGCCGCGACGAGATGACGCTGCTCTACGCCGCGCGACGGGCCTTCAACGAAAACCTTCCAGCTGTCTGGTGGAGCGAATACCTGTGGCTGCCGATCGCGTCGGCGTTGTTGCTGGCCGTACCGCCGGCCATGGCCTGCTGGCTCGTGTCTCCGCGCACGGACGACGCCGGCCAGCCAGCCCGTGCCTTGGCGCGGGCCGTGCTGCTGACCGGCATGGCCAGCGCGCTGGTGTTGATGGAAACCTTCAAGACGGCCCTCCTGATCTGGCTCGTTGTGGCCACCGGACTGGTCGTACTGCTGCCGGCGCCGCGCACCGTGGCCGCGTACCGTGCGCGGGCCGCGCGTGCGTTGCGCGCCGCGGCCACGCTGACAGTCGGGCTGGCGGCGCTCGGTGTGGCCGACACCATCGCCCGCAGCTGGTATCTGTATGGATCGATGGCCGCCAACCCCTGGCGCCTGGCCGGCCCCGCCCTGACTGCGGCCGCGCTGGCCTGGGTGGTCCATCACGGCGCCACCCGCCGCGCTGCCATCCCGCGCGCTGCCACCGCCGCGACCGGCGCGACATGGCGCTGGCTTCCCGCGCCGTCTCTTGCCGCACTGCTGACAGGCGCCGCCGCGGCCATGCTGGCGATTCTGCTCGTCGCGCTGTGGTCGTGGCTCGTGCTCTGGGTGCGCTGGGACGGTGGGGAACCCGTCGATTGGCTGGTCTTCGGCAAGGCGTGGACCACGTCGTCCCTGGTCGCGCTGGCCTTGATCGCCCTGGCCATTGCCATTGGCGTGGGACGCGGCGTTGGCCTGGTGAATCTGTCGACGCTGCAGCCGCTTCATGCCGCGCGGCTCACGCGTATTTATCTAGGGGCCTCCAATGGGCAGCGCCATGCCGCTACCGATGCGGCAAACCGGACCATCCCGACGCCCGGCGACGCGCTGTCGCTCGACGCCTATTACGATCCACGCACGCTGGCGCCGCTGCACCTGATCAATGTGACGCTGAACGAGTCGATCGGCCTGACGGGACAGCGGATTCCGCGCGGCCGGCGGGGTCGGCCGCTTTGCGTCGGACCCGGCTCCCCCAAGGTATCGCCACCCGCCGCAGGGCCCGCCACGCCGGGCCACCACGTTCGGGTCACTGTCGATGGCAAGCCATGCAACGGCGCGCCCGGCCAGCCAGATGGCATGCCAGGCGGCGCGCAGCTACGTACCGTCGGCGACTGGATCGCGCTTTCCGGCGGTGCCGTGCCCATCGGGCCGGGCAATGCCGCCACGCCGGGCGCTTCGCTGCTGGTCGGGCTGGCCAATCTGCGTCCCGGGATCTGGTGGCAAGGACGCATGACGGCCAATGGCGCCAGTCATCCGCCCCATCCCGGCTGGTTTGGCCAGCTGTTCCGCACCCAATACCAGTTGGCCTGCGAACTGACCGGGCGCTTCCACGGCATGCGGGGCGGCTGGCAGTATCTGTCGGATGGCGGCCACTTCGACAACACGGCGGTCTACGAACTGCTGCGGCCCGAGCGGCAGGTGGGCCTGATCGTGCTGTGCGATGGCTGCGGCGATATTGGCGGCGATGGCGGCAACCGCTTTGCCGACCTGGACAACCTGATCGCGCGTGCGCGCGCGGATCTTGGCCTGAGGATCGAGGTAGACCGCGCTGCCGCACGTGACCCCGTGCTGGGCACGGTTTTCGGTACGCCTGATGACCGTTCCGGCAACGCTTCGGCCGATGCCGGCGCCAAGTTTGCAGTCCTCCTGAATGTCCACAAGGCGGGACAGGCCGGCCCGGCCCGGGCCCGCATCATCGTCATCAGGCCGTGCCTCGCCGGCTGGGACTGCGACGCTGTACCCCCGTACGACGCGCGGCATCCGGCATTCCCTCCCGGAGCCGCCGCTCACGCATTTTTCGGAGATTTGCGATGGGAACACCATCGCGCCCTGGGACGGGCGCTCGGCCTGCGCATCGCCACGGGGCCGATCGGCGCACGACTGTTCGCGAGTGTTCCATGAGGCCCCACGGCCAGCATGGCCTCTTGCGCGGCGCCAGCACGATCGCTCGGCTGTGACTACCATAGCCCGTCCCTGAATTCAAAAGACGTGCGGCATACGTCGCGCGTGGCAATCCATGATTCCCTATTCCCTGCTCGATCTTTCGCCGATCGCAGAAGGCAGCGACGCGGCCCAGGCCATGCACAACACGCTGGACCTGGCCCGGCACGCGGAACGCCTGGGCTTTCGCCGCTTCTGGCTCGCGGAGCACCACAACATGCCGGGCATCGCCAGCGCGGCCACCGCCGTGCTCATCGGCTACGTCGCGCAGGGCACGTCGACCATTCGCGTCGGCTCGGGCGGCATCATGCTGCCGAACCATTCGCCGCTGGTGGTGGCCGAGCAGTTCGGCACGCTGGCGTCGCTCTATCCGGGCCGTATCGACCTGGGCCTGGGCCGCGCGCCGGGATCGGATCAGGCCACGGCGCGGGCGCTGCGTCGCCATCTCGATCACGACACCGCCGACAGCTTTCCGCAGGATGTTGAGGAGTTGCAGGCGTACTTCGAAGACGTGCGCCCAGGCCAGCGCGTACGCGCCGTGCCTGGCGCCGGGCTGAAGGTGCCTCTGTGGTTGCTCGGCTCGAGCCTGTTCAGCGCCCAACTGTCGGCCGCAATGGGGCTGCCTTTCGCATTCGCGTCGCACTTCGCACCGGGCTTCATGCGCCAGGCCGTTGACCTGTACCGCCGCACGTTCCGGCCATCCGACCAACTCGACCGGCCGCACGTGATGCTGGGGCTGAACGTATTCGCCGCCGACACCGACGACGAGGCGCGCCGCCTGTTCAGTTCGCTACAGCAGCAGTTCCTGTCCCTGGTGCGCGGCACCCCCGGCCAGCTCAAGCCGCCCGTGGACGACATCAGCCGCCTGTGGGACGCCAGCGAGGCCGATCACATCCGCCGCTCGCTGGCCTGTTCCGTGGTGGGCGACCCGTCAACGGTACGCGACGGTATCCAGCGTTTTGTCGACGACCTGCGCCCCGACGAACTGATGCTGACCGGCCAGATCTATGACCACCCGGCACGCCTACACTCCTTCGAGATCGCGGCGGACGCGATGCAGGCAGTACAGAGGACGGCGGTGATTTGAGCGGGCGGTGGGCCCACAACTAATTATCGATTCCGTCGACAGGGTCCACCGTTTCGATGCCGCGAAAAGCGCGCGGGCTAATAGAAACATAATCACCCGCTTGACACACGTGGTTCGCAACAAGACGCCCACGTTTTACTACGTAAACTTCGCTTGGTTGACCCTGATATAGCACGTAATCGTAGGCTCCCGACTGAAATTTCACATGAGTGAAGCTGACGTTTCCTGCGGCGATATCACTGATTGAAAATATATTCTTCGGAGGCCGAGGAAGTTCAGGATATTGAAGTTCAATCGCTTCCGGCATTCCAAATCTGTACTGAACATATCCATTAGCAGGGGATATATTTCCGGACGCACATAGCGAGACGATTTTTTTACCGGCCAGGCAACTGAAATATACTTCCTCAGAGGAACCACACAACGTCGTCTCGTCCGCTCCCGCAACGGCAGGCAACGCCACCTGCAACGAGATACCGGCCATGAGGCGCGCAGCAGTTTTGATTTTATCGTTCAATCGAAAATCCCTTTCTCGTAGATCGCCTTAAAGTTTCGCACCCGCTTCTCATAACTGTCGGTGTACATGTTTATGATCTTAGTTATCTTATTTACCTGCTCATCTGCCGCTCCTTTATCGGCTATTGCCGGGAGGCGATTTTTTACCCAAAAATACGCTGCCGAGCGCACCGCATATTTTGGCTGACGCAGCAGATCGGGTTCTTCTTCAAAATCGATGATTTCTTCCGGCCATTCCTTTTGGTTTGTTGCATGCCACTGCGTAAAATCGCGATAGTTTGCCCTGCCTGTAAGCTGCTTGATACCTCTTCCCCTATATCTCCATCCATCGCCGCTTTCATAATTTCCATTTCCGAGGTCTTTGCGACCGCCATAGGCTCCATTGGCAATAGCTTCGAAATCATCTTGCGTCATCGCCTGACCGTCCGCCTTAATCGGCCGAACTTTGTCATATCCGTGAAGTTCGGCTTCCTTCGGATTTTCTCGAAAATACGAAAATACTGACAAGGCACTCGCCTTCCATATAAACCCTTCCTCAAGCCTGAGGGAGGCTCCGGTTTCCTGCATGACCTGCGCAAAAAAATGGATTCGCCGGAGTGGCGTGTCCAACTTATAAAATTCAAGATGTAAGTTAATCTCTTCCGTGATTTCCAAAAGGTCGGACCTTTTTGCTGTTGGGAACAAGGACTCCAACATTGCAATTGTGAATTTTAATAGACCCCGGCCAAAATTCCCCACCAGCGCGACAGGATGAATATGAAACACCTCCGGCCCCGGCAGGTCGGACAGAGCGGCTTTCACGTCATCCCACCAGACGAGGTCTTCGATTCGTTTTTGCTCAGCCTCGTGTTGTCGCGCTTCTCCAAGGGCCGTGACGAGCCGCTTCCATTTGGCGGGATTAGCCCATTCGCTTTCGTGCTTGATGATGAGCCGCGACATCGTCAGAGCACGCCACGGGTCGTTAGCCACGCAACATAATTCATCGGCTGCGCGCTTGTCGTCGTGCGCGGGGTAGATTGCGCGATAGATTGCAGTCATCAGTGGGCTCAGTTTGGAGAGTGCCGCAGACTCCGGCACGTCCGCCCCCGTTACATAGTCGACGTATGACTGGGTAGCCGCAAACAACGTATGCGTCGGGTCATGCGCGTGTTCCAATGTGTCAAAGTCGATCCACGATTGTGGGAATTCACGGGTCACGCGACCACCGGCGAAGTTTTGCTCTCGCACCCAACCGCTGATGGGGTTGCGTAGCATGTTTGCACCGCCCACATTCCACCAGTTCAGCTTGAGGTTGTCGGTTCCCGGCGCTAACTCCGCATAGCGGTTCTCCGAATTCCGAGACAGTTCCGAGAATTTTTCAACGACAATGACATCGGTGCGGGGTGCTTCCTTTCCCTCGTGCAATGCTGCCTTGTACAGCTTGGTTCCTTTTCCCACACGCAGGATCGTTGGCTCCGCCGGCAGCCCAAGCGCCTTCCATTCCTTGGGGTAAGTAGACTTCTCCGCAATCCACTCTCGTCCTTTCGCAAGGAACGACTTGATGTCATCCCCGCAAAACACCTCGACATGCGTCATCCGGCTGGAGGTTTTCTGATTCAGAGAATCGTAGCGCCCCAGGTAGCCAATCAGCTCGCCTGCCTTGATCTTGACGGGTGGTGTCGGAACGACCACCTTGTCGAGGTGATCCTCCGGCATGACTTCCTCGACGACATGCCCGCCGTGTTCCTTGCCCAGGAAGGCCCATCCGCCAATGGCGGCAGTCGGCGCCGCAAACGCGCCCGCCTTGGGCGGATACGGCCGCGCCTCGTGGATATTCTTGATCTTGCCCCAATTGCCGGTGCGCTCGCTGATGCTGAACAGGGTGCCCTGCGGCAGGATGCAAAGCGGTCTGCCATAAGGGCGGGTCGCGCGCACGCGTAGTCCTTGCTGCCCTGCGGGGGCCGGCTGTCCGTGGCTGCCTCTGGAAGGCTTGTCCCGAGCAAACGGCGTGACCTTGAACTCGGGCGACCAGTACGCCGGCCGCGGTAGCCTGGTATCGTCCTCATACCCCCTAAGGTCCTGCAAGTGCATGTACAGACTGAAGAACGTCAGCGTGGTGCCGCGCGGAAACTCCATCGCGTGACGGACGAGGGCAAAGCCGGTGCTATAGGGGGCATTGACCGCCGGGTTGTCGTCACCTGCGGGCAATTCGCTGACCGGATAAGCCTTGTTCAGACGCCACGCCACAACCTCGCCATCGGCTATGCACCGTACGCCATGCCTGATGTCCAGGAATTGGCCCGCCCCTGCTTCCGAAATATGGATACCGCCATGCCACATGCCGCTGCGGCTGACCGAATAGCCACCGGATGGCTCGTTTTTCAGCAGCCTGTGGAATTCATGTTCGTCGATAATCTCGACCGCAGAGGCATTGTTCCCATGCCCCTTCTTGCGCATCGGAAAAGTGAAGCGCAACAGCTTCAATGGTGGGAGGCGCGGCGTAGTCGGCTTGCTGTTCGACATTGTCCGCCTTAATTGGAGATTCCAGAATTCATATCGCCCTCGACGTCGAGAACCGACGACTTCGTCCGAATACTGTCGCCGGCGGAATACCTAGCGGCGCACAGTAAGCCATCTGTCCGGGCGTGGTAAACCTTCACTGCACGAATTCCGATTCGTTCACGATCTAGCGCAATAGCCATGCAGATTAAGGCTATGCCTATGTGGCGCCGTCAGGTCGAGGGGCGAGTAATCCAGGGCAAGCCGTCTGATCGAAACGCTCAAACAAAAAACCGCAGCCGAAGCCGCGGTTTTTTTCATCGGGCCGATGGCGGCGACGCCGCCGCGTTGCTTCAGACCCCCGCCAGGCGGAACGTCGAGACGGCGCGCATCATCGAGTCGGCCTGCTCGGCCAGCGACTGGGCGGCGGCGGCGGCTTCTTCCACCAGTGCGGCGTTCTGCTGGGTCACCGAGTCCATCTGCGTGACGGCCTGGCCGACCTGCTCGATGCCGGTGCTCTGTTCGGCCGATGCGGCGCTGATCTCGCCCATGATGTCGGTCACGCGGCGGACGGCGCCGACCACTTCCTGCATGGTCTCGCCGGCCTTTGTCACCAGCGTGGAGCCGTTGTCCACCTGCGCCACCGAATTGTCGATCAGTGTCTTGATTTCCTTGGCCGCGTTCGCGCTGCGCTGGGCCAGGCTGCGCACCTCGCCGGCCACCACGGCAAAGCCACGGCCCTGTTCGCCGGCACGGGCGGCTTCCACGGCGGCATTCAGCGCCAGGATGTTGGTCTGGAAGGCAATGCCTTCGATCACGCCGATGATGTCCACGATCTGGCGCGATGCCTGGTTGATCTCGCCCATCGTGGCCACCACCTCGCTGACCACTTCGCCGCCACGGTTGGCGATCTCCGAAGCGTTCACGGCCAGCGCGCTGGCCTGACGCGCATTGTCGGCGTTCTGGCGCACGATGCCCGTCAGTTGTTCCATGCTCGATGCGGTCTGTTCCAGCGCCGAGGCCTGTTCCTCGGTGCGCTGCGACAGGTCGTGGTTGCCGGCCGAGATCTGGTTGGTCGCGGTGGCGATCGAACCGGCCGCGCCGCGGATGTCGCCCAGCGTGGCCGACAGGCGGTGCTGCATCTGCTGCATCGCGGCCAGCACGCTGTGGTGGTCGTCGGCACGCACCTGCACCGGCACGGTCAGGTCGCCGCCGGCGATGCGCGCCACGGCTTCCACGGCATAGGCCGGCTCACCGCCCAGGCTGCGCTTGACGGTACGCATGATCATGCCCATCACGGCGGCGATCAGCGCGCCGATCAGTAGCGTGCTGAGCAGCGCGTTGATCAGGTTGGCGCGGAAGGCGTCCTCGATGTCGATCAGGAACACGCCGGTGCAGACAAACCAGTCCCAGTCGGCCACGTAGCGGCCATAGGTCAGCTTGCGCTGGGGGTTCTCGGTGCCGGGCAGGCGGCCGCGATAGGTGGAAAAGCCGGCGTCCTCGCCAGTGGTGCGGCGCGCGCCCTCGATGATGGCGCGGTACACGTACACGCCGTCCGGGTCCTTGAACTCGCCAACCTGGTTGCCCTCGGTCTGCGGCAGGCCCGGGTTCAGGATCACCTGCGGCTTGGAGTCGACAATGAACAGGTAGCCGTTCTGGCCGAAGCGCATCGCGCGCAGCGCGTCCTTGGCGGCCTTCTGGGCGTCTTCCTTCGACATCGTGCCCTTGGCGGCGCGCTCGGCATACAGCTTGACGATGCCCTCGCCCGTCGCTACCAGCGACTGCAGGCCGTCGCGGCGCTCGGCCATCATCACGGACTTGGTGTGGAAGGCGTTCCAGGCGCCGAGCGCCAGCAGCAGCACCCACATGACGGCGAGTGCCGCCCAAAGTTTGGCATTGAGGGTAAGTCGGTTCATGATGCGACAGGCTGAGGTATAGGGGAGGACTCCGCGCGACCCTTTGCGGGAGCTCTTTGTTTGCCTCGGAGATAACGGCATTTGCGGCGCAGCTTTTTAGCACCAGACTGGCGCATGGCGTAAGCTGCACGTGAGATCCGTGACCGGACGTTGCCAGGCCAACCTTTCGAGCTGCCATGACCTTGATGCACGCCACGACGTTTTCGTTTGTCGATTCCCATCCCATCGAGACCGATCCGCTGCAGGGCGAACTGACGCTGCTGGACCACGCCGCCCGTTCGGGTCCGGTAGCCCAATTGTGGGAAGCGCCGCTGTCGCTGGTAATTCCGCGCAGCTACCTGCGCCAGCCCGGCATCGAGGCGGCTCGCGCGGACTTTGCCGCCAAGGGGTGTCCGGTCTGGTTGCGCATGTCGGGCGGCGGCCTGGTGCCGCAGGGGCCGGGCATCCTCAATGTCAGCCTGGCCTATGCCGTGCCCAAGGGCGCCGCCAGCTGGATGGAACCTGTTTACCTGCACCTGTGCGAGGTCATCGCCGCCGGCCTGCGCCAGGTGGGTGTGGAAACGCACTGGCAAGCCGTGGAGGGATCGTTCTGCGATGGCCGGTACAATCTGGCCTGGGGTCCCGGCGACCGCGCACGCAAGATCGCCGGCACCGCCCAGTACTGGCGGCGGGCGCCTGCCGACGTGCAGACGCCCGACGGCCAGCGCCATCTGGTGCTGGCGCACGCCATCCTGCTGGTGGATGCCGATCCGGAAGACATCAACGCGCGCGCCAATGCGTTCGAAGCGGCCATTGGCAGCGGCCGGCACTATGACCCGGCCAAGGTGGTCAGCGGCCGGGAAGCCGCCGGGCTGGACGACGCCAGCGGCCTTACCGCGCGCGTGTCATCGGCGATTCAGGCGGCCATTGCGGTCTCCACGCCGCCTGGTAGTTAAGTGCGGCGCGCCGGGGGCTACTTGCCGGGCTGGAAGCCGATATCGCCGTACCAGGCCCGCGCCGTGGCGCCGGTGTTGTCGGTGTCGGTCAGGATGCCGTAGCCGGTGAGCTTGCCCGGCGCTTCGTGGAACGCCTTCTGGAAGTCGCTGACCACGTTGCGGCGCAAGGTCTGCCATTTGCCGGCCTCGTTGCCCACCACGATCATCTGCACGCGGCTGGTATGCGGATTGGCGATGACGGTGCCCACCGGCGCGCTGTTGGTCCAGATATACATCAGCGTGGCGTAGGGCAACTTCTCGCCTGCCACGCCGGCGGCCAGCGCCTCGGCACGGTCGCCGATCGACAGGTTGCTGCTGCGGCCGTCGAAGAAGAAGACCAGGCGAGCCGGGGCATCCTCCCTGGCGCCCACGCTGTTGTCGGCACCCGGGATGGCCGCCGCCACTTTCCAGCGCCATTCGACGACCGGCGTTTTCGACAGGTCGATATCGCCTTCGTGGACCAGGCCCGACGCGGCGCCAGCGGCATCGGCCTGCAGCACCGTGGTACCGTTCGCGGCGACCAGCGCATAGCGGGTCAGCTTCTTGCCGGATACCACCGGGCGGTTCTGCCAGCCATCGGGCAGCGCGCCACCGGGCTTGCCGGCCGAAAACGAAACGCCGGGGCCGTCCGCCAGCGCCGGCAGGGCGGCGCAGCACAGCAGGGCGGACAACAGGACTGCAATAGGGGGGCGGACCATGGGACGGCCTTCGTGTTCGGGTGAAAGGGTGCGCGAGAAGCGTCGCGAGTTCCTCATCATTCTAGGTAGCCTGCCGGCAACGTGCCGTGAGCCGGCGACTGATTGCACGATCGGACGCGCGCTGACATCCCCTCAACGACGGGAAAAAGGAATGCGGAGATGGGACTGCTGATCGAAGCCATCGGCTGGCTGTTCATGGAACTGATCGTCTACGGGGTGTTCTATGCCATCGGCTGGGTCGTGCTGATGGCCATCACCTTCGGCGCCTATCCGGGCCGCTGGCGGGGACCCGACAACTATGTCGATGCCGAATGGACGGCCTTTGCCGGTTTGATCGCCACGGTCAGCGCCGTGGTCGTTGTTTTTAAATTGCTTTGAAGATCACTTTTACTTTGCGCCACACCGTATTACCGATGTTCCGTCCCCTCGTCGCAGCGGCCATCGCCGCCACGCTGGCCTTGTCCGGCTGCGCGATGGGGCCGACCACACCACTGCCGCCCGACACCGCCGCCCGCCTGGCGCCGGTGCGCTTCCTGCTGACGTTGGACGATGGCCCGGACACCGGCCCCTTTGGCGGGACGCCGCTGATCCTGCGCCAGTTCGCCGACAATCCGGTCACGCCGGGGGTCAAGGGCATCTTCTTCGTCCAGACCGAAAACCCGCGCCGTGGCGGTGGCCCGGAAGGCCGTGCGCAGATGCACGAAACCTGTGCACAGGGCCAGCTGATGGCCGTCCACAGCGGCATGGTGGGGGGCCATATTTCCCATACGAAGCTGGCGCCCGACGTCCTGGCGGCATCACTGCGGCGCGGCCAGGCCGACATCGCGGCCCAGTGCGGACAGGCGCTCGCCGTGGTGCGTCCACCCAACTGGGCCTACAGCGCCGGCACGCAGGCCGTGTATGCCCAGGCGGGCCTGGGGATGCTCATGGCCGACGCCAGCGCGCGCGACGGCAAGATCTATGGCTGGACCATCAGCCTGCGCCGACGCCCGCACATGCGCCGCGAACTGGAGAACGTCGGCCAGGCGATGGTGGCCCACCGCCTGCCGGCCGTGGACGGCGTGACGCCAGTGATCGTGGCCTTCCACGACTCCAACGGCTTCACGGCATCGCACATGACGGAATACCTGCGCATCCTGGTGGAAACCGCCCGCGACAACGGCTTGCCACTGGCCGACCCGCCGTTCTATACCGATACTCAGGCAGCCGCGCGTGCAGCACTGGCGCGCGCCGCCGCAGGCGTCTACGCACGCGAAAGCTGGCCCTGATTTCCCCGCTATGCCTTATGCGGCATGGGGAAATACGCGCACATCGCGGAAGTGCTACGCTTGTCGGCCCGTGGTGCCCGAACCAGGAGAAACACCGTGCCCCGCAAGACCCCCATCGAACGCTACCGCAACATTGGCATCAGCGCCCATATCGACGCCGGCAAGACGACAACGACGGAGCGCATCCTCTTTTACACCGGCGTGAATCACAAGCTGGGCGAGGTCCATGACGGCGCGGCCACCATGGACTGGATGGAGCAGGAGCAGGAGCGCGGCATCACCATCACGTCGGCCGCCACCACGGCGTTCTGGAAGGGCATGGCCGGCAACTATCCCGAGCATCGCATCAACATCATCGACACCCCGGGCCACGTCGACTTCACGATCGAGGTGGAACGCTCGATGCGCGTGCTCGACGGTGCCTGCATGGTCTACGACGCCGTGGGCGGGGTGCAGCCGCAATCGGAAACCGTCTGGCGCCAGGCCAACAAGTACAACGTGCCGCGCATCGCCTTCGTCAACAAGATGGACCGCGTGGGCGCCGACTTCCTGCGCGTGCGCGACCAGATCCTGAGCCGCCTCAAGGGCAATCCCGTGCCGATCCAGATTCCGATCGGCGCCGAGGACAACTTCCGCGGCGTGGTCGATCTGGTCAAGATGCAGGCCATCGTCTGGGACGACGCCAGCCAGGGCGTGCGTTTCGAATACACCGACATTCCGGCCGACCTGAAGGACCTGGCCCAGGAATGGCACGACAAGATGATCGAGGCCGCCGCCGAGGCCAGCGAGGAACTGCTGGAGAAATACCTGGGCGGCGAGGCGCTGAGCGAGGCCGAGATCAAGGCCGCGCTGCGCAAGCGCACGGTGGCCGGCGAGATCCAGCCGATGCTGTGCGGCAGCGCGTTCAAGAACAAGGGCGTGCAGGCCATGCTCGACGCCGTGATCGACTACCTGCCCTCGCCGGTGGATGTTCCCGCCATCCTGGGCCACACCGAGGACGACAAGGAGGCCGAGCGCCATCCGAGCGATGAGGAGCCGTTCTCCGCGCTGGCCTTCAAGATCATGACCGACCCGTTCGTCGGCCAGCTGATCTTCTTTCGCGTGTACTCGGGCGTGGTCAATTCCGGCGATACGGTCTACAACCCCGTGAAGGGCAAGCGCGAACGGCTGGGCCGCATCCTGCAGATGCACGCCAACGTGCGCAACGAGATCAAGGAAGTGCGCGCCGGCGACATTGCGGCCGCCGTGGGCCTGAAGGAAGCCACCACGGGCGATACGCTGTGCGACCCCGACAAGGTCATCATCCTGGAACGGATGTCGTTTCCCGAGCCCGTGATCTCGCAGGCCGTGGAGCCGAAGACCAAGGCCGACCAGGAAAAGATGGGCATCGCGCTGAACCGCCTGGCGCAGGAAGATCCGTCGTTCCGCGTGGCCACCGACGAGGAATCGGGCCAGACCATCATTTCCGGCATGGGCGAACTGCACCTGGAAATCCTGGTGGATCGCATGCGGCGCGAGTTCGGCGTGGAGGCCTCGGTCGGCAAGCCGCAGGTGGCCTACCGCGAGACCATCAAGAGCGCGGCCAAGGACGTGGAAGGCAAGTTCGTCAAGCAGTCAGGCGGGCGCGGTCAGTACGGCCACGTGGTGCTCAATGTCGAACCGCTGCCACAGGGCGGGGGCTACGAATTCGTCGACGCGATCAAGGGCGGCGTGGTGCCGCGCGAGTTCATCCCGGCGGTGGACAAGGGCATCAAGGAAACGCTGGAGACCGGCGTGCTGGCCGGCTACCCGGTGGTCGACGTCAAGGCGACGCTGGTATTCGGTTCGTACCACGACGTGGACTCGAACGAAAACGCGTTCCGCATGGCCGGTTCCATGGCCTTCAAGGAAGGCATGCGCCGCGCCAAGCCCGTGCTGCTGGAGCCGATGATGGCCGTCGAGGTGGAGACCCCAGAGGAATTCACCGGCAACGTGATGGGCGACCTGTCGTCGCGGCGCGGCATCGTGCACGGCATGGAGGACATCGCGGGCGGCGGCGGCAAGATCGTGCGCGCCGAGGTGCCGCTGGCAACGATGTTCGGCTATTCCACGTCGCTGCGCTCATTGACGCAAGGCCGCGCCACGTTCACGATGGAATTCAAGCACTACGCGGAAGCGCCGGCCAATGTGGCCGAAGCCGTGATCAGTTCGCGCAAGACCTGAGCTGCCCCGGGCCAGCCGGCCTGAAGGCAACGCGGCGCGTCAGTGCGCTGGCGCGCCGTCGAGGTACCCCGGTTCGTCACATGACGGTGGCACAATGGGCCACCGGTCCCTCTTCGCAACGGAAGGAGCGCATCATGATGGCATTTCTCGGTACGGTATTCGTTGGCCTGATTGTCGGACTGATTGCGCGGGCCATCAAGCCCGGCGACGACAAGATGGGCTGGATCATGACCATCGTCCTTGGCGTGCTGGGCGCGCTGCTGGCTGGCTATGTGGGCCGCGCGATGGGGTTCTACCGCCCAGGCGAGCCGGTAGGCTGGATCGCCTCCATCATCGGCGCCATCGTCCTGCTATTTATTTACGACGCGGTCCGCCGCAAGCGCTAGGTTTGCCGGCGCCGGGTCATCGGCGGCGGGCGCCAGCGAGGCCGTCGACGGCTGGATCGCCATCATGGTGGTGTCCTGGCAGCGCAGCAGCGCGGCGTCGCTGCCAGGCGCGGCCATGGCCGTGATCTGCGGGGCCAGCGCCCGCAGCACCCGCACCGCCAGCGCGCTGGTGAACGAGTAGCGCGCCGCATACGGCTCGCGGACGTGCAGCGTCACCGTGCCGAAGTACCGATTGCCAACCAGGAAGACGAACGTCGCCGAGCGGTTCACCGTGCGCGACGCGATCACGCGTCCGCCCGGCCCGTAGGTCTGGAACACCTGCTCGCCCGTGCCGGTCTTGCCGGCAACCAGCAGCGGCGCCCCTTGCGGCTGGCCCTTGTGGTTCACCGGCACGAACGCGCCGTTGATCGACTTGGCCGTGCCGCGCTGTACCACGTCCAGCATCGACTGCCGCACCAGCACCGCGATTTCAGGCGCGATCAGCGGCTTGCCCGGGCTGGGTTGCAGGCTGTACGTGGTGGCGTATGGCGTAGCCGACGCAAAGGCGAACGTGCGCACCGTGGACGGCTGTGCATCCACGCCGTTGTTCAGGATGATGCCGGCCAGCTCGGCCAATGCCGAAGGCCGGTCGCCCGAGGCACCGATCGAGGTGGCGTACGACGGCGTCAGCGTATCGAACGGATACCCCAGCCGCTGCCAGCGCCGGGCGATCTTCTCGAAGGCCTCGCGTTCCAGCAGCGTGCGGATGCGGCCATCCTGCCCCAGCTTGCTGCGTGTCTTGAACAGCCACACGTACACGGCCTGCCGCTCCTGCGCGCTCTGCTGCAGGACGTCCTTCAGCGGGGCGTCGGGATGCGTGCCCAGGTACTCCACCATCCACAGTTCCAGCGGATGGATGCGGGACAGGTAACCGCGGTCGTTGAGGTTGAACTTGTCGTGGCCGTACTTGGCATAGAGCTTCTGCAGGTCCTCGTCATCGAACTTCTGCTTGGGCATCCACTGCCGCAGCGTGCGGGCGAAGGTCTCATAGTCCGTATTGGGCCGCGCGCTCAGCAACGCCACCGACAGCCGCACCGCGCCCAGGTGCGGCGTGGGCTGCTTCACGCGGCCCAGCAGCACCTGCAGCCGCTCGTCGTTGGTCTTGCCACGGTAACGCTGCCAGAAGTTGACCATGAACGCGCTGCCTTCCTCGTCGGCAAAGCGTTCCAGGTAGGGGCGGCGGCCCGGGTCGTTGCGATCCTCGATCAGCGATCCGGCCTCGGGATGCGCCAGGAACACCTCGTAGCGCACGATGTCGCGCATCATGCGGATGAACACGAGGTTGACCGAATGCTGGAACCCGATGCGCACGGTCATTTGCCGCTCGCCTTCCCACTTCTCGAAATTCGTGAAGCTCTGCATGCCGCCGCCTGTATAGAACGCCTCGCCGGGATTGCCCGAATACTTGCGTTCCATCGCGGCGTCGAGCATGGCGGCCCGCTCGCGTTCGGCCGGCTTGGCCTTGATCAGGTAGTCCACGGCCCACCGTGTCAGCGCATCCTGGCGCGGCACCTGCACCGCCTTCAGTTCGGCCACGCTCATGCCCGCATAGCGGTCGTGCAGCTCGTTGATGACTTCCAGGTAGGTGACCAGCGTGCGCAGCTTGGCGGTGGACCCCAGGTTCAGCCGCGCTCCGGCATTGATGTCGAACGGCTGGTCGACGTTGTCTGTCTGCACCCGCACGACGGCCGCGTTGCCGACGCGCTCGAACAGGGTGAAGCTGGCCACGAGCCGCGATGGATCGTCGCTTTCCTTGAGCAGGTTCTTGCCATAGAGCCCCATCTCGTGGGCGCCATCCTTGGTACCCACGCGCAGCAGCGTCTCGGTCACCTTGCGCTGTGCCTCGCGATTGATGGTGCTGTCCACGGTCAGGTCGAGCCGGTCGAGGTCGTAGCGGCTATCCACATGCAACATGTGCTGCACGTCGTTGCGTACCTGGTTGACCGCCTTGCGCGTGACCCAGGGGTCGGGCGCAGGCCGCTTCGGCGGGGCCGCCTTGTCCAGCGACTGCGCCAGCGCGGCGTCGCGCAGTTCCGGCGTGATGGCGTTGGCCGACGCCAGCAGGCGCAGGTAGCTGCCGGTCAGTGCGTCCAGGTTGGTGTCGTCGCGCCGCAGGTGATACGACGGGCGACGCTGCGAGATGATCAGCGACAGCACGCGCTTGTACACCTGTGCCGCGCGCGGCGACGGGTTGCGCGGATCCATCTCGCGCAGCAGCTGGTTGGCTTCGGCGAAGTCTTCGCCATACCAGACGTACAGCGCGTCGCCGACACCCTCGATTTCGCCATGACCCGCCCGCGCCGACAGCGGCACCGTGTTGACATAGTCAACCACGATGTTCTCGCGCGCCCGCTGCGTGTCCGGCCCGTCGCGGTAGGCACGCAGTGAAGCGGAGGTCATCTGCCGCAGCTTGTCGGCAATCGATTGCGTCTTGCCTTCGGGCGAATGCCGGTATTTCTCGATCTGCGTGGCCAGCGTGCTGCCGCCGGGATGGCGGTGGTTGCGATCGACCAGGCGGATGCCCTGGTCCATGACGGCACGCGAAAACCGGCGCCAGTCCAGCGCCGGGTTCATCATCGGGTATTCGGGGTTGAGCAGGTTCTGGTTTTCGACGAACAGCAGCGACGTGACCAGCACCTTCGGAATCGAATCGAAATTCTCGTATTGCCGCTGCGGATAGCGGTCGTACGACATCGTCAGCGCATTGCAGTCGCGAATCAGCAACCCGGCCTGGGTCTTTTCCCGGTAGGGCGGGAAAATGCCCTGGTCCATCAACCGGATCATGTCATATGACATGCGCGACTGCGATGTCGTGACGTAGCCTTCTCGAAGTAGCCGTTCGCCGAATTCGCCAAGGCGTTCGTAGCCAAGACGCAGATCGTAGGGGCCGGAGTGCGGATAGCGGATGCTGTCGCTGGGGCCGGGCAAAACCTCGAAGGTCAATGACTTGCCCAGCCGGCTCATATAGCGAGCCTGCCATTGAGAGGTCTGCGCCTCGTTGGAGACGAGGCTCACGACCATGTACGCGCCGCCGCATACGGCGACTGCCATCCCTGCAAGGACCCAGCCACGACGTGACACGTTTTGCATCCGGTTGCGCCGGGCCCACCGTCTCGGCAGGCATCGCCGGCTCAAAGCCTGCGCCACATGACCTTCATTCGGAGGCCACCGCGTGTATTTATATTACGCGGATCGCTGCCGAATGTGCGACCGAAGTTGGCAACCGCACGTATTCAAACGCACCGGCGTGCGCGGCGCGCAACAGGCAGCTTGGGCATCACACCCCCGTGTATTTCAGGAGCGCAATGCCGGCTGCCTTTGTCGTTTTTACGCCATGACCGGGACGTTCAGGCGGCAGTGACAGGACGTCCGCCGAACGGATAGTTCGGGTCGTTGTAGCCATGGGTGGATGCATGGCCGCGCGGCACGAGGTCGTCGATCATCGCCTCTTCCTGCGGCGAAATGGCCGCCCCCACTGCACCAAAGTAGTCCTCGAACTGCGCCAGCGTGCGCGGGCCGGCGATGACCGAGCTGATGATCGGATTGGCCAGCACCCAGGCGGTGGCGAACTGGCCCGGCGTCAGGCCGCGGCCTTCGGCATGCGCCTTCAGCGTCTGCGCGATGACCAGCGACGCTTCGCGGAATTCGGTTTCCATCATGCGGCGGTCCGCCCGGCCGGCGCGCGTGTCCGCCTGGGGCGCCTGGCCTGGCAGGTACTTGCCCGTCAGCACGCCGCGCGCGATCGGGCTGTAGGGCACCACGCCCAGGCCGAAATGCTGGCACGCCGGCAGGATTTCCACTTCGGGCATGCGGTTCAGCAGGTTGTAGTACGGCTGGCATGCGACCGGACGCGGCACGCCCAGCTTGTCGCACAGCGCGGCAACCTCGGCAATGCGCCAGCCGCGGAAGTTGGACACCGCCCAGTAGCGGATCTTGCCGGCGCGTATCAGGTCGCCCATCGCGCGTACCGGCTCTTCCAGGTTGGCGCCGGCGAAGTCGCGATGCAGGTAGAGGATGTCGATGAAGTCGGTATCCAGCCGGCGCAGGCTGTCTTCCACCTCGCGCAGGATCCAGCTGCGCGAGTAATTCTGCTGGTTCGGCCCGCTGCCCATCGCATTGCCGAGCTTGGTGGCCAGCACCCAGTCGTGCCGCTGCCCTTGCAGCAGGCGGCCCACCATCGATTCGGACGCGCCCTTGGTGTACACGTCGGCCGTATCGATGAAGTTGACGCCGTGCGCGCGGGCGCTGGCAACGATGCGGCCGGCCTCGGCTTCATCGGTCTGGTCGCCGAACATCATCGTGCCAAGGCACAGGGTGGATACGTTCAGGTTGCTGACGCCCAGGCGGCGGTACTGCATGGTGAAATCTGGCATGACGAGGTTCCCCGATTAGCGAAGCCGAAGCAGAAAAGGCAAGCGGCCCTGAGATCCATCCGGGCCGGCATCGCGCATTGTGCCGCGTTGCGGCGCGGCTTGCAGCGCCGGCTCGCTTGTCTGCTATGTATCGGCCGGGGTAAAACCGGGCAGCGCCGGCAGACGCTCGGTCAGGAACGCCAGCAAGGCGCGCGTGCGGGCCGGCTGGTATCGGCGCGACGGATAGACCAGGAACGCCTCCTGCGGCGGGCCATGCCAGCCGGGCAGCACGGGCACCAGATCGCCACGGTCCAGCAGGTCCTGCACCAGCCAGGCCGGCGTCAAGCCCAGCCCGGCGCCGGCCAGAAAGCTCTCGCGCATGGCCAGCGAGTTGTTGACGCGATAGCGGCACGTCGCCTCCACACTGGCGGCGCGGCCACGTGCATCGGTCAGCACGATGTCTTCGCCAGCCGCCAGCCACGTGAAGCGCAGCAACCGATGGCCGACCAGGTCGGCCGGCTGCCGCAGCGGCGGATGATCTGCCAGATAGCCGGGCGCGGCCACAAGCATGCGTGGCGATACGGCGATGCGACGCGCCACCACGTTGGGCGGCAGCGACGCACCGAGGCGCAGCGCCACATCGACGCCGGCCTCAACCAGATCGACAAAGCGGTCGTCGAAGCGCAGATCGACATCGACATCGGGAAAGGCCTGCAGGAATTCCAGCACCAGCGCGTTCAGCCGCAGCACGCCCAGGCTGACCGGCGCGCTGACGATGATCCGGCCGGATGGATGGTCGGCCAGGCCGCGCGCCTCGCCCACGGCTTCGCCATAGGCGTCGAGTACGGTCAGCGCCTGCGCGTAGAACCGGCGGCCCGCTTCGGTGGGGGTCAGCCGCGTGGTCGTGCGCTCCATCAGGCGGACGCCGAGGTCTGCCTCCAGCGCGGCCACGGTCTTGCTGACGGTGGGTTGCGATGTGCCGAGTTCGCGCGCCACCGCCGACAGGCTGCCCAGTTCCATTGCCCGTGCGAAGACGCGCATTGCCTTGAGGGTATCCATGACAGCTCATTCTGAATTGGCATGAGTGATATGCCATTCTGCCAGCTACCTGCAAGGATCGGAATGAGTGACATTGGCCTCTCCCTTACTTCAGGAGTCAACGATGTTCTCAACATCATGGATTCGTGCGATGGCGATGTCCGGCAGCCTGCTTTCCGGTGCGGGACTGGCCGGGCAGGCCCCGGCCGACGCCGCCCACGCCGCCACCTGGGCCACCACCTGGATGGCCAGCCAGCAGCCGGTCTGGGCCCCAGGCGCCCAGCCGCTGCCCACGGGCTTGCCCGAAGCGATCCACGACGCCACGGTCGTGCAGCGCGTGCGCATCAGCGCGGGCGGCCGACGCGTGCGGCTGGTGCTGTCGAACCGGTATGGCCGGCAGGCCGTCCACGTTGAAGCGGCGGGCATGTATGGCATGGCGGCCCGCCTCGGGCGCCCGGTCACATTCGCGGGCCGCGCCGCGGTGTCCGTGCCGGCCGGCGGCAGGGTGACGAGCGATGCGGTGGACCTCGACGCGCCGGCGCTGGATACCGTGACCGTCAGCCTCTACCTGCCCCGGTCCACGACGTTGGGATCGTTCCATTGGGATGGCCGACAGACGGCATACATCGCGCCGGGCAATCAGGTCGATCAGGTCAGTCAGGTCGATCTGGCCAGACCGGCGGGCCAGCCGGCGATGCGCGAGGCACGCACGTTCCAGGCACGCATCCTTCTGGCCGCCATCGAAGTCGAAACGCCGGCGCCGCGTCCCACCGTCGTGGCCATCGGCGATTCCATCACCGAAGGCAATGGTGCGACACCGGATGCCGACCGCCGCTGGCCCGACCAGCTGGCGAACCGGCTGGCGCACCAGCGCGCCGCCGTCCTCAATGCCGGCATTTCGGGCGGCCAGTTGCTGCGCGACGGCATGGGCGAATCGGGCCTTGCCCGTTTCGGGCATGACGTGCTGGCCGTGCCGCAGGTGCGCAGCGTCGTGGTGGCCCTGGGCATCAACGATATCGCCTGGCCCGGCTCGACCTTTGCACCAGACCGCAAGCTGCCGACCGTGGACGACCTCGCCGGCGGGTACCGCAAGCTGGCCGCGCAGGCCCGCGCAAGCGGCGTGCGCGTGATCGGCGCCACCATCACGCCCTTTGCGGGCGCGCTCGATGGCAGCCCGATCCAGGGTTATTTCTCGCCGGAGAAAGAGGCCCTGCGCCAGCGCGTGAATCACTGGATCCGCACCAGCGGCACGTTCGACGCGGTAGCCGATTTCGACGCTGCCGTGCGCGATCCGGCCCACCCCGAACGCCTGCTGCCGGCGTTCGACAGCGGTGATCACCTGCACCCGGGCGACCAGGGCTACGCGGCCATGGCGGCAGCCATCGATGACGCGCAACTGTTCTGAGCCATAAAAAAACCGGCACGATTGCGCGTGCCGGTTTTCTGTTTCCGCGTGCCGTTGCGGCCGCGGCGGAGGCTCAGTCTTCGAGCTTGGGCAGCGCGGCGCTGGTCTGCGACGACAGCAGGCCGGTCTTGGCATACGTCTGGAGCTTCTCGCGCGTGTCGACGATGTCGAGCGTACGCATCGTCAGCTGGCCGATACGGTCCAGCGGCGTGAACATCGACTCGCCCTTTTCCATCGTCAGGCGCTCGGGCTTGTACGTCAGGTTCGGCGAGGTGGTGTTCAGGATCGAGTAGTCGTTGCCGCGACGCAGTTCGATGGTCACTTCGCCGGTGACGGCGCCTGCCACCCAGCGTTGTGCGGTTTCGCGCAGCATGATGGCTTGCGGGTCGAACCAGCGGCCCTGGTACAGCAGACGACCCAGGCGGCGGCCGTTGTCGCGGTACTGCTCGATGGTGTCTTCGTTGTGGATGCCGGTGATCAGGCGCTCGTAGGCGATGAACAGCAGCGCCAGGCCCGGGGCTTCATAGATGCCGCGGCTCTTGGCCTCGATGATGCGGTTCTCGATCTGGTCGCTCATGCCCAGGCCGTGGCGGCCGCCGATGGCATTGGCTTCCATGAACAGGTCCACGGCATTGGCGAACGTCTTGCCGTTCAGCGCCACCGGCTGGCCTTCCTCGAAGCGCACGGTCACTTCCTCGCGCTTCACTTCCACTTCGTCGCGCCAGAACTGCACGCCCATGATCGGCTGGACGATGCGGATACCCGAATCCAGGTGCTCCAGATCCTTGGCCTCGTGCGTGGCGCCGAGCATGTTCGAATCGGTCGAGTAGGCTTTTTCGGCCGACATCTTGTACGCATGGCCGTGCTGGCGCATGAATTCCGACATTTCGGCCCGGCCGCCCAGTTCGTCGATGAACTGCTGGTCCAGCCACGGCTTGTAGATCTGCAGGCCCGGGTTGGTCAGCAGGCCGTAGCGGTAGAAACGCTCGATGTCGTTGCCCTTGAACGTGCTGCCGTCGCCCCAGATGTTGACGCCGTCTTCCTTCATCGCGGCCACCAGCATCGTGCCGGTCACGGCACGGCCGATCGGCGTGGTGTTGAAGTACGTCACGCCGGCGGTGGAGATGTGGAACGCACCGCACTGCAGCGCGGCAATGCCTTCGGCCACCAGTTGGGCGCGGCAGTCCACCAGGCGGGCGGCTTCGGCGCCGTAGGCCATGGCACGGCGCGGAATGTCGTCGTAGTCCGGCTCGTCCGGCTGGCCCAGGTTGGCGGTGTAGGCGTAGGGAATGGCGCCCTTCTGACGCATCCAGAGGAGCGCGGCGCTGGTGTCCAGGCCGCCCGAGAATGCGATACCGACGCGCTGGCCGGAAGGAATGTGCTGCAGGATGGTAGTCATCGCCAGAAAACCAGGTGAATTTGTCGGCTCTTGGGGCGCCCCCGCACGATCAGGCCGTGCGGCGAGCCGGTCCGGCGCCCGAAACTCGTAACCTTGAATTGTGACATGGCACGGCGTCAGCGCCAAACGCGCGGCGGCCGAAAATAAATGTGGACATCGTACAGACCGTCGTCTAGTCTATTGTGGACGGCGTACACAAGCGCCGCTTCCGCACAACGCCCGGGGCTGCCGGGCCCAACCCAGCAGGAGATGTCGATGTCTTCGAAAGTCCAGTCGTACCTGTTTTTCGATGGTCGCGCAGAGGAAGCGGCCGAGTTCTACAAGACCGCCATCGGTGCCAAGGTGGAAGGCTTGATGCGTTTCAAGGATGCCCCGCCCGACGCGGGCCCTGGCTGCGGCCCGGCCGCCGTCAGCGGCGACAAGGTCATGCACATGGCCCTGCAGATTGGCGATACCACGATCATGGGGTCCGACGGCGAGAACAAGGGCCAGGCCGAGTTCAAGGGCTTTGCGCTGTCGATCACGGTGGCCAGCGCGGCCGAGGTGGACAAGACCATCGGCGCACTGTCGCAGGGCGGCCACGTGGTGATGCCGGCCGCGCCCACGTTCTTCAGCGAGCGCTTCGGCATGGTGGCCGACAAGTTCGGCATCACGTGGATGGTGCTGGTCGCGCCCAAGGAATAACGGCGGCGCGCCGCTGATCCATCGGACTCCGGCTGGGCAAGGTCGTAGCATCCCCTACAATGCCGCACCCAACCGGAGAATCGCTGATGGAATCCCGCCTGACCGATCTCGAAATCAAGGTTGCCTTCCAGGAAGACCTGATCGAGACGCTCAACCTGACCGTTGCCCGCCAGCAGCAGCAGCTGGACCTGCTGCAGGCCCAGTTCCGTGCGCTCTATCAGCAGGTGCGCGCCGCCGCAGCTTCGGGCGCGGAAGGCAACCCCCAACACGAGATCCCGCCGCACTACTGAAGCAGAGGCGGCGCATGAGGCACAATCCGGAACGATCATCCCGATGGCCGGGTCACACCGGCTATCGACAGACCATTCCGCATCCATGCCCCTGACCGCCCAGCCTTCGCGCCCCGTTCGCCACATGCGACGATTCCTGGCCATGGCCCTCGCCGCCACGGCACTTGGCACGGCCCACGCCGGCTACAACGTCTGGACCGGCGAGTACACCTTCACCAAGGCCGAACTGCAGAGCGCCGTGGACAAGAAGTTTCCGACCACCCTGCGCTATGGCGAGCTGGTCAGCGTCCAGTTGTCGAATCCACGCCTGGTGCTCGACCAGGCCACCAACCGCGTGACCACGCAGATGGACGCGGTCATGTCCAACACGATCCTGCCGGCGCCGCCGGTCAACGGCACGATGTCGCTGAACAGCGGTGTGAAGTACGACCCCACGCGCCGCGCCGTGCTGCTGGACAATCCCACCGTGCAGGACGTGCAGGTGCAGGGCATGAGCCAGTACACGCAGCAGCTCAACGCCATCGGCGCCGTGGTGGCCGAACAGCTGCTCAAGGACTATCCGCTCTACACGTTCAAGCCCGAGGAACTACGTTTCAACGGCAAGGATGTGCAGCCGGGCGCCATTACCGTGACGCCCGGCGGCATCAGCGTGAAGGTCGATCTGCGCTGATCCGGCGCCATTCCCGCGCTAGCGCGCGGGCCGGAACACCAGCGCCAGGCCCACCGGTATCGCCACCATGCCGACCAGCGCCAGCGGCGCGGGACGATTGCCGAGGAACAGGTAGTCCAGCAGCACGGTGGCCGCCGGCACCAGATAGAACAGGCTGGTGACGTTGACGAGATTGCCGCGCTGGATCAGCCGGTAGAACAGCAGCGTGGCCACCACCGAGATCACGATCCCCATCCATAGCAGCGGCACGAAGAAGCCGGACACCGCTTCGAACCGGAACGGCTGGAACGGCAGGCAGGCCAGGCACATCAGCAGCGCCACGGTGTATTGCAGCGGCAGCACCTCCATCGGCGCCTGCTTCACACCCTTCTGCCAGACGGCGCCGCTTGTCATGCAGGCCAGCGCACCCAGTGCGCAAACCCAGCCGCCGGCCGACAGCCGCGCCGCCAGCAGGCTGTCGGCCACGATCGTGACCAGCCCGCCCAGCGCCAGCACCAGTCCGGCCAGCCGCACCGGCGACACGCGCCGCTCCCACCACAGCAGCGTCAGGATCGGCTGCACGCCCAGCACCGTGGCCAGCACGCCCGGCGTCATGCCGGAATCCAGCGCCAGCAGGTAGCAGACCGAATAGCCGCCGATCATCAGCGCGCCCGCCAGCGCGACGCGGCCACGGGTACCGGCGGCCGGCAGCAGGCGGCGCCGCAGCACCCCGATCGACGCGAGCACGCCAAGCGCGATCACGAAGCGCAGCGTCAGGAAGGCAAAGGGCGAGGCGTGCGCCAGGCCCCAGCGGCTGAAGATCGCGCCGCCGCTCCACAGCAGCACGAACAGCGGGGTGGCGCCATGTGCGGCCAGCAGGCGCGCACGCGTTTGCGTGGCAGCCCCTGCCGCCACGGCATCTTTCTGGAAAGTCATGATTGGGTCCTGTCGAAACCACGCAGGCCCCGGCGCGTGCTGACGCGGCAGGCGTCGGCACGTGATCCATCAGGAAAGCCGGGGACAAAAAGCGGCGGAAATCAGCCGCGAGGGGGCGCCGTCGGAGGCGCCATGGGCGGCGCGAACGGGGGAGGCGCGACAGGACCGGCACCAAGCAGACCGCGCTCGCGCGCTGGCAGGCCGCACGGTTCGGCGGCAGCGGCAGCAACAGCGATGGTGGCGATGGCTCGGGGCGTCATGGGGTGATCGGTAGATCGGGGGGTCAGCCTTGCAGCAGCAAGGGCAGCGCAAGTGCGCCGGCAACGGTCAGATGCTAGCCGTGCCGGCGCGCGAGGTCAATCGGCTTCGAGCCCCAGCGACGCTGCCAGCGCGGCCAGGGCCGGCCCGATCGGGGCGGAAATCTTGCAGGCCAGCAGCGGATCGGCCCGCGTGGTGCCCAGGTTCAGCGCCGCGATCGGCAGTCCGCGCTCGACGGCCCACAGGCAGAAGCGGTAGCCCGAGAACACCGTCAGCGACGAACCGATCACCAGCATGCCATCGGCCATATCCAGCGCCTGGCGGCCCGCGTCCACGCGGTCGCGCGGCACCGATTCGCCGAAGAACACCACGTCCGGCTTGAGCACCCCGCCGCAACGCTCGCAGTCCGGCACCGCGAAATTGTCGAACAGCGGCGACTCCAGATGCGCGTCGCCATCGGCCGCCGGCAGCGCCGATACATCGCGGAAATCGGGATTGTGCAGCCACAGCCAGCGTTGGATATCGGCACGCCGATACCGGGTCGCGCACGACAGGCACACGACGTGGCCAATGCTGCCGTGCAGTTCGGTCACATCGCGGCTGCCCGCGCGCTGGTGCAGGCCGTCCACGTTCTGGGTGACCAGTCCCGCCACGCGCCCGGCATCGCCCAGACGCGCCACCACCCGGTGGCTGACATTCGGCTGCGCGGCGTCCGCCACGGGCCAGCCCACCATGCTGCGGGCCCAGTAACGCTGGCGCGCCGGGTGCCCGCTCAGGAACGCCGTGATCGTCATCGGCGCCGAACGCTGCCAACGCCCCTGTTCGTCGCGGTAGCCCGGAATGCCCGAATCGGTGCTGATACCGGCGCCCGTCAGCACGAAAAGCCGCGGATGGCGTTCGACAAAGTCGCGCAGCGCCGCGCCGCCGTCGTCCCCGTCGTCGCGGTATGCGGCGTGGCTCACCGATCCACCTTGACGCGCCCGACCTGGCGCGCTTCCCAAGCCTTCAGTTCCTGCCGGTAGCGGTCCATCTCATCGTTGTAGAAGTCGAACACGCACGGATCGCAGCCGCTCTGGCAGCACTCGTTGTCGCCGGGGCGCTCGGGCGGCAGCGGCTTGGGATCGTCGGGCGGCGGGAAGGAATCGGTGGCAGATTCGGCGGCGGACACGGCAAGACATTGGAAGAACAGAACCGCGCCAGTATATGACGCCCGCCCGATCAGGGTCTTTGGTCCAATGCACGCCGAGGCAATCCCTGATATGCAGGAAACCGGGGCGATATTGAATTGTTTCGACAAGGCTGTGCCGGGCTGGGCGCTGCTGATAGTGTGGTGCGCCGAACCGGTACACGGCGGACTGCCTATTGCCATGGTCACTGCCACGCGCGTCATTTCCGCATTGCATCGGTCCGCCGCAGGCCTGGCGGCCATGCTGGCCTGCGCCGCCGCCATCGCGGCCGACGCGGGCCGCGCGCTATTGCCGCCGCCCAATCCGGCCCCCACCGCCCCGCCGGTACTGACTCCCGCCACGCCCGACCAACCTGTCACCCGCCCCGCGCTGCCGCCACATCCGGACGGGCGGCCCCGCATCTGCCTGGTGCTGTCCGGCGGCGGGGCACGCGGGGCGGCGCATATCGGGGTGCTGAAGGTGCTGGAGTCGCTACGCGTGCCGGTGGACTGCATCGCCGGTACCAGCATGGGATCGCTGGTCGGCGGCGCATACGCCACGGGGATGAGCACCGCCGATATGGAAAAGCTCGTCGGCGGCCTGTCGACCGATGCGCTGTTCAAGGAACGGCCGCCGCGCCAGGACCTGGCCATCCGGCGCAAGATCGAGGATCACACCAACCTGGTGACGCCCGAGATCGGGGTACGGTCGGACGGCCTGCTGCTGCCGAAGGGGGCCGTATCGGGCGTGCAGCTCGAAACCGTGCTGCGCCAGCTGGCCAATGCGCCTGGCTATCGCGATTTCGACTCGCTGCCGATTCCCTACCGCGCCGTGGCCACCGATCTGGTGGCCGGCACGCCGGTGGTCTTCAGCGAGGGCGAACTGGCCAATGTCATGCGCGCCAGCATGTCGGTGCCCGGCGCGGTGGCGCCCACCGAGTACGAAGGCAAGCTGCTGGTCGATGGCGGGCTCACCGATAACCTGCCCGTGGACGTGGCCCGCGCCATGGGCGCCGACATCGTCATCGCCGTGAACCTGGGCACGCCGCTGATGAAGCGCGAGGAACTGACCTCGCTGATCGGCGTGACCGGGCAGATGCTCAATATCCTGACCGAGCAGAACGTGCGCACGTCGCTGGCGTCGCTGAAGCCGGCCGACATCCTGATCGAACCGGCCCTGGGCGATTTCTCGGCGGGCGACTTCAACCACCTGCCCAAGACCATCCCCATCGGCGAAGCGGCCGCCCAGCGCGTGGCCGACCGGCTGTCGGCGCTGTCGCTGCCGGAAGACAAATACGCCGCCCTGCGCGTCGCGCAGCGCGCCCTGCCGCCGCCCGACCTGCGCCCGGTCGACGAGATCCGCTTCGCCCCGCTGGATCGCGTCAACCCCGCCTTTGCGGCCGCCACCATGGAAACCCGGCCCGGCGAGCCGATCACACAGGCCACGCTGGACCGCGACATGCGGCGCCTGTTCGGCACCGGCGATTTCGAGCATGTGAACTACCGCTTCCTGGAGGAACCGGGCAAGCGGGTGCTGAACGTGGATGCCGTCGAAAAGAGCTACGGTCCCGACTACCTGCGCTTCGGGCTGGGCCTGAGTTCGGACTTCCGTGGCAACGCCTTCTTCAACCTGCTGGCCAGCTATCGCCGCACCTGGCTCAATTCGCTCGGCGCCGAATGGCGCAACGACGTGCAGGTGGGGCAGACATCGAGCCTGGTCAGCGAGTTCTACCAGCCGCTCGATACGCGCCAGCTGTTCTTCGTGGCGCCGCGCATCGAACTGGAACGGCGGCCGGTCAACGTGTTCAGCGGCGACAGCAAGATCGCCGAGTACGACCTGCGCCGCACCGATTTCGCGTTCGATGTGGGCAGCCAGTTCACCAAGTACGGCGAAGCCCGGCTGGGCGTGGTGATCGGGCATCAGAACGTGTCGCTGTCCACCGGCCCGGAATCGCTGGCGCCGGCCGCCGGCAGCGACGTGCAGCGGCGGGCCATCACGGGCCGGCTGCTGTTCGATCAGCTGGACAGCATCAACTTTCCGCGTTTTGGCTATGGCGGATCGATCAACGTGTTCTCGTCGCAGGCCAGCATGGGCGCCACCGATACCTACACGAAGGGCGAGCTGACGGCGACCGGCGCGTATTCGTTTGGCAGCAGCACGGTGAACCTGGGCATCCGCGCCGGCAGCAATATCGGCGGCCCGGGGCTGCCCCGCTACGACCTGTTCCAGTGGGGCGGCTTCCTGCAGCAGTCCGGCTACAGCACGGGGCAGCTGATCGGCGGCAATATCCAGTTCGCCCGGCTGGTCTACTACAACAAGCTCGTCAAGCAGACGCTGCTGGAAGGCGTCTACGCCGGGGCGTCGGCGGAAATTGGGCGGGTCGGCGCGCCGCTGGTCGCGGGCAGCCCCACCGGGGCGCTGAAATCGGGGTCGCTGTTCCTGGGCGTGGACAGCCCGATCGGCCCGCTTTACCTCGCCTACGGGCGGGCGGCCGGCGGCCACTACGCGTTCTACCTGTTCCTGGGCAAGCCGTAGCCAGCCGTGGAGCGGGGCCGCACGCATGGCGACTGCGCCGCAGACCGTGCCACAAAGTGCGGCGTACCGAACCCCCACCTTAGTTGTATGTAATGTCTCTGTGCGGTTCTCTATACTCGACGATGTCGGTGGGACCCCCGTCCTCTTGACACCCCCTTCCCCGGTCGCCGCTCCAATCGGCGACATTTTTTTGTCCGAAATTCGGCAATCTACGTGCCGGAGCGTTAAGATGCGCGATTATCGAACAGCGCATCGCCCCCGCCATGGACGCCCCCCATCCCATCCATCTCAAGCCAGCCCAGGCCGACACCGTCCGCGCCGCCCATCCGCCGGCCGATATTCTCAACAGCTTTGCCGGGGATCCGAACTTCATGCTGTCGCTGGCGCGCGGCCTGACGGTGCTGGAGGCCTTCTCCGAGCGCAAGCGGCCGCTGACGATCTCGCAAGTGGCCCAGCGCACGCAACTGTCGCGCGCCTCGGTGCGGCGCTGTCTCTATACGCTGGAGCAACTGGGATACGTGAGCCAGCAGGACGGGCACTTTGCGCTGCGGCCGCGCGTGCTGCACCTGGGACATGCCTATTTTTCGTCGACCTCGCTGGTGTCGTCGGCGCAGCCCATCCTCGACACGCTGAGCGCGCGCGTCCACGAGACGTCGGCGCTGGCCATCCTGGACGGCATCGACATCCTGTACCTGGTGCGCTCCGAGGTGCATCGCGTGCTGACCCACGCGCTGGGCATGGGCAGCCGCTTGCCGGCCTATTGCACGTCCACGGGCCGCCTGCTGCTGGCCCACCAGCCCGACGCCGTGCTCGAAGCGTTCTTCGAACATGCCGAGCTGCGCCCGCGCACGCTGCTGACCAAGGTGTCGCGGCCGGAGCTGGAAGCGGCGTTCCAGCGCGCGCGCGAACTGGACTATGTGCTGATCGACGAGGAACTGGAACCGGGCCTGCGGGCGATTGCCGTGCCGGTGCGCGCCCAGACGGGCATGGTGGTGGCGGCCATCAGCGTGAGCGTGAAGGCCAACAAGGTGTCGGAATCCGAGATGATCGCGCGGCTGCTCGGCCCCATGCGCGAGGCGGCAGCCGCAATCGGCAAGCTGGTCGGAAGCTGACGAACCCGCCGGGGCTCAGCCCCGGTGCGCCAGTTCCAGCTGGAACACCAGGCGCTGCAGGAAGTTTTCCATGCGGCCGTCCGGATTCAGGAACGCGCAGCCGTAGTGGTGGACGGTGTTGTCGTCAAACCCGACCAGCCAGTGGCCAACCACCTGCATGTCAAGCTCCAGGCGACCCAGCTCGGCAAAATCGAGGCGGCACTTCTTGATGACCGTGCCCACCGGCAGTTGGTCGGCGCCCACCTGGCGCGAACGCAGGCCCACGCCGGACAGCGAAAGATCGGCGATATCGAGCTGCAGCGTGGACTTGTCGGCCGACGCCGGCAGCACGACCTCGCAGCGATAGCCCTTGGTCAGCAGCGTGCGCGCACGGAAATGGCGGCGGCGCTGGAAGTGATAGAGCTTTTCGGGGAAGTCGGCGATAAAGGCCGGGCCGCCCTCGAAGCGCGTGGCACCGGGCGTGCCCACCACGAAGTTCACCGGTACACCGCGCAGCAGGCCGGAAAAGGCATTCTGGTCCGACCCCATCAACGCCTGACGTTCGCCATCGGCGCGGCACCAGTCGAAAATGAACGTCTTGTTGGCTGGATCGACGTGCAGGATCGACGTCACGATCTCGGAGCCATTGCGCGAGCGCACGTTCAGCAGGCATTTCTGCCACGCCATGTCGCGCAGCACCGTGCCGATCTGCGAACTGTGCGTCAGCCGGTAGCGTTCATCCGACTGCGCAGCGTCCCGCTCGTCGGACTCGCCCTCGAACTGAGACAAGGATTGGCCTGCCTGCGGCCCGCGGGGATCTTGAAGACTCATGGAATACGCTACGTCTAATAGTGGTTGCGCCGCGGATCGCCGGGGCGGGCGGGCAATGGATCTGTCAGCGCGCGGCGCGCCAGCCGCCGCATGGTAAGCGCGCCACCCAAGCGGCGCAAGCATATGCCATGGCCTTCGGCAAAATACGACGTAACTTTAGGAACCGACTTCGGTGGGGTAGCTTCCGCTACGCTTTCGGCGCCGCAAACCCACGGTGGGTGCAGCGTTGTTCATTGCCGGGCCGGCGCGTCCGCTGGCCCCACGGGCGCCCGCGCCAGCTCGGCACGCAGCCAGTGCAACAGGGCCTCGCGGCGCGGGTCCCTGGCAAACGGCACGGGCGATATCAGGTAGTACGCGGACCCGTCGGGGACGAATCCCTGTGGCGCGGTCAGCCGGCCATCGGCCAGTTCGTCGGCGGCCATCCATTCCGATGCCACGGCCCAGCCCAACCCGGCAGCGGCGGCCTGCAGGCTCAGGTAGAAGTGTTCATACCAGGTGTCGCGCTGGCTGCCGGGCCCGTCGGGCGCGCCCGGCAGGGCCACCCCGGCGCTGCGCGCCCATCGCTGCCAGGCATCGGGGCGCGTACGGGTATGCAGCCGGACCGCGTCGGCCAGCCCCGACGCCGCCTGATCCGGACGGCAGACCGGACCAACGCGCTCGGGCGCCAGTTCGCGGGTGTGCCAGCGCGGATCGAACGCAAAATCGTTACGCCGCAGTGCAACATCAATGCCTTGCGCGGCAAAGTCCACGGGGCCACCGGCCGTCATCAGGTGTAGCGGAACGCCCGGATGGGCCGCCGAAAAGCGGCCGAGCCGGGGGATCAGCCAGCGCATGGCGATGGTGGGCTCGCACGACAGCACCAGCGCCGCGCCCGGCGTCGGCGCACGGATGCGTTCGGCTGCCGCCGCCAGCAAATCCATCGACTGCGTGGCCGCCGCATGCAGCGTCTGGCCGGCCTCGGTCAGGAATACCGCCCGGTTGCGCCGCTCGAACAGGGGCACGCCCAGCGCGTCTTCCAGCTGCCGGATCTGGCGGCTGATCGCGCCGTGCGTCAGGTGCAGCTCTTCGGCCGCGCGGGCGAAATTCTGGTGCCGCGCCGCCGCCTCGAAAAAGCGGACCCAGCCCAGCCAGTGCATCGAAGCCATGCGATCAGTCAGTTTTACTCATGGAATTGCGCCAGTATAAATCGCTTTGCGTACCCATTTCTGCGAGACAGAATCGTGCCTGCCACGCGTCCCCCGGCCGCCGCTATCCACAACGAAAACTGACCTGAAATGACATCGCTTGCCGAACTTGGCGCCGTCGCCACCATCACCGTCCTTGCCGTGATCAGCCCTGGGCCGGACTTCGCCATGGTGACCCGCAACAGCTATCTTTTCGGCCGGCGCACCGGCCTGCTGTGCGCGCTGGGTATCGCGCTGGGCGTGCAGGTGCATGTGGCCTATACGATGTTCGGCGTGTCGCTGCTGATTGCCCACGCCCATGGCGTGCTGTCGATCATCAAGCTGCTGGGCGCCGGCTATCTGGTGTGGATCGGTATCCGGACGCTGTGCAATCGCAAGGCGATCACGGTGGACACCACGGCCGCGCCAGCCATTTCCGGCGCAGCGGCATGCCGCATGGGCTTTCTGACCAATGCGCTGAACCCGAAGACCACGCTGTTCGTGGTCAGCACTTATACGCAGGTGGTCAGTCCCCATACCCCGCTGGCGGCGCAGTTCGGCTACGGCCTGTTCATGTCGCTGGCGCACCTGGTCTGGTTCGGGATCGTCGCGTGGTGCTTCGGCTCGCCGGCACTGCGCGCGGCCATGCTGCGGCGCCAGCGGCTGCTGGACCGGGCCATCGGCACCACGCTATGCGGGCTGGGGGTGGCGCTGGGCGTCAGCAACCTGGGCTGACCGCCCGATACGTGTCGCGCACGACATGCCGCGCGCCGTCCTTGCCAAGAAAGCTCTCGTAGAGCAGGAAACGATCGACGTGCCACGGCGGCGCCCCCAGGTCGCGGAATGCGCCGAGCCAATCGCGCAGCAGCGGCTCTGGCACGCCCGGACGGCAGCGCGCCAGGGTCAGATGCGGGCGGAAGCGACGCGCATCGGGCGCGATGCCGTGGGCTTCCAGCACGGCGCTGATCTGATCGACCAGACCCTGCAAAGGCGCCGATTCGGCCAGCCCGGCCCAGAGGATCGACCCCTGCCGGCCCCGAAAACGCCCGACGCCAAGGATCTGCAGCACCATGGGCTCGACGGCCACGCCCCGCAGCCCCTGCGCGATGGCCGTCGTGACCGCTGCATCGCAGTCGCCCAGAAAGCGCAGCGTCAGATGCAACTGCGCGGCTGGCGTGGGCCGGATATCGCGATGGACCGGCAGGGTTTGCAGCAGCGCTTGCGCCAGCGCGGCCGGTATGTCGATCGCGATGAAAAGCCGCGACACCGTTCAATAGAGCGCCAACACAGCCTGGCCCGCCCGCGCGTGGCCGGCCTCGCCCAGACCATTGCCCACCTCGGCCGCTTGCGGCACGCCCTCCAGGCCCAGCAGCGCGCGTTTGCGATCGACCCCGCCGGCGTAGCCGGTCAGCGACCCTGACGCGCCCAGCACGCGATGGCACGGCACGATGACCGACAGCGGATTGCGCCCCACCGCCCCGCCCACCGCACGTGAATGGCTCGGCGGCAGGCCAAGGCCGGCACCCAGTTGTCCGTACGTCGAAGTTTCGCCAAATTCGATGTCGCACAGGGCTTGCCAGATCCGTTGCTGGAACGCACTGCCGGAAAACCGGATCGGCACGGTGAACGTGTGCAGCCGGCCGTCGAAGTAGGCGTCGAGTTGTTCCGCCGCCTGCGCCAGCACGCGCGCGTCGGCGTCGGATGCCGGCGCCGTGGCGCTGGCCTGGCCGGGGTGGTACTTCTGCCCGGCGAAGAACGCGCCTGTCAGCAGGCCGTCTTGCGCGCGCAGCAGGATATTGCCCAGCGGGCTGTCGATGATCTGATAACTGTTCATGCTGCGGCTTCCTCGCTGTCCTTGATGTTGCTGTCCTGGATGTCGATGCGGTCGGCGCCGGTGCCCGGCGTCTGCGCAGCGTCCTTGATCTGCTCGTAGCGATGCCACAGGTGGATCGCCGCATAGGCGCGCCACGGCGCCCATTGCGCAGTCCTGACCTGCATCGCCCGCACGGTGCTGACGTCCAGCACCTTGCGCAATGCGTAGTCGGTACCCGGAAACGCATCGGGCCAGCCTAGCGCCCGCATGGCCACGTACTGCGCCGTCCAGTCGCCGATCCCGTCGATCGCGCACAGCCGCGCCACGGTGTCCTCAGGTGCCGCGTGCGGATCGAGGCGGATCTCCCCGGCCGCCACTTGCCTTGCCAGGACCCGGATCGCGCGGATCTTCGGCACCGACACGCCGGCCGCCTGGTAATCGGCATCGGGCAGCGTGGCCAGCGCCTGGGGGGTCGGGAAGGCGTGGGTCACGGGCACCGCCTCGGTGGCATCGGCCGGATTCACCAGGCCGGCCAGCGCCTGCGGCGGCAACGGCTCGCCCGCGATGCGCACCAGCCGCGCCAGGATACGGCGCGCCTGGACCACTGAAATCACCTGTCCGACGATGGCCCGCACCGCAATTTCCAGCCCGTCGAACGTGCCCGGCAGGCGCATGCCCGGCGTGCCGGCAGCAAGCTCGCCCAGATGCGCATCAACGATATCGGGCCGGCAGCCCAGATCGCAGAGGCGGCGCACCTTGCCCAGCGCCTGCGGAATCACGTGCGCCAGCGAACCGGACAGCGTCACGCGCACCACCGTTCGCTTCGGCACGTGTTCCAGCCGCACCCAGCCAAGGTGCCGATGGCCGCCCGCGTCGATGGCGATCGAGCGCGTGTAGACGCCGGCGTGGCATTGGTCGATGCCGTCAACGGCCCGCACGGCCAGGAACTGGAGCCATTCGGCCCAGGCCAGCGGCGGACGATAGCCGAGTTCGAAAACCAGGCGATCCGCCATGCCGTCGGCCGCGCGCTTGCGCATCGCCAGTGGCGTCAGGCCATACCGTTCCTTGAGCACATCATTGAAGCGGCGCACGCTGCCAAACCCGGCCGCCAGCGCCACTTCGGTCACGGGCAGCACGGTATCGGTCAGCAGGCGCTTGGCCAGCAGCAGCTTCTGCGTCTGCGCATATTCATGCACCGACACGCCGAACTCGGCATCGAACAGCCGGCGCAGATGGCGCTCGGTCACGCCGATGCGCGCGGCCAGTTGCGCCACGCCGGCACCGGCCATGAAGCCCTCGTCGATCAGCGTGGCAGCGGCCTGCGCCAGCCGTCCGGAGATATCTGCCAGCCCATGGCCCGGCGCCAGTTCCGGCCGGCAGCGCAGGCACGGCCGGAAGCCATGCTTTTCCGCGGCCGCCGCGGACTCGTAGAACGTGCAGTTTTCGCGCTTCGGCGTGCGCACCGCGCAGATCGGCCGGCAATACACGCCCGTGGACGACACGCCTACGAAGAAGCGTCCGTCGAAGCGGCGGTCGTGTGATGCAACGGCCTTGTAGCAGGTGTCGGGATCGAGTTCCATGGCATGCATCCTACGCCAGTGCGGCGGGTTGAATGCGCTGGAATCGGACATCCGCCTGAAGCCGTTCTGAAGGAAGGGCGACGTCACTTTGCGCCCGATTCTGAAAGTGCGGTCGGCCGCGTTGCACGGCACGCCGCTGAGGCTAGAATCTGCTCACCTGCGGCGCTGCATGCCGCCTCTGGAGTCTGCATGAACCGTCGTCGTCCCGCTGCCGGCATGACCCGAATCGCCGGCATTGCCATGGCCATCGTCTGCGGCCTGAGCGTCCCCGTCGTCCACGCGGCGCGGACGGGTCCGCTGGCTGCGCCCCCGGCCGCCGCACCGGTGGCACGCGCCACACCCGTCACGACCGTCGAAGGCATCACCGAATACCGGCTGCCCAACGGACTGCGCATCCTGCTGGCACCGGACGACGCCCAGCCCACCACCACGGTCAACATCACCTATCTGGTCGGCAGCCGCCATGAAAACTACGGCGAAACGGGCATGGCGCACCTGCTCGAACATCTGCTGTTCAAGGGCACGCCGTCGCTGCCGGGCAAGACCATTCCGACCGAATTCGCGCGGCGCGGCATGCAGTACAACGGCACCACGAACCAGGACCGTACCAATTTCTTCGAGACCTTCGCGGCCAGCGAGGACAACCTCGACTGGGCCCTGCGCATGGAGGCCGACCGCATGGTCAACAGCTTCGTGGCGCGCAAGGACCTGGACAGCGAGATGACCGTGGTGCGCAATGAAATGGAGATTGGTGAGAACAATCCCATGCGTATGCTGCAGCAGCAGATGTACGCGGCCGCCTACCGCTGGCACAACTACAGCAAGGCGGTGATCGGCGCGCGCAGCGACGTGGAGCGCGTGGGCATCGACAACCTCCAGGCGTTCTATCGCCGCTACTACCAGCCCGACAACGCCGTGCTGGTGGTCACGGGGCAGTTCGACCCGGCGCGCACGCTTGCACGGATCGAACAGGCTTTTGGCGCGATTCCGCGTCCGACGCGCGTGCTGCCGTCCGAGTACACGGTCGAGCCGGCCCAGGAAGGCGCGCGCGAGCTGACCCTGGTGCGTCCGGGCGACAGCAGCATCGTGTCGGCGATGTATCACGTGGCACCGGGCGCGCACCCCGACATCACCGCGCTGGACATGCTGGCAGTGATCCTGGCGGACACGCCGGGTGGCCGGCTCGAGCGCAGCCTGGTGGACACCCGCAAGGCCGCGTGGCAGGGGTCGTTCTTCACGTCGATGAAGGACCCGGGGGTGATCCAGTTTGCGGCGGGCACCAGCAAGGATCGTCCGATCGAGCCTGTGCGCGATGCGCTGATCGCCACGGTGGAGGGCGTCGCGACGCAGCCTGTCACCGACGAGGAAGTGGAGCGCGCCCGGGTGCGGCTGCGCAATGGCTACGAGAAGACGCTGAACGATCCGGCCGCCTACGGCGTGGCGCTGTCCGGTGCCATTGCCAAGGGCGACTGGCGGCTGTTCTTCATCAACCGCGACCGCGTGGAGACCACCACCCGGGCCGACGTGCAGCGCGTGGCCGAAAACTACTTCCGCCCGGCCAACCGCACGGTGGGCGAATTCGTGCCGGGAGACAAGCCACAGCTGGCCGCCATCCCCGCCGCGCCCGACCTGGCCGCGCTGACCCAGCACTACACGGGCAAGCCGGCGGCGCAGGCCGTGGCCGCCTTCGATCCAACCCCGGCCAATATCGACGCCCATACCGTGCGCCAGACGCTGCCCAACGGCATGCAGCTTGCCTTGCTGCCCAAGCCCACGCGGGGCGGCGCAGTCAACGGCACCCTGGTCCTGCACATCGGCAACCTGCAGGCGCTGCAGGGCAAGAACGCGGTAGGGTCCATGACGGGCGCCATGCTCGACCGCGGCGCCGGCGCGTTCACACGGCAGCAGATCGCCGACCGCTTCGAGGCGCTGAAAGCCAACGTGTCGATATCGGGCAGCGACGAACGGGTCACCGTACGCTTCGACACGCGGCGCGAATACCTGCCCGACCTGCTGGCGCTGCTGCGCACCGTGCTGCGCATGCCAACCTTCCCCGGCAATGAACTGGAAACACTGCGGGCCAGCAGCGTGGCCGGCATCGAAAGCCAGCGCAAGCAGCCCAACGCACTGGCGCCGAATGCCCTGGGGCGCCACGGCAATCCATATCCCCCCGGCGACCCGCGCTACACGCCAACGTTCGACGAAAGCGTGGCCGACCTGCGCGCCGTATCGGTCGCGGACCTGCGCGATTTCCATGCGCGCTTTTATGGCGCGGAGCATGCACAGCTGGCGATCGTTGGCGATTTCGATGCCGATGACGCCATCCGGCAAGCTGCATTCCTGTTCGGCGACTGGCGCGCCCAGGTACCGTTCAAGCGGGTGGACCGGCCGTTCGTGGCGATTCCCCCCACCGACTTCACGCTCGACACGCCGGGCAAGGCCAATGCGGTCTACCTGGCGTCGCAACCGGTGGACCTGGTCAGCGACTCGCCCGACTACCCGCTGATGCTGATCGCGAGCCGCGTGTTCGGCGGCACCGGCATGCGCAGCCGTCTGGCCGACCGCCTGCGCCAGCTTGACGGCATCAGCTATGGGGTGTCCAGTTCACTGACGGTCGGCGCGCTCGACCGCGCGGGCCGGTTTGGGCTGTGGGCGGCCTATGCCCCGCAGAACCTGCCCCGCCTGCGCAAGGCCGTCGACGAAGAAATGGCGCGCTTCGTCCGCGACGGCGTCACGGCCAGCGAAGTGGCCGAGGCGGCCAGCGGCCTGTTGCAGCAGGGCATGGTCAGCCGCACGCGCGACGGCGCATTGGCCGGCGCGCTGGCCAATCAGGCGTACCTGGGCCGGACCATGGCGCACACGGCGGCCATCGAGGAAGGCATCCGCACGGCCACGCCCGCAGCCGTCAACGCCGCGATCCGCCGCTACCTGGGCCCGGCCATGCTGACGCAAGCATTCGCCGGCGATTTCGGCGCGAGTACGACGGCGCCGACGGCGATTCCTGCCGAGGCCGGGGCACCGGCTGCCGCCGCGTCGCCGGACGCCAGCAAGCCCTGAACTCCACAAGCCCCGCAGCCCCCGAGCCGTGGGCTGCGGGGGCCGTGTGCGCCGCTGGCGCCTCACGAACCCTTGAGACAAGCGACCGAACACTGTATATTTATACAGTCTTTCTTGAGACTTGAGGTGTGGATGTCAATTGTGCGAGCTGGCAGCAAGGCGGAAGCCCTCAGGCTTCTGGCCTCGGAGCAGGCGCTTGGGCTTGAGCTGGACTATGAGACGGGATGGCAGGACGCCATCGAACTCGGCCGGCTTGGCGAGAAGCGCGGCATCAAGGTGCAATACCGCGGACAGGAAAGTGTCGCCGTCCGCACACCTGAAGCCCTTCAAGCAGGGCTGGGGAGGCCCAAGACCACGTTCCGGCAGCGCAACCTGTACTGCCAGTTCGACCTTGGCCTGCTGGCCGACCGCGACCTGCTGGATCTGGAAGCCAAGGCAACGCGCCTTGGCGACTACATCCTGGCGGGCCATCTGCTCCGCGACGTCGACGCGGTCTGGGCCTGAGCCGGGATCATCGGGTGGCGTCAGCGCCTGACGGCAGGTGACGCGCTGAGTGCCGGAATGACTACCGGGCCGCCTGCCGGGACGACCACCCGGCTAACTGTTGGACTTATTGCCAGACGCGCGTGGCGCCGGCCCAGCGTGCGGCCGCCGAGACGTGCATCAGCGCACAGTCGGCTTCCGTGGCAGGCATGGGAGCCTCGGCAGCCGTCGTCACGTTGGAGCACAGTACCGCCGTGACCAGCGTCTTGATATGTCCGCGCCCGCTATCGGCCAGTTCGACCAGGCGGTCGTAGCCATCGAGCACGATCAGGCTGTCGCCCGCGCGCGGATCGAGGTCCAGCGAATACAGATGGTCGCATTCGCAGCGCATGGTGCCGCCGGCCACCGCCACGACGATGGCACTGGGCAGCGCCAGCCCGCAATCGCGTACCGCGTGGTGAAGGCGGTCCAGATGCGCCTGGGCGCGATAGTCGCGCGCCGAATGTGCCGGCTCGGGGCCGGTTGACAATGCCATCAGCGTGTCTGCCGACACGACCAGCGTGTAGGCCTGCAGCGTGGTGCGATACGTGGCCACCACGGCCCGGAGCCGGTGCACCGCGCCGTGGTCTGCAGCGGCCGCCCCCTGTGGGGCCGCAACCTGGATCTTGCTCATCCTGTCTCCTATCCCCTCGGGTCGGTCCGCTGCTGTCAGCCGGATCAGTCGCGCAGCAGCTGCTTGGCGATGATCAGTTGCTGGATCTGCGTGGTGCCTTCATACAGGCGCAGCAGACGCACGTCGCGGTAGAACCGCTCGGCCTTGTATTCGGCGATATAACCGGCGCCGCCGTGGATCTGCACGGCGCGATCGGCCACGCGGCCCACCATTTCGGTACAGAACATCTTGGTGCAGGACGCCAGCATGCTGACTTCGGGGTCGCTCTGGCCGGCCGGCTTGGCGTCGTAGCGTTGCGCGCAATCGCGCACCATCGACAGGCCGGCGTACAGTTCGGCCTGGCTGTCGGCCAGCATGGCCTGGATCAGCTGGAAGTCGCCAATCGGCTTGCCGAACTGCTTGCGCTCCTTCGCGTAGGCGACGGCATCGGTAATTAGCCGATGTGCCATGCCGCATGCCAGCGCGGAGATATGCAGGCGGCCACGGTCCAGCACCTTCATGGCCGTCTTGAAGCCCACGCCCGGCACGCCGCCGATGATGTTGGCAGCCGGCACGCGCACGTTTTCCAGCACCACGTCGCACGTCTTGGTGCCGCGCTGGCCCATCTTCTTGTCGGGCTTGCCCAGCGAGATGCCCGGCGTGTCGGCCGGGACGATGAAGGACGAAATGCCCGAGGCGCCCTGGCCGCCCGTGCGGGCCATCAGCGTGAAGGCGCCGGCGCGCGGCGCGTTGGTGATGAACCGCTTGGTGCCGTTGATGACGTAGTGGTCGCCATCGAGCTCGGCACGCGTCTGCAGCGATGCGGCGTCCGAACCGGCGTTCGGCTCGGTCAGCGCGAAGGAGATGACCAGCTCGCCACTGGCGATCTTGGGCAGGTAGGTCTGCTTCTGCTCCTCGGTGCCCTCCATCAGGATGCCCTGCGAGCCGATGCCCACGTTGGTGCCGAAGACTGAGCGGAACGCGAAGGCCGTATGGCCGAGGTCATAGACCACATCGCATTCCTGCGACATCGACAGGCCGATGCCACCGTAGTTTTCCGGGATGGAGATGCCGAACAGGCCCATCTCCTTCATGTCGGCCACGATGTCGGCCGGCACGTCATCGAGTTCCTCAAGGATATCTTCGGCCGGCTTCAGGCGCTCATCGATGAAACGCTGCACCGAGGCGCGCAGCAGGGAAAAGGATTCGGCGTCGAGGGCCATGACAGTCTCCGGGTGAGTCGGTACGACAACAATGGCCGCCAATGGTACGCCGACCATCGATTTTGACAATCCACGCCAACTTGGACAGAACCGTCAAGATAATTTGACAATTAGCAAACCGGCCCTATTAGTCACATTTCTTCCGGGCCAGCTTTTCCCGGGTGTAACCATGGCCCACTCGCAGCTGGTGCTCGATCTCGTCGGCCTGGTCGAGGCAGGAAAACACGAGGTCATCCCGGAATTTCTGCGTCACGCCCTTGAGCCGGGGGGCGTCATAGGAAATCTGCCGCGCACGGCAGCGCAGGAACAGCAGCGTCTCCTCGGAAGCCGTCCGCAATTGCGCCTGGTTGATGCGCTGGCACTGCACGAGGTTGGGATCGCCCTCGGCAAGTACGCCCGCGGCGGGCAGCCACAGCAAAGGTGCCAGCAGGAAGGGCAGGAGACGCGGATTGGTCATGGACAAGGGGTCGAAAGGCGCGGCGTTCAGCATCGCCCTGCATGATTGCGCAGCCGTGCGGCCCACGCAAGTTTGCCCGGCGGCGACGGCCACCCGCCCGGATTTTCATGCCGGGAGGGCGCGCTTTGTAAAAACTCTTTCCAGCCCATCGGACAATGCGGCGCAAAACCGCTGGTGGCAAGGCATTTGCAACAGGGCCAGGGCGATTGCGAAAGCCGCCCCCCTTGGGAGGCAGGCCGTTCCGCGCTACGCTAGGCGGGCACACGGGCCCGGATTTGCGACGCCCCAGGCCGGCTGGCGGTTTTGCCGGTCCACGTCGTACCTCGCTCTCCTGGTCCGTATCCCCCAGCGGCGCCCCCGCCGCCAAGTCAAGAACAGAAGGTCCTATGACAGACATCGCCTCCTCCGCCGTCAACGGCACGGCACCGTCCCCCGAAGAAACCAGAAAGCGCGTCTTTGCCATTGTGGCTGCGTCGTCGGGCAACCTCGTGGAGTGGTTCGACTTCTATATCTACGCCTTCAGCGCGATCTATTTCGCGCCGGCCTTCTTCCCGAAAGGCGACCCCACGGCACAACTGCTGAATACTGCCGGTGTGTTCGCGGCGGGCTTCCTGATGCGACCGATCGGCGGCTGGCTGTTCGGCCGTATCGCCGACCGTAACGGCCGCAAGAATTCGCTGCTGATCTCGGTGGTCATGATGTGCTTCGGCTCGCTGCTGATCGCCTGTCTGCCCACCTACGAGACCATCGGCAACTGGGCGCCGGCGCTGCTGCTGGTGGCACGGCTGCTGCAGGGCCTGTCGGTCGGCGGCGAATACGGCACCACCGCCACGTACATGAGCGAAGTGGCGCTCAAGGGCCGACGCGGCTTCTTCTCGTCGTTCCAGTACGTGACGCTGATCGGCGGCCAGCTGCTGGCTGTGCTGGTCATCGTGCTGCTGGAGCAAATGCTGACCGAAGCCCAACTGAAGTCCTACGGCTGGCGCATCCCGTTCGTGGTGGGCGCCATCACTGCCGTGGTGGCCCTGTTGCTGCGCCGCACGCTGCATGAGACCACCACCGCGCAGCAGCGCAACAGCAAGGGCGCCGGCACGGTGAGCGAGATCTTCCGGCACCACAAGGCCGCGTTCTTCACGGTGCTCGGTTATACCGCCGGCGGTTCGCTGATCTTCTACACGTTCACCACGTATATGCAGAAGTTCCTGGTCAACACGGCCCACCTGCCGATCAAGACCACCAGCTACGTGATGACGGTCTGCCTGTTTCTCTACATGTGCATGCAGCCGCTGTTCGGCGCGCTGTCCGACCGCATCGGCCGCCGCCACAACATGATGCTGTTCGGTGCGCTCGGCGCCATTGCCACGGTACCGATCCTGACCGCGCTGAAGACGGTGTCGAGCCCCGAAATGGCCGGCCTGCTGATCTGCGTGGCCCTGGCCATCGTCAGCTTCTACACGTCGATCAGCGGCATCGTGAAGGCCGAAATGTTCCCGCCCGAAGTGCGCGCGCTGGGCGTGGGCCTGGCCTATGCCATCGCCAATGCGCTGTTCGGCGGTACGGCCGAATACGTGGCGCTGGCCCTGAAAAAGGCGGGCCAGGAGGACACGTTCTACTGGTACGTGACCGCCATGATGGTCATCGCATTCCTGGTCAGCCTGCGCTTGCCACGCCAGGCAAAGTATCTGCATCACGAGCACTGACGCCAGCGCCGGGACGCGCGCCGTTGCCGCCATGGCAAACTGAGGGGCCTTCGGGTCCCTTTTTCATTCCCGCGCCAGTCTCGCCATGGATCTCAACGCCCTGCGCCTGTTCGTCGATATCGTCGACGCGGGCAATCTCAGCGCCGCCGCGCGCAAGCTCAAGATGACGCGCGCCAATGTCAGCTACCACCTCAAGGCACTGGAGGAGGAACTGGGCGTGCAACTGCTGCGCCGGACCACGCGCCACGTGGAACCCACGCCCGTCGGCGCTGGGCTCTACGAGCACGGCCGCAACATCCTCGGCGAAGTGGCGGCCGCCAATGCGCTGATCAGCAGCATGGGCAAGAGCCTGCAGGGCCATGTGCGGCTGTCGGTACCCACCGGCCTGGGGCACGCCATGCTGTCGCCGCTGCTGGTGCAGTTCAAGCAACGCTATCCCGACATCACACTCGACGTGGTGTTCGACAACCGCATCCACAACCTCGTGTCCGAGGATGTCGAGGTGGCGCTTCGCATCATCTCGACGCCGCCGGATTCGGTCGTGGCCACCGAGATCGGCACGGTCGACTGGATTGTCTGCGGCGCGCCGTCCTATCTGGCGGGCCGGCCGATGCCGGCGGTGCTGGCCGACCTTGGCGCCCATGCCATCGTCTGCGCATCGCCGATTGGCCAGAAACTGAAGGCTTCGGGTATCCGCCACGCCACCGGGGCGCGCGAACAGGTGGTGCTGGCGCCCACGCTGAGTTCGGAGAACTTCGCGTTCCTGAAGGATGCCGTGGTCAGCGGGCTTGGCATCGGCATCTTCCCGCTCTACGCGGTGGGCAAGGATCTGGCGGACGGCACGCTCGTGCCGCTGCTGCCCGACTATCGCATCAGCGTGTTCGGCAGCAAGCTCTACATGCTGACCATGCCCAACCGCTACCAGACCATGGCCACCCGCTACCTGCTGACCTTCCTGAAGACCGAGCTGCAGGCAATCTGGCCTCGCATGCGCGGCGACAGTGCCTATAGTGAGAACACTCAGGACTAAACCGCGCCCTCCCTGCGCGGGAAGGAAGACGATCATGGCAATGGCAGGCACCCTGGCTGGCCGGCTCAGCCGCATGAACAGCCGGTTCGACATCATTCGTCACCCCTACAGTCTCAGCAGCATGGCCACGGCGCACGCGGCACACGTACCGGGGCATCGTCTGGCCAAGACGTTGCTGCTGGAAGATGAAGGCGGCTACGTGGCCGCCGTGATCCCGTCGAACCACCATCTGCAGCTATCGGCCCTGTGCGACATGACGGGCCGCAAACTGGTACTGGCGCACGAGGACGAAATCCGCGAGGTCTTCAAGGATTGCGATCTCGGCGCCATCCCGCCGTGCGCGATGTCGTACGGCATGCAGACCTATGTCGACGAAAGCCTGTTCGCCGAACCCGAAGTCTGGTTCGAGGCGGGCGACCATCTGGAACTGGTTCACATGGACCGCGACCAGTTCATGATGCTGATGGAAGACGCGCAGCGCGGCAGGTTCTCGCGCGTGATGATGTCGTAGCCCTTGTAGCCCTTGTAGCCCTCCCGGGCGCATCACCCCCCTGGCAGCGTCGCCGCACTGGCGGCGCTGTCGTCTTTCAGGTCCACCCCGGACCGCCCCAGCGCCACGGCCCCACGTAGCAAAAACGCCAGACGGTCAGCCGCCTGCGCATAGGGAAGCCCTTCCGGGCGCACGTTCGAGATGCAGTTGCGCTGCGCGTCGGTGCGACCGACACGCGGATCGTAGGTCAGGTAGATGCCGAGACTGTCCGGCGAACTGAGCCCCGGGCGCTCGCCGATCAGCATCACCACCTGACGCGCCTGCAGCCGTTCGCCGATCTCGTCGCCCAGGGCCACGCGTGCCTGCCGGGCCACCACCACCGGGCCGGTCCGCCATGCCGGCAGCCGCGCCAACACGGCCTGCAGCAGCGGCACCGCGTGGCGTTGGGCGGCCAGCGCGGACAGGCCATCGGCGATCACGAACACCACGTCGAACGGCTGGGCATCGGCCCCGGTATCGCCCCGGTTATCGCCCCCGGTGTCGGCCGCCAGCGCCGCGCGGCTGTCGTCGTCGAGCCGGCGGCCCAGATCCGGGCGACGCAGGTACTGGTCGCGGTCCTGCGCGGCGCTGTGGACATGCACGGTGTCCAGCCCGGCATCCCGCAGCGCCGCGTCGATGGCCTGGGTATCGAGCGGCAGGTGTACCGCATCGCGTGCCTGCGCGTGGGCCAGGCCGAACGCCAGCACGGTTTCGGTGGTCTGGGCATGGCCGGTGCGGCCGATGGCCACACGGGCGCGCGTGAACTGGCGCAGGCGTTGCCAGGGATCGGCGGGATGCTCCGGGGGTGCTGGACGATTCGGCATCGATGTCTCCTGATCGGGTCACAGCGAGTCGGCCATGCTCAGCAGCGGCTGGCGCGCGGAAGGTGCCAGCAGGCGGCCGGCGCTGTCCAGCATGCCCATGCGCTGCAGCCATGCCTCGAACTCCGGGGCGGGCCGCAGGCCCAGCACCTCGCGCAGGTACAGCGCATCGTGAAACGACGTGCTCTGGTAATTCAGCATGATGTCGTCGGCGCCCGGCACGCCCATGATGAAGTTGATGCCGGCCACGCCGAACAGCGTCAGCAGCGTGTCCATGTCGTCCTGGTCGGCCTCGGCGTGGTTCGTGTAGCAGACGTCGCAGCCCATCGGCACGCCCAGCAGCTTGCCGCAGAAATGGTCCTCCAGGCCGGCCCGGATGATCTGCTTGCCATCGTAGAGATACTCGGGGCCGATAAAGCCCACCACCGTATTGACCAGCAACGGCTCGAAGCGCCGCGCCACGGCATAGGCGCGGGCCTCCATGGTCTGCTGGTCGATCCCGTGGTGGGCGTTGGCCGACAGCGCGCTGCCCTGGCCGGTCTCGAAGTACATCACGCTGTGGCCCACCGTGCCGCGCGCCAGCGATAGCGCCGCCTGGCGCGCCTCGTCCAGCAGCGCCAGCGAGATGCCGAACGCCGCGTTGGCGGCCTGGCTGCCGGCCACCGACTGGAACACCAGGTCAACGGGCGCGCCCTGCTCCATGGCCCGCAGCGTATGGGTGACGTGGGTCAGCACGCACGATTGCGTGGGCACGTCGTAGCGCGTCCGGATATCGTCGATCAGCTTCAGCAGCGTGACGATGGTGCCCAGGTTGTCGCCGGCCGGATTGACGCCGATCGTGGCGTCGCCGCACCCGTAGAGCAGCCCATCGACGATGGACGCCGCGATGCCGCGCGGGTCGTCGGTCGGATGGTTGGGCTGCAGCCGCACGGCCAGGCGGCCGGGCAGGCCGATCGTGCCGCGAAAGCGCGTCACCACCTGGCATTTGCGCGCCACCGCCACCAGGTCCTGGTTGCGCATCAGCTTGCTGACGGCCGCCGCCATCTCCGGGGTGATACCGGGTGCCACCCGTGCCAGCGTGGCCGAATCGGTCTCGTGGCGCAGCAGCCAGTTGCGGAAGTCGCCCACGGTCAGGCTGGCGATCTCGGCAAAGGCCGCCGCATCGTGGCTGTCGACGATCAGCCGCGTGACCTCGTCGTCCTCGTACGGAATCAGCGCCTCGGTCAGGCAGCGGGCCAGCGGCATGTCGGCCAGCGCCATGCGGGCGGCCATCCGCTCTTCCTCGCTGGCGGCGGCGATGCCGGCCAGCGCGTCGCCCGAGCGCGCGGGGCTGGCGCGGGCCAGCAGCGTGCGCAGGTCGGCAAACACATGCCGGCGGACGCCGACGGTCTGGGTAAAGGCCATGGCAGGCGGTCTCCTGGCGCGGCTGCGCCGTCTTCTGCTCCCCAATATAGGCCACGGCGACGATGCAAGTTCCACGCCCGGAGCGGGCAGGATCGCTTGTCTGCGCAAGCTGTCTTGCCATTGTTACGCGCCACGTCGACAATCCGCCTACTCATTCCAATTCAATCGTGCTCAGCCGAGACATGCCGCAGCTGGAAAACCCGGAAGACCGCGCCAACCATGGCGCCCTGAACGACGCCACGTCCTCATCCCCGCCCTCCCCGTCATCGGCCCGCCCGCGCCTGGCGCCGGGAAGCGGGTTCAGCGTCACGGCGGTGTCCTATGTCCTGACCGCCGGCGCGCTGCTGCTGGTCATGCATGCCAACCTGGTGGCGGCGCTGCTGGCGGGGCTGCTGCTGTATTCGCTGGTCGACGTGCTGGCGCCCCGCCTGACCCATTCCCGGCGCGATGCGCTGGCCGTGGCCATCCTGTCCGCCATCATCGTGCTGGCCCTGACCGGCGGCATCTGGGCGCTGGTGCATTTCCTGAACGTGGACAGCGCCACCGTCGAGCGGCTGCTGGACCATGCCGCCGACATCATCGACCAGTCCCGGACCCAGCTGCCCACCTGGCTGAGCGATTACCTGCCCAGCGGCACCGAGGAACTGGTCACCACGCTGCTGGGCGCCATGCGCGAGCATGCCCAGATGGCGCAGCGGCTGGGCACCGATATCCTCCGCACCCTGCTGCATATCCTGCTGGGCCTGATCATCGGCGCCATGGTCGCGCTGTACCGCGCCATTTCACGGCCCAACCGCCGGCCGCTGGCCGGGGCGCTGATCGACCGCGCGCGCACGCTGCAGCAGTCGTTCGCCCAGTTCATCTTCGCCCAGATCCAGATCTCGTCGATCAACACCATCCTGACGTCGATCTACCTGCTGGTGGCGCTGCCGCTGTTCCATCAGCACCTGCCGCTGTCCAAGACACTGGTGGCCATCACCTTCGTTGCCGGGCTGCTGCCGGTGCTGGGCAACCTGATCTCGAACACGGCCATCGTGATCGCGTCGCTGTCGGTGTCGCTGCCGATCGCCATCGTGTCGCTGTTCTTCCTCGTGGTGATCCACAAGCTCGAATACTTCCTGAACGCCCGCATCATCGGCGCGCGTATACAGGCGGCCGCGTGGGAGCTGTTGACGGTGATGCTGGTGATGGAAACGCTGTACGGCATCCCCGGCGTGATTGCCGGACCGATCTTCTACGCCTACGCGAAGCGCGAGCTGACGAATTCCGGGCTGGTGTAACCCGCCGCGCCAAGTCCCTGATTCCATTGGGAACGGGTACGCAGCAACTGGTACGACCAATTACGGCCGACAGCGCCCGCAAGCCGCCCGGCCGCGCCCCAACGGCGCCCGCTCAGGCGCTTTCGCCGTCCACCTTGCTGCGCACGAAGTCGATATGGGTCTGCATGGCCGTGCGCGCCTCTTCGGGCCGGCGCGCCAGGATGGCTTCGCATAGCGTGCGGTGCTGGCGCAGCAGCAGGTCCGACGATTCCCCGTCGGCCTCGCGCAGCCCGGTGCCGTTGATCGTGATGTGTTCGCGCAACATGCCGATCACGCTCGTATGCAGGTGCAGGAACATGGTGTTGTGCGACGCCTGTGCAATCGCGTCGTGCAGCTTCGCGTCGGCATCGGCCTCGGCGCCCTTGTCGTCGGCCTTGCGCGATCGCTCCAGTTCCTTGAGCAGGGCACGTATACGCTTCAGATCGGCAGCGTTGGCGCGCAGCGCGGCAAAGTAGGCGGTGGCGCCCTCCAGCACCCGGCGGAACTCCAGGATGTCGTCGCGCAGCGCCGGGTGGTCGGCCACCAGCTGGCCCCAGGGCGACGCAATGCCGGTGCGCAGCTGATCGGTGACGTATACGCCGGCGCCGCGCCGGCTCTGAAGCAGCCCGCGCGCCGCCAGCCGCTGGATGGCCTCGCGGATCGTGTTGCGCGCCACCGCGTACTGCTCGGCCAGCACCCGTTCGGCGGGCAGGCGGGTGCCCACGGGCCAGGTGCCGTCCAGCAACGCGGTCTCCATCCTGCGCATGATGTCTTCCACGCGGTTGCGTGCGCTGCCCCCCATCGTTCCCCTTCCCAGTCCCCTGTTGCCGGCCCCGCTCGCCATATTGGTCCAACCAATTTGTGCTCCGGCGCGGGAGCGGGAATTATGCGCTCAAAAATGCCGCAAAGCGCGTCACCCGCGCCGGCGCCATACCGGAGGCAGACAATGCAATCCAGGCAATACCCCACGACCGCCCCGCAACAGGTCTATCTGTTCGGCACCTGTCTCGTCGACCTGTTCGTTCCACAAGCCGGCCTCGACGCCGTGCGTCTGCTGGAGCGCGAAGGCCTGACCGTCCACTTTCCACGCGGCCAGAGCTGCTGCGGGCAGCCGGCCTACAGCAGCGGCAATCCCGAGCAGGCCCGCAAGGTGGCGCGCGCCCAGCTGGAACTGTTCCGCGAACCCTGGCCGATCATCGTGCCGTCGGGATCGTGTGGCGGCATGATGCGCCACCACTGGCCGACGCTGTTCGCCGATGACCCGGGCGCCAGCCAGCTGACCAGCGACATCGCTGGGCGGGTCTACGAACTTGCGGAATTCCTGCTCCATGTGCTGCATGTGCGCTTTGATGACGTGCCGGCCGGCGATCACGAACGCGTGGTGCTGCATACCTCGTGCGCCGCACGGCGAGAAATGGGTACGCGGGCCCATGGCGTGGCGCTGGTCGATGCGCTGCCGGGCGTGACCCGCGTCGAGCACGTGCGGGAATCGGAATGCTGCGGCTTTGGCGGCACGTTCTCGCTCAAGCACGCCGATATCTCGGGCGCCATGGTGCGCGGCAAGGTGGCTTCCGCCTGCGCCACCGGCTGCGACCGCCTCGTGTCAGCCGATTGCGGCTGCCTGCTCAATATCGGCCACGCCGCGGCCCATGCGGGCGCCCCGCTGCCGGTGGAGCACCTGGCCTCGTTTCTCTGGCGCCGTACCGGAGGTGCCGCATGACCGCCATGACCGCCCGCGAGCGCATGCTGGGCCGTCTGCGCGCCGCCGTGCCCGCTTCCGGATCCACCCTGGCCACGGACACCGCCGCGCTGGATCGCCGCATCGACGCCCATTTCGACACCCGGCGCGGCGAGCGCCCATCGTTGGACGCCATGGTCGCGTCCATGCAGGCCGCGTTGCGCGCGTCGCATGCCGAGGTGTTCTGTACCGACGCCGCCGACTGGCCCGCCTGGGTGGCGACGCGGCTCGCCGCCGAAGGCGTGCGCCGGCTGCTGCTGGATACCGCCCGCCCCGAAGGCGGCGCTTTGGCGCAGGCGCTGCCGGCCGGCATCGCCACGCGGGATTTCGACCGCCCGATCGACGCATGGAAGGCCGAGCTGTTCGATACCGTCGATGCCGGCTTCACGGTCGCCCGCTCGGGCCTGGCCGCCACCGGCACGCTGGTGCTGGCCCCCGATGCCGGGTCGCCGCGCACGATGTCGCTGGTGCCGCCGATCCATATCGCGCTGGTCTACGCCTCCACGCTGCATCCCGACCTGCACAGCGCCGTGCGTGCCGAACGCTGGACCGATGGCATGCCCACCAACCTGGTGATGGTGTCGGGCCCGTCCAAGACCTCCGATATCCAGCAGACGCTGGCCTACGGCGCCCATGGCCCGCGTCAGCTTTGGGTGGTCATCGTCAACGATCACGCCGGAGGCGCCGCACAATGAGCCAGCAGACCCTGCATTTCGTTCCCGCCGCCGACTTCCGTGCCCGGGCGCGCGAGGCGCTCGACGATCCCAAGTTGCGCCAGAGCTTTCGCGGCGCGATGGATTTCCTGCAGCAGAAGCGCGCCGTGCAGTTTCCCGACGGGGACGAGCTGGAACACCTGCGCGACCTCGGCGAAGCGGTGCGCCAGCACGCTCTGGCCAACCTGCCCGACCTGCTGACGCAGCTCGAAGCCAACCTGACCGGGGCCGGCGTGCAGGTCCATTGGGCCGAGACGGCCGACGAGGCCAACGCGATCATCCATCGCATCGCCCAGACCCACGCCGCGAAGCGCGTGATCAAGGGCAAGTCGATGGCCAGCGAGGAAATGGAGCTGAACCATTACCTGGCCGAACGCGGCATCGACTGCATCGAATCGGACATGGGCGAGTACATCGTCCAGATGGCCGGCGAGAAGCCGTCGCACATCGTCATGCCGGCGATCCACAAGACCAAGGCCGATATCGCCACGCTGTTCGAACAGCACATCCCGGACACGCCCTACACCGAAGACGTGGACGCACTGATCCAGACCGGCCGGCGCGCGTTGCGCCAGGCGTTCGTGGAAGCCGACATCGGCCTGTCGGGCGTGAACTTCGCGGCGGCCGACACCGGCACGCTGTGGCTGGTGGAGAACGAAGGCAACGGCCGCCTTTCCACCACCGTGCCCAACGTGCACGTGGCCGTCATGGGCATGGAAAAGGTGGTGGCCAGCCTGGCGCATATCGTGCCGCTGTCGAGCCTGCTGACGCGCTCGGCCACCGGCCAGGCCATCACGACCTACTTCAACCTGATTTCCGGCCCGCGCCAGCCCGGCCAGATGGATGGCCCGCGCGAAGTGCACCTGGTGCTGCTCGACAACGGCCGCAGCCAGGCCTATGCCGACGCGCAGCTGCGCGCCACGCTGCAGTGCATCCGCTGCGGCGCATGCATGAACCATTGCCCGGTCTATACGCGCATCGGCGGCCACGCCTATGGCACGACCTATCCGGGCCCGATCGGCAAGATCATCTCGCCCCATCTGCTGGGTCTCGACGCCACGGCTGACCTGCCGACCGCATCGAGCCTGTGCGGCGCCTGCGGCGAGGTGTGCCCGGTGCGCATTCCGATTCCGCAACTGCTGGTGCGGCTGCGTACCGAAGCGAACCGCAACCCCGACGAGGCCGTGCCGCATCCGCTGAAGGGCCAGGGCGCCAAGTACAGCAGGCGCGAACACCTGGTGTGGCGCTTCTGGAGCGGGGCGTTCGCGCATCCGGCCGCCTACCGCGTGTTCCGCTGGGCCGCCACGCGGCTGCGCGCCTTCACGCCGGCAGCGCAGATGGGGTGGACCCAGCACCGCAAGCCGCTGACGCCGGCACCCAGGAGCCTGTCGGACCTGCTGGCCGAACGGAACCAGCCCGGGTAGCGGCGCCGGCACCCGCGCCGCCACCACAAGAATTCAAGAACCCAAACACCAACGAGGAGACATCCCGTGCAACCCTGGACCCAGCTCTATACGCCGCTGGGCAGCCTCTGGCTGTCCGCGCTCGCCGCCGCGGTACCCATCCTGTTCTTCTTCGTCGCGCTGGCCGTGCTGCGCATGAAAGGCCACGTGGCGGCCGCCGTCACGCTGGCGCTGGCACTGGCCGTGGCGATCTTCGCCTACGGCATGCCCGCGCAGCAGGCCTTTGCCGCCGCCGGATTCGGCTTTGCCTACGGGCTGTGGCCCATCGCCTGGATCATCGTCACGGCGGTGTTCCTGTACAAGATCGTCGTGAAGACCGGGCAGTTCGACGTGATCCGTGCGTCGGTGCTGTCGATCACCGACGACCAGCGCCTGCAGATGCTGCTGATCGGCTTCGCGTTCGGCGCGTTCCTGGAAGGCGCGGCCGGCTTTGGCGCGCCGGTGGCCATTACCGCCGCGCTGCTGGTGGGCCTGGGCTTCAACCCGCTGTACGCGGCCGGGCTCTGCCTGATCGCCAACACGGCGCCGGTGGCCTTCGGCGCGATGGGCATCCCCATCATCGTCGCGGGCCAGGTCACCGGCATCGACCCGATGCACATTGGCGCGATGGCCGGCCGCCAGCTGCCGCTGCTGTCGCTGGCCGTGCCGTTCTGGCTGGTGTTCATGATGGATGGCTGGAAGGGCGTGCGCGAGACGTGGCCCGCCGCGTTCGTGGTGGGCGGCAGCTTCGCGGTGACGCAGTACTTCACGTCGAACCACATCGGGCCCGAGCTGCCGGATATCACGTCCGCACTGGTCAGCCTCATCGCGCTGGCGTCGTTCCTGCGCGTGTGGCAGCCGCGTTCGGCATCGCAGGCGGCACGAGGCGCGTCCGCCGGCACGATGTCGGGCGGCACGGTGGCCATGGCCGGCTTTGGCGGCGGCATGGGCGCGCCGTCGAACCGCAGGCCGTCGCCGTACACGTTCGGCCAGACCGTGCGCGCCTGGGCGCCGTTCGGCATCCTGACGGCCATTGTCACGGTGTGGAGCCTGCCATCGTTCAAGGCGCTGTTTGCCGGCAACGGGGCGCTGGCCGGCTCGGTGCTCAAGTTCAAGGTGCCGATGCTGGACCAGCTCGTCATCAAGGCCGCGCCAATCGTGGCATCGCCCAAGCCTTACGAGGCCGTGCTGAAGCTCGACCTGCTGTCGGCCGTGGGCACCGCCATCCTGCTGACAGCGGTCATCTCGGTGGCGCTGCTGCGCATGAAGCCGCGCGACGCCATCGCCACGTTCTTCGAAACGCTGCTGGAACTGCGCCGCCCGGTGCTGTCGATCGGCCTGGTGCTGGCATTTGCCTTCGTGGCCAACTACTCGGGCATGTCATCCACGCTGGCGCTGCTGCTGGCCGGTACCGGCGCCGCGTTCCCGTTCTTCTCGCCGCTGCTGGGCTGGCTGGGCGTGTTCCTGACCGGCTCGGACACGTCGTCGAACGCGCTGTTCTGCTCGCTGCAGCACACCACGGCGCACCAGATCGGCGTGTCGGACACGCTGCTGGTGGCCGCCAACACCACGGGCGGCGTGACGGGCAAGATGATCTCGCCACAGTCGATCGCAGTGGCCTGCGCGGCAACCGGCCTGGTGGGCAAAGAATCGGAGCTGTTCCGCTTCACGGTCAAGCACAGCCTGCTGTTCGCGTTCATCGTGGGCGTGATCACGATGATCCAGGCTTACTGGCTGACGGGGATGATTCCGGGGTGAGCGACACCGCTTGTTATGCGCTCCCCTCGCCCATTTATGGGAGAGGGGTGGGGAGAGGGCGTTGAGGTTCACATTGCGACGTGTCGTGGTTTGAACTGCTGGCCCTCTCCCCCAACCCCTCTCCCGCTGTGCGGGAGAGGGGAGCAACAGCCACCTCAATCGTTCGCCGCTTCTCTCGGCAGGAACGCATTGCCCTCCGTCAGCGGCGCATACCGGTAGGTGGCCGGCGTGCGGCTCAGCTTGACCGGGGCGCCCAGCCCCTTGTAGCCGCCGGGCATTTCCACCACCATCTCGCGGTGCGCGGTGTGCGGATGTGTCAGCGCGTCGGGCACCGACAGCACGGGCGCGCACGGCACGCCGGCCGCCGACAGTTCGTCGGCCAGCGCCTTGCCGTCCCACGCGGCCAGCTTCGATTCCAGCGTGCCCTTGAGCTCCGCCCGGTTGACCGAGCGCGCGCCGGCCGTGGCAAAGCGTTCGTCGTCGGCCAGTTCCGCCACGCCGATGTGCTCGCAGAAGATCCGGAACTGCCGGTCGTTGCCCACCGCCAGGAAGATCGGATCGGTCGCCGTGGCCACCGTGTCGTAAGGGTAGATGTTGGGATGCGCGTTGCCGGTGCGGCCCGGCGTCTTGCCGCTCATGAACCAGTTGGCCGCGTGCGGATGCAGCAGCGACAGGCCGGAGTCATACAGCGCCGCCTCGACGAACTGCCCGCGCCCGCTGCGCTCGCGCTCCTGCAGCGCCAGCAGCACGCCCAGCGCCGCGTTCAGGCCCGTCACCATGTCGACCACCGGCAAACCCACGCGCAGCGGGTCGCGGTCGGGTTCGCCATTGATGCTCATGATGCCGGCCATCGCCTGGATGGCAGCGTCGTAGCCGGGCAGGCCGCCCAGCGGGCCATCGGCACCGAAGCCCGACACGCGGCAATGCACCAGGCGCGGAAAACGCTGCGACAGCGCGTCGTAGCCCAGCCCCCATTTCTCCATCGTGCCGGTCTTGAAATTCTCGACCAGCACATCGGCATCGGCCAGCAGGGCCAGCAGCACCGCGCGGTCGGCGTCGGCGCTCAGGTCCAGCTTCATCACGCGCTTGTTGCGGTTCAGGCCGAAGTAGTACGACGCCACGCCGTCGCGGAACGGCGGCCCCCAGGTGCGCGTGTCGTCGCCCTGCGGCGGTTCGATCTTGAGCACGTCGGCGCCGTGATCTCCCAGGATCTGCCCGCAGAACGGGCCGCCCAGGATGCGTGACAAATCCACTACGCGGATGCCGGCCAGCGCGCCGCTCGTGCTGCTCTTGCCGCTGATGCCGGTTTGGGATGGCGTCATGTCTCTTCCTTGTGATGCTGTTGTCGTGATGTCAGTCCAGCTGCGCGCCGGATTTCTGCACGACGGTACGCCACTTGCCGACCTCGGCCTTGACGAAGTTGCCCAGCTGTTCCGGCGACGTGGACGGCGCCAGTTCCAGCCCCTGCGCCAGCAGCGTCTTGCGGACTTCGGGCTGCTGCAGCGCGTCGGCGAACGCGTGGTTCAGCTTGCCGATGACGGCAGGCGGCGTGCCCGCCGGTGCCACCACGCCAAAGAATACCGAAACATCGAACCCGGCAACACCCTGTTCGGCCACGGTCGGCACATCGGGCAGCGCCTGCGAGCGCGCCTTGGTGGTCACGCCCAGCGCGCGCACCTTGCCGCTCTTGATGAATGGCAGCGCCGTCAGCACGTCGGTGAAGGTCATGCTCACCTGCCCGCCCAGCAGATCGTTCAGCGCGGGGCCGGTGCCCTTGTACGGCACGTGCTGGAAGTCGGTGCCGGCCAGGTTGTTGAACAGCACGCCGGCCAGGTGCGACGACGCCCCGTTGCCCGACGACGCATAGCTAAGCTTGCCCGGATGCGCCTTGCCATAGGCAATCAGCTCCTGCACGTTCCTGGCCGGCACGGCCGGATTCACCACCAGCACATTGGGCAACTGGCCGATCTGGATCACCGGCGTGAAGCTCTTGACCGGGTCGTAGTTGATTTTGCGATACAGGCTCACGTTGATCGCCAGCGGCGCCGATGTGCCGAACATCAGCGTGTAGCCATCGGGCTCGGCCCGCGCCACCACCTCGGCACCGATGTTGCCGCCCGCACCGGCGCGGTTTTCCACCACCACGGGCTGGCCCAGGCTGTTCTTCAGCGCGGCGGCCAGCGTGCGGGCCATTGCATCGGTGGGGCCGCCCGGCGGGTAGGTCACCACCAGCATGATCGGCTTGCTCGGGAAATCCTTCTGCGCGAAGGCAGGGGTGGCCGCTGCAAGCAGCGTGCAGGCGGCCATCGAGGCAAATGCGGCCAGGGCCGCGCGGCGGTGCCATTGGGGCATGATGCGTTGTCTCCGGTGAAGCTTTTTATATCGGGCGCGCGATTCGGGTTGGGGACGCGCGCCCGTTCAAGAACAGCAGACTGCCAAACGTCAGAACACGTTGACCTGATCGACCTGACCGGCGGCGCGCACCACGCCATCGGCAGGAGGAGCCACGGTATCGGCCAGCCAGTCGGGTTCGGTGCCGCCGCCCAGCGGGTCTTGTGGCAGCACGCGATGGACGAGCACCAGTTGCGCCAGGCGCATGCGACGCACCGAGCCGATCCGGCCCGCTTCCCAGGCCATGGCGACGGCACTGGTCACGTGGTACAGCGCCGACGCGGCCTGGCGGGCCAGCACGTCGCCATCGGCACCGGCATCGGCCGCCCGCGCGGCCAGTGCGGCGGCGTTGGCGATGGCCTCGGCAAAGACTTCGCGCGCCTGCGCCTGCAGCGGCGTGTCCTGCAGCAGAGCGGACAGATGCGTCTGCAGCACCGGCAGCGAGCCTTCGCGGCGGATGGCGCGCAGCACGTCGAGTGCGACGATATTGCTGGTGCCTTCCCAGATCGATCCCAGATGGGCGTCGCGCACCAGGCGCGGGTCGCTCCATTCCTCGATGTACCCGCAGCCGCCGCGAATCTCCATCGCATCGCCGGTCACCTTGCGGGCGTCGCGGCAGGCGCGGAACTTGATCAGCGGCGTCAGGATGCGCATCAGCGGATAGGCGTCGGTCTCGCCCGCGTCGGCACGGCGCAGCGCCTCGGCGGTCTGGAACACCATCGTGCGGGCCTGCTCGGTGGGCAGCGTGAGCTTGAGCAACTGGCGGCGCATCAGCGGCATGTCGGCCAGCCGCTTGCCGAAGGCGCGGCGCTCGCGGGCGATGAACTGGCCCTCGGTCAGCGCGCGGCGCATCAGGCCGGCCGCCCGCACGCCGTTGGACAGCCGCGAGTTGTTGATCATGTCGGCCATCTGCACGAAGCCACGGCCCAGTTCGCCCACCAGGTGCGCGTGCGCGCCTTCCAGGCGGATTTCGCCGCTGGCCATCGATCGCGTGCCGAGCTTGTCCTTTAGACGGATGATGCGGTAGTGGTTGGCGCTGCCATCGGCCAGCGTGCGCGGCAGCAGGAACAGCGACACGCCCTTGATGCCGTCCACGGCCGTGCCGTCGGCCTCTTCGACGCGCGCCAGCACCATGGCCAGTGCGGCGTCGGGGTTGGAGCAGAACCACTTGTCGCCCACCAGGCGCCAGCCGCCTTCGGCGCTGTCGTCGCGGATCGCCCGCGTGGCCGTGGCGGCCACATCGGAGCCGGCACCCTGTTCGGTCATGAACATCGCGCCCTGGTACAGGTCGTCGAACACCTGCGTGGTCAGGTTCGGCAGGAATCGGTCCACCAGCGCCGGGGCGCCGAACTTGCGCAGCGTGCGCGTCAGCGAATCGGTCATCGACAGCGGGCAGCACAGTCCGAATTCGGCCTGCACGAACAGATAGGTCAGCGCGTACTTGGCTGCCGGCGGCATCGGCTTGTCCCAGCCCAGCACCCCGCCACGATGCGACGCGGCGGCCAGGCCGAATTCCGAGAACGCCACGCGTTCCAGTTCGACGTAGGCCGGATGCTTGTGGATGCGCTGGCCGTCCAGCCCCGTGCGCGTCCGGTGCGACAGCGTCGGCGGCTCGTGGTCGGCCACGTTGGCCAGTTCGTCGAGCACGCCGCCGGCCAGCGCGCCCATGCGCTCCAGGTGCGGCAGCAGGTGATTGAACAGGTCGGCCGGCAGGTACAGCGGCAGCAGCGCCCGCAGGTCGGGGTCGGCCGCGAACAGGCTCGACCCATGGCGGTCGGGCACCGGATGGGCGTCTGGGTGTGCGTCGGGCCGGGCATCTCGCGCGGGCTGCGATGCGGCGGGGCGGGTGGCGCTGGTCGGCATGCGGTGTCTCCGTGGCTCCCTGCCCTGCAGAACGGCGGGCGGGATGGTTTGGGATCCATTATTTGGTGGCCAACGATTCGCGTCCAATTCTAAAATTGGCTTGATCAATACAAAATTTGTATCGCCATGGAATTCCGCCACCTCCGTTACTTCCTCGTGCTGGCCGAGGAACTGCACTTCGGCCGCGCCGCCCGGCGCCTGTCGATTTCACAGCCGCCGCTGTCGCTCAATATCCAGCAGCTCGAGGCGTCGGTGGGTGCCCGTTTGTTCGAGCGCGACAGTCGCGGCGTGCGCCTGACCGCCGCCGGCCGGGCATTTCAGGAATCGGCTATCGCCTTGCTGGCGCAGGCCGAATCGGCGCGGCTGCTGGCGCGCGAGATCGAGGCCGGCGCGGTGGGCCGCCTGCGGGTGGGCTTTGTCGGGTCGATGCTGTATCGCGGGTTGCCGCAGCGGCTGCAGGAATTCCAGCGCCGCTATCCGGGCATCCACGTGGCGCTGACCGAACTCAATTCGCAGGAACAGATCGACGCCCTGCTGCATGGCGAGCTCGATGCGGGCTTTGTCCACACCAGCCGGGTGCCCGATGAACTGGCGGCCACGCTGGCGCATGCCGAGCCGTTCGTCTGCTGCATGCCGGCCGACCACCGGCTGGCGGCCAGTGATACGGTGGCCCTGACGGACTTGCGCGGCGAGCCGTTTGTGCTGTTTTCGCGCAAGGCCTCGCCCGACTATTACAGCCGCATCTTCGACATGTGCGCGGCACATGGCTTCTATCCGCGCATCCGGCACGAGGTGCGCCACTGGTTGTCGGTGGTATCGCTGGTGTCGCAGGGCATGGGGGTGGCCGTGGTGCCGGCAGCCATGGCGCGGTCCGGCATGGCGGGGGCGGCGTTCCGGCCGCTGGCCGACGCCACGGTGCCATCGGAGGTCTATTGCGTGTGGAAGCAGGCACCCGATCATCCCGCACGCGACCACTTCGTGGCGACAGTCAGGGCGGCCGCGCAGACCGGCGTCTAGCTGGGAAATGCCAGCCCGGGGGCAAAAGAAAAAGCCACCGGCCCAAGGGCCAGTGGCTATGAAGTACGCGTGGAACGGGGTGTTCAGCGTGCGTGAAGCTTAGGGCCGGGGCGTGCGCCGCACCAATACCGCAATTGTGTTATTCGACGGCCAAATGGCGAATACGCCGCGGATTCGGGCACCCTTCGGGGTAATCCCTAGCATTAACCCGCATGGTTCACGTATCGCCCGGCGCCACGGCGCGCTGCACGGGCAGCGCGGCCGGATTGTCGGTCGGACTGACCACCGCATATAGATAGCGGCCATTGCGCCAGTACTGGGCCATCAGGTTGCCCTCGGTGCGCGACCCGTTACGCAGGCGCAGATCGCCTTGCGGCCGCACGTAGTAAACGATTGCCTGCATCTGCGGGTTCCGGTACAGGATCATCGCCGCGGGGCCTTGTTCGGTCGACATCAGGCGGCCACCCACGGGATGAAACCCGTAGGTCGAAAAATCGGGCAGCGGGGCCGGCTGCACGAAATGGCGATTCAGCCATGACTGCAGTTCGCGCGCGTCGGCGGCCGTGCCATCGACCTTCACATCGACCTTCACATCGACCATCTGCGGCGTGGCGCTGACCGCGAACAGCCGATAGGCCGACATCGCATCGGCCATCGGCGGATAGCTCTGGCGCAGTGCAATCTCGCGCGACTGCCAGCCGCCCATGCCGCCCACGGCCAGCGCCATGACCAGCGACGCGGCGATGGCCGCGCGGTGCCGCAGGCGGTCGCGCAGGCCACGGCGGATGCGGAACGGATCGAGCCGGGCCGGCGTGTCGGCCGGGGGCGGCTCCATGCTGGCGCGCAGGCGTTGCATGTCGAGCCGGATCTCCTGCACTTCGCGCGCCAGGTCGGGGTGGCTGGCGATTAGTGCGTCGATCTGCAGTCGGCGCGTTTCGTCCAGTTCGCCATCGACGTAGGCATGCAGTTCCGGTTCGGTGGGCATCAGGGTATTCATTTGAGCACCTGCAGGGGGGAATGGACGACCTTGCCGTCGGTGAGTTCGCGCAGTGCCTTGCGCGCCCGCGAGATGCGAGACATCACGGTGCCGATGGGCACGTCGAGCGCATCGGCGGCCTCCTGGTAGCTGAGCCCCTCCACCGTGACCAGCATCAGCAGCGCGCGCTGTTCGGCTGACAACTGGTTGAAGTTGTCCAGCGCCGAGCGGGTCAGCACTACATCTTCGGTGGAGGGGGCGCTGTCTTCGTCACTGCCCACGCCGAACAGCGTCAGCAGGCCCGCGTACCGCCTGGCGCGGCGCTGGCCGTCGAGGAACAGCCGGTAGAGGATCGAAAACAGCCAGGCGCGCAGGTCGCCGCCATCCTGGCGCGTCACACGGCGCGACAGCGCGCGTTCCAGGCACGCCTGCACCAGGTCGTCCGCGCTGGCCTCGTTGCGCGTCAGCGACACCGCGAAGCGGCGCAGCCTCGGGATCACTTCGCGCAGCGCATCGTCTGAGAAATCGTTGTCCATCGGTATGGGGGGCGGCGGAGGGCGGTCCGAGAGCGTGGTTATTTGGTAAACGTCCGGCAGGACGAATTATTCCGTCCACATGACATACAGCTGACAACGGTGTGGCTTCAGCGCGCAAATGGCGCGGATGCTATACAATCGAGAACGATTTCTATTTACGTACCCAGCAGGATTTTCCCTGCCGCGCGGCGGCGATCCCGCCCTTGGACTGGAAGCATATGCGGTTGTCTGAACTGCCCCGGCGCACGGTCGCCATCGTGAAATCGGTGGACGATGCCACCCCTGGCGACCCTGTTGCGCGACGCCTGCGCGATCTTGGCTTCGTGCCCGGCGAATCCGTGCAGATTGTCACCTTCGGCCCGTTCGGCAAGGATCCGTTGGTCGCCCAGGTAGGCTACACGCGCTTTGCACTGCGCCGCTCGGAGGCCGACCGGATTGCCGTGGAGGTGGCCACCGCCACCGTGTCGCGCATCGCGCCGGCAGGCCAGGCCGATATGGCCAGGACGGCCGGTACGACCGACGCTTCCGATTCCGACGCCCAGCGCATCGCCTGACGGCCCCCGCGCGTCGCCTGACCCTATCCCATCATGTCAGTTGCCCAGAATGCCTCCGCCTTGCGCATCGCGCTGGTAGGCAACCCCAATTGCGGCAAGACCGCACTGTTCAACCGCCTCACCGGCAGCCGCCAGAAGGTGGCCAACTACGCCGGCGTGACCGTCGAGCGCAAGGAAGGCCAGTTCGTCTCGCCGGCCGGCCGCACCGTGCGCATCCTGGATCTGCCCGGCGCATACAGCCTGCATTCGGCCAGCCTGGACGAAGCCATCACGCGCGAGGTCTGCATGGGCCAGCGTGCCGGCGAGGTGCGGCCCGACCTGCTGGTGTCGGTGGTCGACGCCACCAACCTGCGCCTGCACCTGCGCTTCGTGCTGGAACTGCGCCGCCTGGGCCTGCCCATGGTGGTGGTGCTCAACATGAGCGATGCGGCGGCACGCCGTGGCATCGTGATCGACCGCGATGCGCTGTCGCGGGCGCTGGGTGTGCCCGTGGTGCAGACCGTGGCCGTCAAGCGCGACGGCGCCGCCGCGCTGGTGAAGCTGTTCGACGAGACGCTGCCCCCGGCGCCGCCCGCGCAGGCACTCGACAGCGTGTCCGAGCTCGATACCCACGCCGAGGTCAAGCGCCTGCTGGACGCCGCCGTGACGATGCCCACGCGCACCGCACGCTTCGACGACGCCGTGGACCGCGTGGTGCTGCACCCGGTGTTCGGCCTGGTGATCCTGGCCGTGCTGCTGTTCTTCATGTTCCAGGCCGTGTTCTCGTGGGCCGAGCCGATGATGGACGGCATCGAGGCCGGCGTGCATGTCTTTGGCGAATGGATCGGCGGCCTGATGCCCGACGGCATGCTGAAAAGCCTGCTGGTGGACGGCCTGATCGCCGGCCTGGGCAGCGTGATCGTGTTCCTGCCGCAGATCCTGATCCTGTTCCTGTTCATCCTGACGCTCGAGGAATCGGGCTACCTGCCGCGTGCCGCGTTCCTGCTGGACCGGCTGATGATGGGCGCGGGCCTGTCGGGCCGGTCGTTCATCCCGCTGCTGTCCAGCTTTGCCTGCGCGATTCCGGGCATCATGGCCACCCGCACGATCCAGGACCCGCGCGACCGGCTGACCACCATCCTGGTGGCGCCGCTGATGACCTGCTCGGCGCGCCTGCCGGTGTATGCGCTGCTGATCGGCGCATTCATTCCGCAACGCACCGTGGCCGGCCTGTTCAACCTGCAGGGCCTGGTGCTGTTCGTGCTGTACGTGGCCGGCATCGTCAGCGCGCTGCTGGTGGCCTACGTGCTGAAGTGGTTCCGCCGCGACCGCACCGACCATCCACTGCTGATGGAACTGCCGTCGTACCGCGTGCCGAATCCGCGCGATATCGGCATCGGCCTGTGGGAGCGTGCGCGCATCTTCCTGTCGCGCGTGGGCAAGGTGATCCTGACGCTGACCGTGCTGCTGTGGTTCCTGGCCACGTTCCCGTCGCCGCCCGAAGGCGCCACCATGCCGCCGATCGACTACAGCTTCGCCGGCATGATCGGCCGCGCGCTGGAGCATGTGTTTGCCCCGATCGGCTTCAACTGGCAGATCTGCATCGCGCTGGTACCGGGCCTGGCCGCGCGCGAAGTGGCGGTGGGTGCGCTGGCCACGGTGTACGCGCTGTCGGGCAGCGACGATGCCGTGGCGGTGCAGCTGGCGCCGATGATCGCGGCGCAATGGTCGCTGGCCACGGCGCTGTCGCTGCTGGCCTGGTATGTCTTCGCGCCACAGTGCATTTCCACGCTGGCGGTGATCCGTCGCGAGACCAACTCATGGAAGGTGATGGCGGCCTCGGCCGCCTACCTGGCCGGGCTGGCCTATCTCGCGTCGTTCATCACGTACCGCGTGGCGCTGGCGCTTACCTGACTGCGAGGAAACTGACGCGCTGCCTTCAAGTCCAACGGCCATGACCCTCTATCACGCCTTCGAAACCCTGATCGTTCCGCTAATCGTGCTGGGCTGCGCCATCCACGTGGCGGGCCGCTATATGCCGCGCACCCGCGAGCGCGCGAAGGCACGGCTGGCGGCGATGCTGGGCGGCGCGGCGGCCAGCGGCTGGCGCGGATGGCTGGCACGACGCCTGGCCCCGACCCAGGCCGCGGGGTGCGCCAGCGGCTGCGATACGAACAGCGGCTGCGGCACGTGCGACGCGAACACGTCGGGCGCCGGTTCCGGCGATACGGGCAGTACCGCTTCCGGCGGCAGCAACGAGCAGGTCATCCGCTTCGTACGCAAATCCTGATGACGGCACCGGCCCGAGCGGCTCGGCAATGACAACGGCGATCCCTTGGGGTCGCCGTTTTGTTTTTTCGCGGCGCCCTTGCGTACCCGTTTCTGCGTACCAGCGCGGCGCCGCTCGCTATGCGCTCCCCTCTCCCGCCTGCGGGAGAGGGGTGGGGGAGAGGGTTGGCCCACAAGGCACCGATATCGCCGATTGAACCCCCTTGCCCTCTCCCCCGACCCCTCTCCCGTGTACGGGAGAGGGGAGCAAACCCGCGGTCGATCGGCGAAGCGTACCCATTTCTGCGTGGCGCCCACCCAACGAAACACCCCCCGCCAGCGTGCATGCTTCGCGTCCACCCTGCCCTATTGCGCCACCCCCGGAATCGTCAGCGACACCGGCATGGCCTCGGTCCCGGCGGTACATGAGACGATCACCGTGAAGGGTCCCGATCCGGTGGGCACCACCGATGCCAGGTTGCCCCCGTGCGGCACGATCGACACCGGACCGCTGCCCACCTGCCAGTTCCACGTACCGTTGCAACCCGTGACGCCTTCGTCAATGCCACGGTGCAACAGGTGGGCGGAAACCGGTGCCCCGCCATTCGGCACGACGAACGGGCTCGGGCCGCTGTAGATCAGGCCCCACGTCGGCTGCTCGGTCACCAGCAGCTGGGCGCGCGGCTTGGCGGTGATGGTCAGGCTGCCGGCCATTTCGTCCAGCACGCTTTGCAGCGGGGCGATGCCGGTCGGGCGGCTGGTGCTGACCGTGGTCACGCGCGTGGACGCGTTTGGCACCACCGCCAGCGACGGCGAGGTGGTCATGTACGTCCACAGCCCGGTGAAGTCGGCCGTGGCATCGCTCTCGTCATTGCGCAGCACGCGCGAATCGTAGGTCTGTGGGTAGCCATTCAGCACGTTCAGCGCGTTGATCTGCTTGCCGTACTGCGACAGCACCAGGCGATAGGTCGACACGCTGGTCTTGAACACCGACACCAGGAAGGCGCCGGTCAGGGTATTGCCGTCGGGCGCGGTGACCTGCACCGTCACCATGGACTGCGCCGTGGTGTCGCTGGTGTTGACGCCGCGCAGTGTGCCCACGTTGGTGGAGCCGGTGGCCTGGACGGCCGTCGTGCTGCTGCGCCACGTCCAGCCGGTGGCGGCGCCCGAGCGGTCCGCGCCGTCGCTGTCGATCAGCGATGCCGTTACCGGCAGCACCTGGCCGTTGGTCATCGACAGCACCGGATACGGCAGCGCCAGGCTGTACGTACGCACACCCGGTGCCACCACGGTGATCGTGGCGGCCACCTGCGGGAGCGCGGTTGCCGTGCCATTGGCGCCGGCCACCGTCGCGGCCACGTTCACGGCCGTAGTGCCCACGCCCACGCCTGTCACCACGGCGCTGCCGGGGATGGTGCCGTTGGCCACCGCTGCCACGGAGCCGTTGCCGCTGGTCCAGACGAAGGTCGTGGCGCTCGTGACGTCGTTGCCGAGATCGTCGACAACCGATGCCGTCAGCGAGAGGGTGCTGCCCACGCCTACCTGCCCCGACGTACGGTTCATGACCAGCGTGTACGACTTGGCGACGGCCGTGCTGCCGCTACCACCGTTGCCACCTGCGCTGCCACCGGCATCGCCGCCGGTTCCCGCGGGTGCCGTCGCGCCGGCGCCCGAGCTGCCGCCACCGCCGCCACATGCCCCCAGCAGCATGGCGGTCGCCATGCACGCGATCCACCCCGTCCACGTACGTGTACGCATGATTGCCCCCTCTGTCGTTATCGATCCCGTTCCTGCTGCTGTCAGCCTAGGCGGGAAGTGGATGGCGATGTACCGGCCAGAGGACTGAGCGCCAACCCACATATCGGGTGGAGTCCATCCGTTCGGGGTAAGGCTTTGACGTGCGGTGCCTCGCATTCCAGGCCGAATCAGACCTGTCAGACGACATGCCGACGGTTGACGCTGTGGCCAGTTTTGCACTACCCTCATCCTGTTCGTCCGTGCCAGATGGCGCGACGATATCCTTCTCGCACGATGCCAGCCAACACCTTCACCCTCCGCCACGCCGCAGATGCCTCGCGCATCGGTGCCGCCGTGCGCGCGCGTGTTGAGGGTTCGCTGGCCGCCCTGACGTCGTGCCGCGCCCTGCTGGGCGCTTCCTCGCTACTGCTAGGCCTACCGATCGGTTGCCGGGCCTAGTGCCCCGTGGCAGTTCGGCAGCCTTTCGCCACCCTTTTTCCGTTTTCCTGTTTTTCCGTTCACACGAAGCCCTCGTACCGCGAGGCGCTTCCTGATGCTTCCTTAGCGAGGAAGGAGATACCCATGCCCATGTTGCGCAACCCCGCCGCCAAGTACCGTCCCGCCACCGTTGTCGATTTGCCCGACCGCGCGTGGCCATCGCGCCAGATCACCCGCGCACCGCGCTGGATGAGCACCGATCTGCGCGACGGCAACCAGGCGCTGATCGAGCCGATGAACAGCGCCCGCAAGCTGCGCTTCTTCGAACAGCTGGTGAAGGTCGGTCTCAAGGAAATCGAGGTCGCGTTCCCGTCTGCATCGCAGACCGATTTCGATTTTGTCCGCATGCTGATCGAGGAAGACCGCATTCCGGACGACGTCACCATCGTGGTGCTGACCCAGGCGCGCGATGACCTGATCCGCCGCACCGTGGAATCGGTGCGCGGCGCCAAACGCGCCACCGTGCACCTGTACAACCCGATCGCCCCGGCCTGGCGGCGCATCGTGTTCAATGCGTCGCGCGACGAGATCAAGGAGGTGGCCGTGTCCGGCACGCGCCTGATCCGCGAGCTGACCGATGCCATGCCGGAAACAGCCTGGTCGTACGAATACTCGCCCGAGACCTTCAGCCTGGCCGAGCTCGATTTCTCGCTGGAAGTATCTGACGCGGTGTCGGCCGTCTGGCAACCGGATGCCACGCGCCCGATGATCCTGAACCTGCCCACCACGGTGGAATGCAGCACGCCCAACATCTTTGCCGACCAGATCGAATGGATGCATCGGCATCTGGCGCGACGCGAACACATCGTGCTGTCCGTCCATCCGCATAACGACCGCGGCACCGCCGTGGCCGCCGCCGAACTGGCCGTGATGGCCGGCGCCGACCGCGTGGAAGGCTGCCTCTTCGGCAACGGCGAACGCACCGGCAACGTCGATCTGGTCACGCTGGCGCTGAATCTTTACACCCAGGGCGTAGACCCCGAACTCGATTTTTCCGATATCGACGAAGTGCGCCAGTGCGTGGAACACTGCAACCAGCTGCCCGTGCACCCGCGCCATCCGTACGTGGGCGACCTGGTCTTCACGGCCTTTTCCGGCTCTCACCAGGACGCCATCCGCAAGGGCTTTGCGCAGCAGAAGCCTGACGCCATCTGGGAAGTGCCCTACCTGCCGATCGACCCCGCCGACCTGGGCCGCAGCTACGACGCGGTCATCCGCGTGAACAGCCAGTCGGGCAAGGGCGGCATGGCGTATCTGCTGGAGCAGGCCCATGGCATCTTCATGCCGCGCCGCCTGCAGATCGAATTCAGCCGCGCGGTGCAGGTGATGACCGACCAGACCGGGCTCGAAGCCAGTGCAGAGGACCTCTACGCGCTGTTCCGCCGCGAATACCTCGACGTAGAGGCGCCGCTGCGCTATGTGTCGCACCGCATGGTGTCGACCCGCGACAACGCCGTGGAAATCGAGATGGAAGTGACACGCGACGGGCAGCCCGTGCGGGTGCGCGGTGCGGGCAACGGGCCCATCGACGCCACCGTCGATGCGTTCTCACGCGGCCTGGGCATTGCCGTGCGGGTGATGGACTATCACGAGCACGCCATGACCACTGGCGCCGATGCCAATGCGGCCTGCTATGTGGAAGTTCGTGTTGGCGATTCGCCGACGGGCTTTGGCGCCGGCGTGGACGCCAGCATCGTCACGGCATCGCTGAAGGCCATGGTGTCGGGTGTCAACCGGCATCTGCAGGCGCAGGATCAGGACCAGGCCGAGGCGGCTTGATCCGCGGCTTGCGCTGATCGTCCGATCTGGCGGAAAAACGGTGTGCCCTGCCCCCACAGGGCACACCTGAAAAGACGTCCTGGCGGACGCCCACGACATGCGCGGTGCACAACCACGAGCCCACAGCGTACGGGCCGCAACGCGCGGGCGCCACGAATAAATCCGCATGTCCATAGAAGCATTCACCGCGTGTCGCAAGCCCCTGCCGGGCTGCGCCACCGCCGGTGTCGCGCATTGACGACGCAGTTCCATCCAATTTGCGTGGGCTGCACTTCACTTGTCCTGCATCAAGGTTTGGGGGCCTCGCTCAAGACACACTGGTCGCACTTTTTCGATGTTTTGTGCCTGACCAACATGACCACTGCAACTTCTCCCCGCCGCAAGACCCTCGTTTCCTCGATCTGCATGGCGCTCGCCGCCGCCACCTTCGGCAGCATTTCCGCGCCCGCCATTGCCGCTGACGAAGCGCAGGGCAACTGGATGGTCCGCCTGCGCGGCACCTATCTGGACATGGCCAACAAGTCGGATCCCGTGGGTGGGGTGGGTGCATCGGATCGCATCCACGTCAACAACAAGTGGATCCCGGAAGTCGATATCACCTACTTCATCGTCCCGCATATCGCGGCCGAACTGGTGCTGACCATTCCGCAGAAGCAGGACGTAAGCCTTGACGGCACGAAGATCGGCACGTTCAAGCACCTGCCGCCGAGCCTCCTGCTGCAGTACCACTTCCTGCCGAACGGCACGTTCCGCCCGTACGTCGGGGCCGGCGTGAACGCGACGCGCATCTATGGCGCCGATCTGGCCGGTGGCACGCTGGGTCTGGACAAGTGGAGCGTGGGTCCGGCCCTGCAGATCGGCATGGACTACAAGCTCACCAAGAACTGGTTCCTGAACGTGGACGCCAAGAAGGTCTGGATTTCCAGCAACGTCTACGCCAATGGTGTCAAGGTGTCGACGGTCAGCCTCGACCCGTGGCTGTTCAGCGCCGGCGTGGGCTATCGCTTCTGAGGGGTCTACGAAATTAAGGTTTTTCCGAGACTTTCCACTTTGTCTCCTCGAGGGAAGGCCGCCTAACCGACGTCCTTCCCGCCTCACTGCGCGCGGCAACGCCGCGCGCTTTTTTATTTCTGTTTCCCGTCGAAGGGCGTGAGGCCGGCCATGGTCTCCGGGCCCCCGGCGTTAGCGGAACGCCGGTTCGTCGAAGCTGCGCAACTTGCGCGAGTGCAGTTCCTCGACGCCGTTCTCGCGCAGGATGCGGATGGCTTCCAGGCCGATCGTCATGTGCTGGCTGACGCGCTGGCGGTAGAACGCGTTGGCCATGCCGCGCAGTTTCAACTCGCCATGCAGTGGCTTGTCGGATACGCACAGCAACGTGCCATAGGGTACGCGCAGGCGGAAGCCATTGGCAGCCACGGCCGCGCTTTCCATGTCGATCGCAATCGCGCGCGACTGGTTGAAGCGCGCGTACAGCGCCTTCGACTTCAGCTCCCAGTTACGGTCGTCGGTCGATACCACCGTGCCGGTGCGCATGCGCGTCTTCATCTCGGTGCCGGACAAACCCGTCACGCGGGCCACCGCTTCCTGCAGCGCCACCTGGATTTCGGCGATCGGGGGCACCGGCACCCACGGCGGCAGGTCGTGGTCCAGCACATGATCGTCGCGCACGTAGGCGTGCGCCAGCACGTAATCGCCCAGTTGCTGCGAGCGGCGCAGTCCGCCGCAGTGGCCCACCATCAGCCAGCAATGTGGCCGCAAGACGGCCAGGTGGTCGGTCATGGTCTTGGCGTTCGACGGCCCCACGCCGATGTTCACCAGCGTCACGCCGAGCCCGTCCTCGCGCACCAGGTGATAGGCCGGCATCTGCGGCAGCGCCTTTGGGCGCGACGCGTCGTCAGGTTCGACGCCGCCCAGGTCCTGCACCACATCGCCCGGCTCGACAAACCGCACATAGCCGTCGCCACCGTCACCAGACATCAGGTTGCGCCCCAATGTCACGAACTCGTCGACATATCGCTGATAGTTCGTGAACAGCACGAACCGCTGGAAGTGATGCGGCGCCGTGCCCGTGTAGTGGTAAAGCCGCTGCAGCGCCAGGTCCACGCGTTCGGCCGGGAACAGCGACAACGGCCAGGCTTCGCCCGGTGTGGGCTCGTAGGTGCCGTTGGCAATCGAATCGTCGATGCGGCTCAGCTCGGGCAGCACGAACGAGGCTTCCAGTTCGCGGGCCTGGGTGTAGCTGATGTCGGTGGTCGATGCCTCGATCACGAACGGCAGCGGAATCGGCCGGCGCGACAGGCCCACCACCACCGGCACGCGGTGATAGCGCATCAGCCGTTCGATCTGGTCGCGGTAGTAGTCGCACAGCAGATCCGGCCGCGTGACCGTGGTGCCGTACACCCCGGGGTAGGCCACCGTGCCCCACGACGGGCGGCTGTCGGTGACCATGGTTTCCAGGTTGACGGAGATGCCGAGATACGGGTAGCACGCGTGGGCCGCCGATGGCAGCGGCTTGCCCTTGGCAAACGCGTCGAAGCGCGCACGCACGGCCGCCACGGAACTGTCGTAGATCTCGCGGATACGCGCCATGGCGCTATCGGCATTGCTGAACTCGGCCAGCTGATCGGCCGGGTGTGCGGAGGAGAAGATGGGGGCGTTCATGGCAGCCATCATACCGCCAGCTTCCGGCGCGCGACAGGCCGTTGCGCGCCGCGCATCGGGACGCGCCCGTGCGTGCGGACGGTCGCATTTTGCGGACAAAGTTGTTTGACGCCGCCGCATCGGCTTCGCTACACTCTGCGCCGAAATGCGCGACGAATTGTCGCGACATATCGCGCGAAAACGCGGCGCAGCCGCTCTGCGCCCCCCCACTTCTGGAGGGTCTGCATGCATGCGCTCCGGAATCACGCAGGAGGAATTGTCGATGGAAATCCGTAATCCGTTGCCCGCAGAGGTGGAGGCGGCCCGGCTGCTGCTGGCTGCCAACGGTTGGGAACAACGGGTCGGCAATCCCGAGCGGTTCGCGCAACTGATCGCCAACTCCCAACGCGTGGCGGTAGCGGTGGAAAACGGCGAGGTCATCGGCTTCGCCCGAGCACTCTGCGACGATATCTCCAACGGATACATCTCGATGGTCGCCGTGGCGCCCCAGCATCGACGCCGCGGCATCGGCCGCGCTTTGCTGCGCCACGTGATGGGCAACGACCCGGACATCACCTGGGTCCTGCGCGCAGCGCGCTCCTCGGAAGCCGCATTCTTCGGCCAACTGGGCTTCACGCCATCGATGGTGGCCATGGAGTGGCGCCGGCGCTAACGCGCTGCCCGTTCGCCCCCCACCGCGCCGGCCGGCAACGGCCAGTCCATACTACGGCTGGTCCATCACACGGCGAAATTCTTCGGCAGTCCCCATCTGGCGGAACAGCTTGCCACCGGGCGCGAACCGGTCGGCACTGGACAGTCCCCCAACCACCACTGGATCGAACCCCGCGTCGCGCACCAGCCCGGCCGCCACGGATAGCGCCTCGGCGTCGTTGCCGGCCATCGGCACCGCCATCAGCGGCGGCTTGCGGTGACTTTCGCGCGTGAACTCAGCCGCCCCCGTGAAATTGAACACGCGCACGATGCGCGCACCGGCCAGGTATTTGGCCGTGGTGACGCCAATGCCGTTGGCCTTGACCTCGTCCACGATGGCGCCGTCGCGCGCCGCCACGGCGTTGGTGGCATCCAGCACGATCTTGCCCTGCCAACGGTTCTGCTGGCCCACATCGGGCACCGCACCGTAGGGCACCGCCAGCAGGATCACGTCAGCAAATGCCACGGCCTGGGCGACGGTACCGGCCTGGGCCAACGGCCCGAGCGAATCGGTCAGCGCCTTCAGTTCCTCAGGATGGCGCGACGCGAACATCACCGGGTGTCCCGCCTTCACCAGCAGACTGCCCACCGCGCTGCCCAGCCGGCCCGAGCCGACTACGCCAACCTTCGATTTCGCCTTGCCCTGCACCGGCTGCGCCATGGCGTGCCAGGCGGGCGCCGCCAGCAGCATGGACCACCCGCCCGCGATCACAAGCCTGCGCCGTCCGTGCGACATTCGTTGGAATCCGTGCGCCATTGGCCGCCCTCCGTAGTGTCCCGCTCCGATCACTCTATGCGAATCCCCAGGAAAAATCCGGGGATGTCGGGGCCGCAGGCTGTCACGGGTACGTCAGCCCTCGTTCATCGTCTGTCGCGCGGATATGTGCTGCATACGACTCACATGCCGAACTGCTGCACGCTTGACGTTCCGGCCGGCGCAAGCTGGCTTAGCCGCTGCGCCAAGTGCCGGGCGCTCAGAAGGCCAAGGCGAACACCCCAGCGCCTGGAGGCAGGGCTCGGGTGTTTTGCCTTGGGGCATCGCGCGGGGGCAATGCACGGCCGATCAGTTGGCCACGATGCCCGACGTCTCGGCCGACAAGGTGTCCACGCGCAGCAGCGGCAAGCCGCTCAGCTTGACTGGGCCCAGGCCGGGCGCCAGCCAGACAGTCGCCTCAAGGTTGGGAAAGTAGCTCCCCGGCTCACGGTCAAACCGGATCTTGACCTTGCACGTGTTGGTGTAGGACTTGCCCATCGCGGCCACGTCTTCGCGTCCAATGTATTGCACCGTCAACTGGACCTTCCGATCAACGCCACGGGTAAACGCCGGCTGCGGATCGGTGGCCAACGCGGACTCCCGCTCCTCCGCCATGGTCACGGTGCGCGTCTCGTTGGGCTGCATGCCCAGCAGCGACAGCCTGGCCGGCTTGCCCGCGGCATCCTCATAGGTAAAGCGCCGATACTTGACCCAAGGCCCATCGGGATAGCCCCGGTGCCCGAACTCGGTCACGCCGAGCGGAAACAGCACGGTTTCCGGATCCAGATAGATGCGGAAGTTGGACGATACGGCGTGGAACAGCGTGCCGCTGGCCTGAACGTCGATGGTATCGAGGCGCTTGCCATCGAACGTGGTCTGGCCGATGTGCTTGCCTTCGAACGTCACGACCTCCGTCACCGGACCGGCATTCGCCGACACGGTCATCTTATTGCCATCCCCCATCGGCGTCAGGCAAGGCGCATCGAGCGGCGCCATCGCGTTTGCAGTGGAACCGGCTGTGGCGCCGGTGGTGCCGGCGCTGTTCGTGCTTTCCCCGTCCGAGCCGCCACAGGCGGCGATGACGGCGGCGGATGCCAACAGCGTAAATGCGAGCGTCTTCTTCATGGATATTTGACCCCTTGCGGGCATTAAGAGAGCGGGCAGTCTGTGCTGCCCTGGGTTGGGAAATCGAAGGCTAAGTGGGACAGGTCTGTTGAATGCTGGACGGCTGCGGGCTACCGCGAGTGCCCGGCAGCAGCAATGTGAGACGGTTTGAAAGACATCGGCGTAACACGGGCCAGACGGGGTTTTCGCACCCGTCAAAGCACTGGGAAATAATCTGGATTGGTGTTACTCGACCGGCGCGGGCGCGGGCTCGGCTGCGGGTGCATGCAGTGGTGGGGTCGCCGGTTCGGCGGCTACAGGCTCTGCGGACGACGCATCCTTCGGCGGGCCCTCGTCCTTTACGACATAGGACGGGTCACGCACCCACCGGGCCATATCCTTGGCAATCACGATGGCGCTGCGATCCAGGATCGAGCAAGTTCCCTTGAACGCGCCCCAGAATCCGCCGATAGACCAGCGATTTACCTTCGTATTCCGGACAACCTTGCCATCTTCGAGCAACTCGGCATTGACGGTAATGGCCTTCGGACCCGTCCACGCACCGCCGCCAATGCCGAGCACGTGGGAAATCTGAAGCCTTAGCACTTGCGACCCGCTGGCATCGGCGCCCACCGCTACCGTGCCGGGGCCGCCTTTGTTGCGCTTGCGGAGGACGTCTCCCACCCGGGTGGCCAGCATGTCCTCGATATGGCATTCGTTCTTGACCTGCTGGACGACCTCGGAACCGGGAGCGTAGGTTACCGGGGTTTCCAGAACAACGGCTTGCGTGGCCGCCATGGCGGTGGCGCTAGAGAAGGATAGGGCTGCGAAAAGGGGAAACTTCATGTTGACCGTCAGATGACTGATATGTCTTGCGAATGCATATGTGTGACCCAAGCACAGGCTGTCATCCAAGTTGGACGCCTTAACGGCGGCTCCATAACCCCAGCATCTGCCTACCCACACATTGCCGCTCGTCACCGGATGTAAGCATCCGAAAATGGCCCGCAGGGTAAACCATGAATGGAAGTGATGGATACCCCCCTTCATGCCTACTCGTTTCACATTTCCGATCACAAATCTGTTACGCCTGCAATCCCGCCGCCCGGAATGCCGCGCCGGTCAAGGGAGTGAGCAAGACGATCTCGCAGAATCGCCAGAATCGAATATCGGAAGTGCCTGATATCAAACTTTTTGAATTCTGATTTTGGTGATGTGCGGGGACAACGGAGTGCAACGATCTTGCGACAGGCGTACCCGTTTCTGCGGACGCCGAAACGCTGTATCCCGGTGGGGCGGGGTGAGGCAAGTGTGAGGGCAGGCTGGGCTGGGCCGGCCTGCGCGGCCGTCCCGGCCCCCTTCGTCCGCCTGGCCGGCAGGGACGAAAGGAGCGCGGGAGGCAGGGGGGCTGCGGTCTTATTCGGGCTGGATATTGGCGGCCTTGATGATGCGGCCCCACTTGTCCGATTCCTGGGTCTGGAACTTGGCCAGTTCGGCCGGCGTGCTGGTGAACACTTCGGTGCCGGTCGACTTGTAGAAGTTCGATGCCGTATCGCTCTTCGCGGCCTTGACCAGCATCTGGTTCAGCTTCGTGACCACTGCGGGCGGCGTGCCGGCCGGGGCATAGGCGGCAAACCAGTAGCTCATCTCGTAGCCTTTCACGCCGGCTTCGTCGATGGTGGGCACGTCCGGCGCCAGCGGCGAGCGGGCCTTGCCCGACACGCCCAGCGCGCGGAGCTTGCCGGTCTTGACCTGCGGCAGGCCCGTGGCGGTGTCCGTGATCATCATCTGGATCTGGTTGCCCAGCAGGTCGGTGATGGCCAGCGGATTGCTCTTGTACGGTACGTGCAGCAGCTGCACATGGGCCATCTGCTGGAACAGCTCTCCGGCGATGCGCGACGACGAACTGCCGCTGCCGAAGCTGAGCTTGCCCGGTTCCTTCCTGGCCAGCGCGATGAACTCGCCCACGGTCTTGGCCGGCACCTGCGGGTTGACCACCATGATCTGGCCGCCACGGCCCAGCGCCGACACCGGCGCGTAGTCCTTCACCGGGTCATAGGGCAGCTTCTTGAACAGGTGTTCGTTGGCAGCGTGGGTGGTGTTGGTGGTGATCAGCACCGTGTAGCCGTCCGGCGCGGCCTTGGCCACGTCGGAGGCGGCAATGAAGCCGTTCGCGCCGGGCTTGTTGTCCACCACGACGGTGGCCTTGCTGTCCACCGTCATGGCTTGTCCGATGGCCCGCGCAAGCTGGTCGGTGGCGCTGCCGGCCGCGAACGGCACGACAAAGCGGATCGGCTTGTCCGGGAAGTCCGCCCATGCGCTGCCAGCGGGCAAGGCCAGGCACGCGAACGTGGCGATAGCGGCGGCAACGGCCTGCGGCCTGCGAATTCCGTACATCTGTGTCTCCTCGAATCGTTTTGACATATGGGACGGCTCGGCACTCATGCGGCGCCGCCGGCGAGCCGCGGCGGCAAGGGGATCGGCAAACCCAGCAGCAGAAAGGCCAGCGCCTTGCCGTGGGTATCGAGATTCAGCGCATCGTTGACGCCGCCGTCCAGCACGCCGTCGATCACGAAATTCATGGCCTGGATGGAGGGCACGACGTGGCGCTTCACGGCCCGGGGCTGGCGCGCGGCGAACAGCGCGCGCACGGCGTCTTCGGTGACATGGGCCACCAGGTGGTCAAAATCGCGTGCATCGTAGGCAATCACGCTGATGTTGGAACGGTCGCCCTTGTCGCCGGTACGGCCATGGGCGAACTGGTAGAGCGGCGCTTGCTGGGTTGCGGTCATGGCGGGCTCCGGTCAGGCAGTCACGATCGAATGGGACGCCGCCACGGCCTGGCGCGGCACCAGGCACGACGTGGCGTTCAGGCGCGTCCGTAGCGCGGTGCGTACGCCGCCACCGCCGGCCGGTCCGCAGGTATAGAGCGCGTTGACTTCGCGCAGCAGCGCCTGCGCCACGGCCTTGTCCTCGTGCGCCAGCGCAGCGCGCATGCGCACGTCGCGGGCTTCGGCCTCGCCAGGCTGTGGCGCGGCCAGCATGGTGCCGGCATCGTCGCCGAACACGCTCAGCACGCCGATCAGGTCGAAGCGGATCGGCACATCGAACCCCAGCCCCTGCATGCGCTTGCGCACGATGTCGGCGGCCAGACGCGCCCTGGCGGCGGCATTGGGGCCTGCGTAGGAAATCTCGCCTTCGGCAAACCAGCCGCCCAGGTGAAACAGGTTGGCCTTCAGTTCCGCCGGCCGCGCATGGCCGCGGATATTGCGCACGGCCACGCGATCGGGGCCGATCTGCTCGACGGTGACCTGGCCGATATCGGCCACCACGTCGGGCGTCAGGTAGGCACAGGGGTCGTGCACTTCGTACAGCAGTTGTTCCTTGACCGTGCGCAGGTCCACGCAGCCGCCCGTATTGGCCGCCTTGAAGATCTCGATGCCGCCGTCGGCGTCGAGCCGGGCAATCGGGAAGCCCACGTCGTGGACGTCGGGCACATCCTTCATGCCGGGGTCGGCAAAATAGCCGCCGCTGACCTGCGCGCCGCACTCCAGCAGATGGCCGGCCATGGTAGCGGCGGCCAGGCGGGTCCAGTCGTCCCAGGCCCAGCCGAAATGGGCCATTGCCGGGCCCACGGCCAAAGCCGGGTCGGCCACGCGGCCGCAAACCACCACCTGCGCGCCGTCGCCCAGCGCGTCGGCAATGCCTTGGGCGCCGATATAGGCGTTGGCGCAAACGAAGCGCGCTTCGGGAAACGCATCGCCGACGATGCCGCGCAGCATGGTGCGGCCGGCGTCATGCGACAGGTCGTCGCCCTCCACCACCGCCACGCGCGGGGCGGCCAGCCCCAGTTCGGCAGCCAGCGCCAGGATGCGGCGGGCGGCGGCGCGCGGATTGGCGGCCCCGAAATTGCCGATGATCGGGATGCGGTTGGCCAGGCAAAGGCCCAGCACAGGCGTCAGCAGATGGTCCAGCAACGGCTCGTAGCCGTGCTCGGGGTTGTCGCGGCGCGCCAGTTGGGCCAGTGCCAGCGTGCGCTCGGCCAGCGTTTCGAAAATCAGCGCCGCCGGGCCGCCGGCGGCGATCAGCGTACGCACCACCGGCAGGGCGGCGTCGGTACGGTCGCCGGAGAATCCGGCCCCGGACCCGATCAGCAGGGGAGCAGTCATGGGCGTTGGCAACGTCTGGAGGAATGACTCTTCGGCAATGGGTGCTGGCCAGACCGGCCACGGTGGCCGGGTTGGCAGCGGTCTCATTCTAGGGCCGGGTTCTGCCACGCGAAAACGGATTATTTGGATTAATCTATCGACTTCCTGGATGAATCCGCCGGACTATCCCGCCATGCTGTCGAATCTCTCGGTCAAGCACCTGCGCGCCTTCGTGGCGCTGGCCACGCATCGCAATTTCACCCGGGCGGCGCAGGCCTGCCACCTGTCTCAATCTGCCTTCAGCACACTGATCCAGACGCTGGAAGACCAGGCCGGGAGCCGGCTGTTCGAGCGCACCACGCGGCACGTGGACCTCAGTGCCGACGGCAAGCGGTTCGAGGAAGTGGCGCGCCGCCTGCTGGCCGATTTCGAGAGCGCGTTCGAAGACCTGCGCGACCACGCGGAACGCCGCAAGGGGCGCGTGGCCATTGCCGCGCTGCCCTCGCTGGCGGGCGGCGACCTGCCGCCGCTGCTGGCGGACTTTCATCGGCGCTATCCGGGCATCTCGCTGGAACTGTACGACCAGCTGGCCGATGGCTGCATCGACATGGTGCGACGCGGGCAGGCGGACTTCGCGCTGGCGCCGGCCCCGGCGCAGGACGCCGACCTGCGCGTGGAATCGCTGGTCCATGACACCTTCCACCTGGTGTGCCCGGCCGACCATCCGCTGGCCACGAGGCGGCGCATCGCCCCCCAGTCGCTGGCCGGGCTGCCGTTCATCCAGCTGTCGCGGACCAGCAGTGTGCGGCAGCATCTGGACGCCGCCATGCATCCGCTGAAGCTGCACGGGGTGATGGAGGTGGAGCACCTGGCCACGGTGGCCGCGCTGGTCCAGGCGGGCCTGGGCGTATCGGTGGTGCCGGCGCTGGCGCTGTTCCAGTTCCGGCGCGAGGGGTTGGCCATCCGGCCGATGCAGATGCCCGCGCTGGTGCGCGAGATCTGCCTGGTGCGGCTCAGGGAGCGCAGCGATTCGGCCGCCTCGGCGGCCATGATCGACTGCCTGCGCGCCCACTATGGCGCGAGCAAGCGGATCTGAATCGTCCGGGAGACCGGCGGTTTGCCGAAGTCAGAAGTGGCCGAGGTAGCCGCCATCGACGGCCAGCACCTGGCCGGTGACGTAGGACGCGGCGGGCGAGGCCAGGAAGACCACGGCGCCCGCCACCTCGGCAGGCTGGCCCCAGCGGCCCAGTGACGTGCGATTGCGCAGCCATTCGGCCACGGATGCATCGTCCACCATGGCCTGGTTCGGCTCGGTGGCAAAGTAGCCGGGGGCCACGGCATTGACGGTGATGCCGAACCGGCCCAGGTCTGCGGACATCGCACGCGTGAGCGCGTCGAGGCCGCCCTTGGTGGCGGGATACAGCACGTCGTTGGCGCGCGCCACCTGCCCGGCAATCGACGTCACGTTGACGATGCGGCCGTACTGGCCCTGCTGCATCAGCCGCGCGGCATGCCGGCACAGCGCGTAGGGTGCCACGAGGTTGGTGTCGAGCATCGCGCGCAGGTCATCGGCATCCAGGTGCGCCATGCTGTTGCGATTGCGCGTGCCGGCGTTGTTGACCAGGATGTCGAGCCGGCCATGCCGGGACGCGATGCCTTCGAAGGCCTGCGCAACGGCGGCCGCGTCGGTGATGTCCAGCACGAGCGCCTCGGCCATGGCGCCCTGCGCCTGCAGTTGCGATACGGCATCGGCCACGCGCTGCGCGTTGCGCGCGCAGACCAGCACATGCGCGCCGGCATCGGCCAGCGCACCGGCCATGGCCAGGCCAAGGCCCTGCGCGCCGCCCGTGACCAGGGCCACGCGTCCGGCCAGCGAAAAAGGATGAGCTGCGTTGGAAGTCGCCATGGCGGCAACTATACCGCAGCCCTCGAGCCGCGTTGGCGGCCCGCGGGGCGGGCGGGGGCGGGCGAGCCGCCGGTCAGCGGATCAGCTTGCCGGTCGACGAAACGATCGACATTTCCACGAAAGACGACCCGGTGTGACGCGTGGGGCTGTAGCTGATCAGGATGCCGCCCAGGTCGTAATCGCGCAGGCCCTCCAGCGCGGCCACCAGCTTTTCGCGCGTGGGCTCGGGGCCGGCACGGCGCAGCCCTTCCACCAGCACCTTGGCCGACATGAAGCCCTCCATGCCCGCGTTGCTGGGCTCCAGCTTCTGGGCCTTGGCCAGGCCGCGATACTCGCTGGCAATGCTCATCTGGCTCGAATTCATGCCCGGCACCACCTGGGTGATGATCAGGCCCTTGCCATCGTCGCCCAGCTCCTTGATGAACGAATCCGCCGCGTTGTTGGACAGCGTGACGAACTGCGCCTCGCTGCCGGCCTTCTTCATTTCGCGGATGATCCGCGCGGCCTCCGAGCCGGAGCCGATCACCATCACCGCCTGCGGGTTGGCCTTGTTGACGCTGGCCACGCCCTGGCTGATGTCGCCCATGGGACGGTTGAACGACGCCGCGCCCGCCGGCTGCACGCCGCGCGCCTGCAACGCCGTGTTGAAGCCTTCGAAGACGTCCTGCCCGAAGCCGTCGTTGGCGTAGAAAATGGCGATGCGGCTCATGCCGGACGTTGCCAGGTGGTTGATGGCGCGGGCCACTTCGTCCTGGTATTTGGCGCGGACGTTGAACACGTAGCGGTTCACTGGCCGGTGCAGCGTGATGGCACCCGTCAGCGGCGCGATCAGCGGCACCTTCTCGGCTCCGATGATGGGCAGGATGCTCTCGTTCTGCGGCGTGCCGCGCACCATGAACAGCGCGAACACCTTGTCCTCGCCGATCAGCTTGCGTACGTTGTCGGGCGTGCGCCTGGCGTCGAAGCCATCGTCGTAGGTCAGCAGTTCGATGCGCCGGCCGGCCACGCCGCCATTGGCGTTCACGTGGTTCAGGTACACCTGGGCACCCGCGATCTGTTCCTTGACCGATCCGGCCACGGGCCCGCTGACACCGGCCGACTGGCCGATCCGGATGGTTGACTTGCTGATGCCGGGTTCCGCATGCGCCGCCATGGACGTGACAAACCCGAGCGTGACGGCAAGCATGCCGCACGCGATGTATCGCGCGTTCCTCATTGTTGACCCCTCCTGAAGCTGCTGGCTTGAATTGTTTTGTGCCGCTGCCCGCCGCGCGGCAGTACGCATCGTCACGATGCACCACACGGCGGCATGGCGCAAAGTACCTCATCAGAGGTAATTGTTCAAACGCTGGAACAATCGAGGGCGGGGAACTGTTGCTGCGGCATCACACCAGGGCCCGTTGGTCCGGTGGCGGTCCGGTGTGGCCGCAGCGTGGCGCATGGGGGAACATGCGCCAGGGCGCGCCACGTGGGGCGCGCGAAGACGATCGGAACGGCAGCCCGGACACGGCGCGCCCGGGGCTGCCGGCGTACGGATCAGGGGAAGGCTGGCACCGCGGGATCGAGCCCCGCGAAACGGGCTTCCGGATGGGCCCTCTGCAGCAGCGCCTCGATTTCTTCCACGCGGCCGCGCGGCACGTCAACCATCAGCAGCAGCCTGCCAGCCTCGATGTCTTTCTCGAAGCCCCGCAGCCGGCTGTTGGGCGCCGAACTGCCGATCATGCTGGCGGCCCAGGCACCGAACACCGCGCCCAGCACGGCGAGCACACCGACCAGGCCCCATTGCGGCGTATCGCTGACGATCGGGAACATCGCCACCACGACCCCGGCGACGATACCGACGCCACCGCCCACCATCAGGCCCATTTCCGCCGCGTGCACGATGTCCGAGGTCTGGAACAGGTTCGCTTCGTGCAGGCCGGTCATGTCCGCGCCATCGCGGCCGACGAAGTGGATGTGACTGTTCTCGATACGGGCCAGCAGCAGGTCGTCCATGGTACGGCGGGCGCTTGCCAGGTCGGGCAACAACCAGAAGATCCGTTTGCGCATGACTTGCCTCCTCTGTCAGGCCGCCCCGGTGTCCGGGTCATCCGTCTGGGACGGTTTCGTTTCGTTCTACTCTCTCCGAAAGGACTGTGCAAGGTACCGAACGGCTGACTTCCGCACGAGGCGCGCCGGAAGAATTCCGGGCGTCACCTCGCGCCGCATCATGCGTTCAGAATGTGATCGGCAGGCGCACCGTCACCGTGAGATCGGGGGTGTCGCGCGTCAGCCCCGCACCCACCGAAAGGTTCAGCGTGTAGCGGTTGTTGAAACGGTACGAGTAGCCCACCAGCAGCGTGCCCTGCGTAATGCGCACCGACCCCGGCACGGTCTGGCCGTTCTGCTTGGTCGGCCAGATGATGCTCTGGTCGTAGCCGATCGAGAACGACGCATGCTCGTTGAGCGACAGGCCCATGCCGAAGTTGAACTGGAAGATGTCCCCCGGCGCGATCTTGCCCAGGTTCTCGGTCTGGCCATTGAGCACCGTGCGGCTGACGTTGTCGCGCGCAAAGTTGTGCAGGTAGCTGAAGGTGCCGAAGAACACCGCGGGGTCGGTCGGCAGCAGCCACGTCACGCCGGGCTGGATCGCCTGGAAGCCCGTGCCGGTCGGCATGCCCAGCGGCAGCCCGGTACCCGTGGTGTTGCTCACGCAGCGGGTCACGCAGTCGGTCACCACCTCGAACGGATCGCGGCCCGTGTTCGACTTGTAGCGCAGCCAGCCGATGAAGAACGGCATCTTCTCGTTGCCGTAGTTGAGCTGGTAGCGCAGCGTCGCTTCCACGTCGCCCAGCCCGCTGCCGCTGGAATTGAACACGTTGTCCACGGCGGTGCCGGTGAACACCTCGCGGCTGACGGTGTCGCTGCTCGCATGCACGTACGGAATCTTGGCTTCGATTTCAAGCCGCTTCGTGATGCCGTAGCGGAAGGCCAGCGCGCCGACGTACGTGGACGTCTTGACCTGGCGCACGTCGACCAGCCCGATCAGGATGGCGGGGATCACCGTGTAGCCAACCAGCGCCACGCGGTCGCTGGACGAATAGCCGTACTGGAGGCTGGGTTCGACGATGATCTTGCCGGCGGGCGTCAGCACGCCAGGCTGATCGAAGATCGGCGCGATCTCCGGCGGACGCGTGTCGCGCTCCGGCGGCTTGCCTACGGGCTCCTCGACCCCCGCGGCCGATTCGCCGGGCTGCGCGGCCTGGCCCTGCGGCGGCGCGTCTGGCGGCGCGGCTTCGGGGGCCTGCTGGGCCTGCACGCCTTGCTGTGCCGTGTTGTTGATCTGCGTGGCGCTGGCTGCCGCGCCCGCGGCGGCGGCGTTGGTCGCCATGTTGCCACCCGTCACGGCAGTCCCCTGCCCGCCGCGCTTGCGCTGCAGCGTCTCGCTGTCGACGGTGCGGCGCAGTTCGCGGATCGTGGCCTGCTGTTCGGCCAGCGCCCGCTTCATTTCCTCGAGCTGTCTCGCCTGGGCCGCCAGTTCCTTTTGCAGCAATTCGAGCCTGGCGGCGGCCGGCGGCCCCGCATCGGGCGGCGTCTGGGCCTGGGCCATGCCACCCAACAGCAGCATCGAGCATCCGGCATAGCCGATGCCCTGCAGTGAACGCTTCTTCATGACGTCTTCCTCCCCCGGGGCCGCGGGCATACTGCGGGGCCCGCGCCTGTTCATGACTACACGCGACTACCTCATTGCGGCTGACCTTTGAAGAACGCTGTTCAACGCGGTGTTGGCCATTTGTGTACGGAATGCGGCCAGGGTATTCACGCTTGCGTTGAGCGTCATCAGGCTTTGGATATTCTGGTTGTTGAGATTATTCTGGATCACAGTACCGGGCATGTTCGATACCGCACCGAGGTTGGCCGTATTGCCGGCGCCGTTCTGGATCACCGTCAGCAACCCGTTGGTCACGACCGTGCCCGTTGCATTGGCCACGGCCTGCTGCGCCACGCCCGCCGCCCCAGCCGCCATGCTCGAGGCGCCGGTGGCCGCGGCGCTGGCCGTGCTGCTGGCCGTGCCCGCCGCACCCTGCGCGTTGGCTGCGGCGCCCTGGGCGGCGGCCACGGCGGGCTGTCCGGCTCGTCCGGCGGCGGCCACGGCGGCGTTGGCCGCGCTGTTGGCCGCTGTCACCGCCACGGTCACCTGCCCCAGCGCCTGGGCCAGCTGGCTGGCCTGCGCGGCGGTGATGCTGCTGATATCGGGAATGGTGATGCTGGTGGATACCGCCAGCGCGCCGTTGACGAACACTGCGCGGTCGATGCCGAAGCCCACCTGCAGGCCCCCGGCATCGAAGCCACCACGGGATTCCTCAAGCCGCGCCTGCGCGACCGGCTTCCACTTGGCCATCTGCTTGCGCGCATCGGCCACCGGCGCACCGGGATCCCGCCCGGCCAGTGTCATGGCCACCGCGAGCGGATCCTCAGGGGGGTGATGCCGGGCCACGCTGGCCTTGTCGACCGGAACCACTCGCGCAGGCGCTTCGGCGACCGCTGCGACGACTACAGGTTCTGAAACGGGTTCGGAAATGGATGCTGCCCTGGCGGCGACATGGTCCGGAACAGTCGGCACGCCTGGCAATCGGGCCACCACGGAAGGCGGATCGGCCGCGGGTTCAGCCAGTGGCGCCAGTGCCGCCAGTTCGGTGGCGGCCGGCAGCGCGACCATGTCGATCGCGGTCGGAATCGCCACGGCGGCGCTTTCCGCGACGTCGGTGCGTTCCGTGGCCAGCGCGCCGGCGCCGGCCTGCGCATTGCCAGCGCAGGCCAGGCCCGCGCCCAGCAGCACGGCAGCGGTGGCTTGACCGGCTGTGCGTCTGGGCGCGTTGGAATTGCTTGTCTGGGCCATGATGTTCCTCAACTCAAAAATCAGAGGCGCCATGCTTGGGCATGACGGTGAAGAACAGGTTGTCTCGGGGTACTCCCATCCAGTAAGGGCCGCTCGGCGCGACACGCCAGTCCGCGGCCATGTTGAATCGCGCCTGTTCGGTGCGGTTGTGGATCACGAACAGCAGGCTGCTGTCCCAGATCTGTTCGAAGTGCGCGCGCTCCAGCGCACGCGTGCCGCGCGCCGGATCGCCAATCAGGACACGGTCGCCCTTGACGCCCTTCACGACGACGAAGTGGTGATAGCCGTTCTCGACGATCAGCACGATCGCCGGAATCTGCGCCTCCTCCAGTTTCGACAGCGGCATTTCGTAGCCGTCGGCCTGGAAGCCGCGCGACTCCAGGAACCGCTTCATGTCGAGCAGCGAAAAGCCCTCGGCGCGGATCTTCGCCTGGTCGCCGTTGACGTACATGTTGGCGAAGACCGTCTGCTCCGACGTCGGGACGTTGTACTGGTACGTCAATAGCGTGGCCACTGCCGCCGAGCCGCAGCTGAAGTCGTACTGCTGGCGGATCGTGGTCCGGAAACGCGCCTCGCGCAGGCTGGTCACCGGCACGTAGTACGAGTTGCCCTGGTCGCCCGGCACGCGGATCGTGTCGGCGTGGGCGGCCGCAACGCCGCCCAGCACCGCCATCGCGCAAGCGGTCTTACACAACAGGCGGCGCATGATCATTTGAACTGGACGTTAAGAATGGTCGCGTTCTGGATCAGTACGTTGTTGCCCGTGTTCTGGATCACGGTGGGCAAGCCCGAAGCGTTCGAGAACGATCCTTCCGACACGATATTGCTGCCGGAGAATGTGTTGATGGCCGCGTTGTCGCCAACCGTGCCATGCAGGCGCATGTCGTTGACCACCACTTCGGCGCCACCGCGCACATCGTCGAGTTTCTCGGTCGCCACGGCCGCTGCGGCCGTGCCAAATATGTTCAGTTTCGGACCTGTGGCCGCGCCCGTGTCACGGCTTGCGACCGCTACGGCCGTGGCGGAAGCCTCGGCGCTGGGCGGCCCTGCATTGGCCTGCATGAACGGCCAGGCCAGTAAGGCTGTCGAGAGTGCCACGACAGCTGGGCGATGCGATCGCATGGTGCGTCTCCCCTCGTGCTCCGTGGACATGGCCCCCATCCGGGCCATGACTTCGGACCTGCAGGCTTTCGACATGACAGCGCAAACGCAACCGCGCGCCGCGCTGTCCTGTCATTCGATCCTGGCGGGCCGTGCCGCTCCGTGCGGAGCGGCACAGACCACGCGTCAGGACGGCTTACTTCCCAACTTGCATGTTGGCCTGCACATTGACGCTTTGTTGCACCAGCGATGCCATGCCGCTGTTCTGGTTGGCGATCATGATGCCCGCGGCCGATTGACCGACACTGGTCATGGCGTTGGACATGTTGAAGGTACCGGCATCGACGTAGTTGGTGCCGCCAGAGCCGCCAGCGCCACCGACCGCACCATTGCCGGTACCGCCCGTGCCGCCCTGGCCAACACCGCCAGCACCACCCACACCGCCAGCGCCCGAGGTGGCGCCCACGGCGCCGTTGCCGGCCGTGGCGCTGCCGTTCGAGGCCGAGGTCGATGCACCACCGTTGGTGGAAGTACCGCCGGCGCCGCCGTTGCCGGCCAGGCTGGTTTGCGCACCGCCGTTGCCGCCGGTACCCGAGCCAGCACCGCCCGTGGAGGCGCCTGCCGTGGCGGTTCCAGTACCGCCAGCGCCGCCCGTGCCAGTGCCCGCACCGGCGCTTGCCGTCGCCGCTGCGGCGCCGCCTGCCGCGCCTGCACCGCCCGTGCCCGTGCCGGTTGCACCCGTGCCAGTGCCAGTGCCAGTGCCCGTGCCCGTACCGGTGCCGGAACCCAGGCCGCCAGCGCCGGCCGTTGCCGTACCGGTGCCCGCATTGCCTGCGCCACGGTCATTCGACTGGTTCGATGAGCCGCTGCTGCCACCAGCACCCAGGCCGCCGCCCAGGCCTGCGCCCAGACCGCCACCCAGGCCGGAGCCGCCGCTGCCACGAGCCGAGCCACCGTCGCCGCCCGCGCCGCCACGCGACCCGGAGCCTGCGCTGCCGCCCGCGCCCAGGGCAGAACCGCCACGGCCGCCAGCACTGAGGCTGGCCGACAGGGCATCGCCGCCATAGCCGCGGCCGCCGCTGCCGGCGCCGCCAAGGCCGGACGCCGCGCCGCCGGCGCCGCCGGTGCCAGCCGTCGAGCTGCCATTGCTTGCGGCACCCGCCGTGGCGCTGCCGTTGGTGGCCGAACCGCCGCTGCCGCCAGCGCCGCCATTGCCGCTGGCGCCGCCATTGCCGCCATTACCGCCCGTGCCACCGTTGCCCGTGCCGCCCGTACCATTTCCGCCTGCGCCGCCCGTCGCGCCGTTGGCGCCACCGCTGTTCGTGGCGTAGTTGCCGATGTTCGAGATGGCATTGCCTGACACCGTGCCGCTCAGCCTGCTGACAGCCAGGGCCCGGCTGCTGTTGAACGAGTTGGTGAAGTTGGCGGTTGCGGAGCTGCCGTTGGCGGCAGCCGCGTTACCGTAGCCGGACATGTCCTGGTCGGTACGGTTGCGCGAGTTCGTGGCGGTCGACGTCCGGGTGGACGTCCGGTTCGACGTCAGCGTTGCCGTCCGTGTATCGGTGCTGGTGGTGGTGCTACGGTCGGAGTTGTCCTGAGTCGCAGTGGAATTCTCGTTGGCGTGGTTTCCCGGTCCGGACTGCGTGGAAGTCGCCGTGGCCGTCTGATCGTTGCCGCCTCCGGTGGTGTTGTTGTTCGTCGGATTCGCCCAGGCCGTGCCTGCAAAAACCAGGGTAATCGCCGACGCAAGTAAAGTCTTTTTCATACGAAGCTCCCAGGAAGTTTGTACTGCGGCTCAGCCTCCGGCCGGCGCTCTCGAGAACATCGGCTGGAGGTTCAGGTCCGGCACGGTGACCAGACCAGCCTCCCCTTGCGCATATTCAGTGCCAGCCCGCAAGCACATCGCAGAATTCTGTTGAAATACAACGGCTCCCGGACGCGCTTGAAGGAACTTTCGGGATGGATTCGCGCCTATCGGCCCGCGCCGGCCTGTGCTTGGCAGTAGACATGTCACAGGGCTGTGACACCGGTTCCGGCCGGTAGTCGGCCAGCATCCAACACCCCGCCGAAAACCCGCCTTCATTCAAGGAGTTAGCGCGCACCTTCCCGCCAACCCACATGGCCACGCGGCGTAACGGCCATGAAACAGGCGGCCGGCGATGATCTGTACGCCGCTCTCGGGCCGCCGCGGTCATTCAGGGGTTATCCAGAGGTCATCCATGCGGCGGCACATGGACAGGGGGCCCGCGGGTTGCCCGCACAGGCAACCTGCACGCGACGGGAATCGCATGGATCAGGCAACGTTTCTTGCGGAACCTGGATGCTGCGACGGCCGCCGCCTTTAAATGTGTCGTAACACAGTAGCCGGGACGCCGCAGCGGTGTTTCATGCTAGGCTCTATGTCTGATTTACAGTACATTAGTCGCGTCAACACTTGTTAGCGCATTCGCCAGGGCAAACCATGAGTGAAGCCGTCGTCCCCCTGTATCACCAGATTTACGTGGTGCTCCGCCAGCAGATCGTGGAAGGCCGTTTCGGCCAGGGTCCGCTGCCTGGCGAGATCGACCTAGCCAAACAGTTCCATGCGTCTCGCGTGACGATGCGTCGCGTGTTCGACCGCCTGGTGCAGGAAGGCCTGGTCCGCCGGCACCGCGGTCTGGGCACCTTCGTGAACCCGCACCCGGTCAAGCCGCAGGCCGCCGAGGAACGTGTCACCAGCCTGCTCGGCACCATCATCGACATGGGCGAGAAGACGGCGGTCAAGGTCATCTCGATCGACGAAGTGCATGCCACGCCGGAAGTGGCCGAGGCACTGCAGATCCAGGTGGGCGACCCCGTCATCAAGATCGTGCGCGTGCGCCACTACAAGAGCCGGCCGCTGTCGCACATCACCACGTACCTGCCTGCCGACCTGGGCCGCCCGCTGGCGCGCAAGGACCTCGAGTCCACGCCGATGCTGCGCCTGCTGGAAGCCGCCGGTGTCGAGCTGGGCCGCGCGTCGCAAGTGCTGACCGCGCGCCTGGCCGATGTCGTCGTGGCGCCGCTGCTCGACGTCCCCGTGGGCGGTGCGCTGCTGGCGGTACGCCGTGTGGTGCTGGACAAGGCCGGGCGCCCGGTGCAGCTGCTGATGGGCCAGTATCGTCCCGACCGCTATGAGTACCGGATGGAACTGTCCCCCATGGGCGGCGGCGACAGCGCGAACGTGTGGGTGGAAAACGAAACCCGCACCGGCCTGCGCGACTGATCGCGGCGCAGGGATATCCCCGCGCCCCAAAGCCTTTTCCGGGCCAGACATTTCGGGCCATACTGCGCACTCCAGATCACACTGCGAGGAGCCTTTGTCATGCCAGTCATTCGCCCGGGCGCGCATCATCCGGCCCGCACCCCCACCCGACCAGGCCGCCGCCGCGCGCTTGCGCTGCTGGCCCTGGCATCATTGCTGGCAGTGCCGGCCGCCCATGCGGCCATTGCCGGCGGCAAGCCGATCCGCATTCTGGTGGGGGCTCCCGCCGGCGGCACCACCGACACGCTGGCCCGCACCATCGCGCAGGAACTCTCGCAGACGCTTGACCAGCCCGTGGTGGTCGAGAACCGTCCCGGCGCCGGCGGCAACATCGCCGCCGACATGGTGGCCAAGAGCCCGGCCGACGGCACCACGCTGCTCATGAGTTTCACCAGCCATACGATCAACGCGTCGCTGTACAAGAAGCTGCCGTTCGATCCGATCGCGGACTTCACGCCGATCACGCTGGTGGCCAATGTGCCGAGCGTGCTGGTCGCCACGCCGAAGCTGCCCGCCAACAACATTCCCGAACTGATCAGGCTGGCACGCGCCGAACCCGGCAAGCTCAATTTCGGCATCGGGTCGGTGGGCTCGTCGGTGCATCTGGCCGGCGACATGTTCAAGATGATGACGGGCACGTACATCGTCAATATTCCGTACAAGGGCACCACCCCCGCCATCACCGACCTGCTGGCCGGCCAGGTGGACCTGATGTTCGCCAGCACCATCAACGTGGCGCAGCATGTCAAGGCCGGCAAGCTCAAGGTGCTGGGCGTGACCAGCCCCACGCCGCTACCGCAGTTTCCCGGTGTGCAGCCAATCGGCGCGACCGTGAAGGGCTTCGAGTCGAGCGCCTGGTTCGGCCTGTTCGGTCCGGCCAACCTGCCGCCCGAGATCACACAGACGATCTATCAGGCAGCACGCCATGGCCTGGAACAGCCAGCCGTGCGCAAGCGTCTGGAAAACGACGGTGCCCAGCCCAGCGCCATGCCGCCCGCCGAATTCGCCAATTTCGTGAAGCAGGACGTCAAACGCTGGGCCACGGTGGTGAAGTACTCCGGAGCCCAGCCGGAATGACCCTGTCCAGCGGCAACGCCGTCGACCCCCTGCAGCTGCCGGCGACGCTCGCGCAAAAACTGGTTGCGCGCGCGGCCGGCACGGCCCATGTCACACCGGGCAGCATCGTGATGTGCAAGGTCGACCTGGCGATGTCGCACGACTCCAGCGGGCCGCGCCGCGTGGCGCCGCTGTTGCGGGAACTGGGCGCCCGGGTGTGGGACCCATCGCGCTATGTCGTGGTCACCGACCACTATGTACCTGCTGCGGACCCCGATGCCGAAGCCATCGTGCGCTTCACGCGCGACTGGGTGCGCGAGGCCGGCATCCCCCATCTGATCGACAACCAGGGCATTTGCCATCTGGTGCTGCCCGAGCGGGGCTTCGTGCTGCCGGGCCGCTTCATCGTCGGTGGCGACAGCCACAGCCCCACCGGCGGCGCCTTTGGCGCGTACATGTTCGGCGTGGGCGCCACGGAAATGGCCGGCGTACTGGCCACGGGCGAAATCTGGCTGCGCGTGCCGCAGACCATCCGCCTGGACTGGCACGGCAAGCTGGCCGAGGGCGTCTGCGCCAAGGACATCATGCTGTTCCTGTGCGCCACGCTGGGCCTGGCAGGCGGCCGCTACGAGGCCATCGAATTCACCGGCACGGCGATTGCCGCCATGCCGATGCAGGAGCGCATGACGCTCACCAACATGTGTACCGAACTGGGTGCGCAGACGGGACTGATCGCGCCCGATGCCACGACCATGGCGTGGCTGGCGCAGGCCGGAGTGGCCACGGCAACGCTGGCGGCCATCGACCCGCGCCAGTGGCGCAGCGATGCCGATGCGCCGGTGCTGCTGACGCATCGCTTCGACGCCACGACGCTCGTGCCGTATGTGGCCGCGCCGCACAGCCCGGCCAATGGCGCGCCCGTGACGCAGGCTGCCGGTCAGGCGATCGACATCGCCTATATCGGCGCGTGTACCGGCGCCAAGCTCGAAGACCTGCGCATGGCGGCAAGCGTGCTGCGCGGGCGCAAGGTGGCTGCCGGCATGTCGCTGCGCGTGGCGCCGGCGTCGGCGCGCGACCAGCAACTGGCCCTGCACGAAGGCACGCTCGGCGTGCTGCTCGATGCCGGCGCCGAACTGCTGCCGAACGCCTGTAACGCCTGCGCCGGCTACGGCGCCAGCCGCTTTCCGGCCGGCAGCCGGGCGATAGCCTCGACCGCACGCAATTTCGCGGGCCGCATGGGCGACGCCGGCAGCGCGGTCTGGCTGGCATCGCCGATGACCGTGGCGGCCACCGCCGTCACGGGCAGGATCACCGACCCTCGGACGCTGCTGGCATGACCGTTGCACCCGATTTCTCCCATCCGCCCGCAGGACGCATCTGGCGCTTTGGCGACGATGTGGATACCGACGCCATGGCGCCGGGTCCGTACATGAAGTCCGGCCTCGACGAACTGGCGCGCCATTGCCTGGAGAACCTGCGCGCGGACTTTCCCACGCATGTCCGGCCGGGCGACATCGTGGTGGCGGGCACCAATTTCGGGATGGGATCGTCGCGCGAGCAGGCCGCGCAGGCGCTCAGGCATCTGGGCGTGGCCGCCGTACTGGCCCGGTCGTTCGCGGGCCTGTTCTACCGGAATGCGATCAACATCGGCCTGCCCGTGCTGGTCTGCCAGCAGGCCGATACGCTGATCGATGCCACGCGCGTCACATTCGATCTCGACGGCGCGCAAGTGCGGCTGGAGGACGGCTCCCGCGTGGCATGCGAACCGGTGCCCGACTTCCTGCGCGCCCTGCTGCATGCGGGCGGCCTGGTGCCTCACCTGAAAGTGCGCCTCAGCGGGCAAACGGGCCGTCCCTGAGCGGCAGATCGCCACGGGGCCGTGCCGCCGGGTGCGGCAGCGTGGACGCGCACCGGGCCTCGCGCAGCAGCGTCATGGCCTCGTCGTCCGACGTCTGGGTGAAATCAAGATAGAACGCACCGACCGCGCCGAAGCTGGCGGGCGTGTTGAGGCAGACGACTTCGTCGGCGACTTCGCGCAGCGTGTCGAGCCCCTGCGCGGAGCCCACCGGCACGGCGGCCACGATACGCGCCGCCCGCGCCATGCGCGCGGCATCGAGCGCGGCACGCATCGTCGCGCCCGTCGCCACGCCATCATCGACCACGATCACGCATCGGCCTGCCATTGCCACCACAGGGCGCCCCTGCCGATAACGCTGCTGGCGGCGGCAGATCTCGCCAAGCTGCCGTCCGCGTTCTGCATCGAAGGCACCCGATTCCACCGCCCGCTGCACCCAGGGGTCGTCGTTGATGACCGTATGCGGGCCGTGGCCGCTGTCATCCCCCTCCACCACGGCACCGAGCGCCAGTTCGGGGTAGCCCGGTGCGCCGATCTTGCGGACCAGCAGGATGTCCAGCTTGCCCTCCACAGCCAGCGCCACCTCGTGGGCGACAGGTACACCGCCACGCGGCAAGGCCAGCACCAGCGGCGGATCTCCGTCGGCACGACGCGCATAGCCAAGTTCGACCAGGCGGCGGCCCAGATACTGGCCCGCCTCGCGGCGGTCGGCAAAGCAGGGCGGCAGGCTCATGGCGGGCTCCCGCATCAGATGGCGTGAAAGTGAATGACCGCTTACGAATCGCTTGCGGCGCGCGTTCCACAGCCACTATAGACCCCGGGCGTGCGGGCGGCGGGGGATTTTCTCTGTCCGGGTTGCGTCGGCCGGCTGCGCGGTTTGTTGCGCATACGCCGCTATCACGGCGATAGGCGCCGGCGATTGATCCTGTAACTGGAACAGTCTTTTCAGCGTCCGCCCGATGATCTCGGCGCGATGGTTCCGTACGATTGCTGCGGGGCGACAAATTCCGCCCGACCACCAATCCCGTGCAACGCGGCGGCCCACAAGCCGCCCCCGACTGAGTGAGCGTTATCGTGAATCCGCAACACATCTCCCGCCCTGACGACGTGGCCGATCGCACCGAGGCCGATCTCGACATCCCGTTTGGTTCGCTGGAAGCGGCCGCCATGGCCGAACTGCCCTACACGTTCCGCCCGACGGGCACGTGTGCGCGCTACTACCAGGAATACTTCGGCTGAATCGGGGCTGGCCTTGCGCCGGCAATGGGGCAAGGCCGCGCAAGGCGGCCGCCCCCCGCCAGGCTTCAGTAGGTCTTGTAAGGCAGGAACTTCCCGGACATCTCGATCCGCACGCGGTCTCCGTTGGGATCGGCCTCGCGCTGCAGGTCCATCCGGAAATCGATGGCGCTCATGATGCCGTCGCCGAATTCCTCGTTGATCAACGCCTTGAACGTGGTGCCGTACACGCTGATCAATTCATAGAACCGGTAGATCAGCGGGTCAGTGGGTACCTGCGTCGGCAGAGATCCTTTATAGGGAACGGTTCGCAGCCACGGCTCCGCCTCGGCGGGCAGGTCGAAGATCTCCATCACGGCGCGTGCGCCGGCCTCGTCGAAGGTCATCTGGCCCAGGCAGGCGGCGGTCGTCCATTCCTTGCTTTTGCCCACGCGGTCGGCCACCTGGGCCCACGAGATACCGCGCGTTACCTTGGCTTCGATGATGAGGTCGGTCACGTCCTGGCGATTCATGTCGGTTGCTCCGGTCTGGTGTGAATGGTGTTTCCCGGAGAACCTGCGCGCCGGCGCGGTTAGGGCGACTGCGTGCGCTCGATGACCGCTACGGCATCGGCCGGGCCATCGTCGAACCTTGCCCGTGCGAACTGGGGCACGGTAAGCGGGCTCAGCCCTTCAAGTGCCTGCAGAACCAGCACGATGAACATGACCGGCATGACGTCCTCCCTCCGGGAATACGGCAAACAGACTGGCGCAAGCTTCGTGCCATCGCTCCGGCACGTACTTTGGGATATTCGGCGGGTGCGATGACGCATCGTGGGGCGTTCGACATCGCGCCGCCACCCCCGATGGCGCGGCGCACGCACCGCCACGGGGAACCGGCAACGCATCCGGCATGCCCCAAGCGTACCCGTTTCTGCGGAGAACGTCGCGGACGTCGCTTGCGATGACACGAGCCGCCAAGGCGTGCGAGGCGCCCTCGCAAACGGATACGGCAGCGGCCGACACCGCAGCGGACATCGCCGAATCTTTGCAGGACTCATTTCCGATGTAACGCCACATTACCTGCTGCTGACCCGTCAGACATCTTTCGGACGCCTACGTCACATTCCTGCAAACCCTTGCCCTATAAGCCTTTGCGGGTGGCATCGGCGTGCACGGGGAAACTGGCCGGGACCGGACCGCATGTGAGACAGGCTTACAAGTGCAACCGCGTTCGCACAGTGTGCGCCGCTAGAGTGAACCCGTGTTCAACGCGAACCGGATACGGAGTCCCTCTCATGAAACGCGCAATTGCCCTGGCCATCCTGCTGACCACCACCAGCGCCCTGCTGTCGGCGTGCATCGTGGTGCCGCCGCGTGGCCCGCACTATCACCACGACTACTACCGCGGCGGGCGCTACTAAGTGAATCGCGCCTGACGATCGACCGCTTGCTTCCCTCATATTTCCGGCGCCCTCGCCTCAAGGAGATCCACATGAAACGCCAGATCCTGCTTGCTGCCACCGTCCTTGCCACGGGTGGCGTCTTTGGACTGCTGTCCCCTGCCGCGCAGGCCCACGGGTACTACGACAACCCGCCCCCGGCCCCGCGCCACGAGGTACGGCCGGCACCGCGCCCGGGACAGGTCTGGGTGCCGGGACACTACGACCGCGCCAGCAACGGGTATGCGTGGCGTGGCGGCTACTGGCAGTCGGCGCGCCACGGCCAGCGTTATGTGCCGGACCGCTGGGTGCATGGCCCGCACGGCTGGTACAAGCGCCCCGGCTACTGGGGACGCTGATGTCCGGCAACGCCGGATAAGTCCGCGCATGCGCGTGCCCGACCGTTGATGCCGCGGACGATCATGGCAACCGATACGGCATCAAGACAGCGAAGCGGGCCGGACCCACGGGCATGGGGTCCGGCCCGCAACGCTTTCCGGAACGTGCCGCAGCAGCCACCCCGGGCAGGTTGAAGGCCGGGAGACCGCAACGGTACAACGCGATTTTCTTTCGTGCCGAGGCACGATCCGCCCTTCATCCTTTTGCACTAGTCCGACGGAATCCCCACCAAAGTCGCAGCGGAAAATACTGACATCCGGAACATTTTCGAGGGGTTTCAGCAATGCGTCACCAAACACCATTTCCGTTAATGCCACACCCCCCAAGCGGGTGAGTTTTTGATATTCACCACACCATTTTCATTCCGATCGGTTGCATGCGTGAAACAACTTGCCGGCATGATGTATCAATCGTGAAACCCCTGTGGCAGAGCCGGCTGGATGGCTTTGCAAATACTTCTCCAGCCATATGCACGATCCAGGCAATGGATTATGAGGTGGAGTGCATTACATCTCCACATCAACCCCAACCCGTGCGCTTGCATTCGTACCAACCAGCCCATAAGATGAATTTAAGTTTCGATTTAGGAGCGAGATTTTCTTTCGGGTTAAGGTACGGGTCATACTTCTGGTCGCGCGGACAAGCCCTTCTAACAAGCGGGCGTCGACAGACACGGAAGCACGGGGTTACAGCTGAAGCAAGCGGTGCCATCCACGGTGGTCCGCACAGTGCAGCGGTGTAGTTCCCACACGCAAAGCGTCCCGCATCTCACCCACAAACGGGGAGTCAAGAAGAATGAACGCCTTGCTGATCGAGGAGCATCCGCTGCTCCGGCTCGGGCTGCTGCAGATGCTCGAAACCATCCAGGAATCCGGACATGTACTGGCGCTGGCGCCAGCCGACATCAACCGCCTGGAGATCCCGCACCGAAACGCCGACCTGTTGGTCTTCGGCATGCCTGCCGACCAGGCCACCGGCTGGGAACAGCTGGAACAGGCCCGGGAACGGCTGACGCCACAGCGCATCCTGGTTCTGTCCGACAGCCTTCCGCTGCATGTGCCATCGCCCGACGCCGCACGCGGCATCTGCGGCTGCCTGCCCAAATCGGCATCGCTGGCCGTGATCGAGGCCGCCATCCGGCTGGCCATATCCAGCGTGCAGGGACTGATGTTCGCCGGTGACGCCGCGGCACCGCCCGTGGCCTCGCGGTCGGCCATGCCGGCCACCACGTCGCTGGCGTCTGCGGCCCCGCTGCCGCTGTCGCCAGTCACACCGCAGGACGCGGCTTCGCCATCGGCCTGCGCCAGTGCCATGCGTGCCGCAGTGGCAGTCCGCGACCTGACCAGCCTGCGCCCTGGCACACCCATCGCCGCGGCGCCCGTCGCGCCCGCCCACGGCCTGCCGATGGCCGAGGAAGAGCCCAGCTACGACGAAGCGGAGATGCTCAAGATCACGCCGCGCCAGTACGAAGTGCTGGTGCTGCTGGCGCGCGGCTATCCGATCAAGACGGTCAGCCGCATGCTCAATATCTCCGTGGCCACGGTGAAGAGCCACGCCTGCACGCTTTACCAGCGACTCAAGGTGCGCAACAAGGGCGAGGCGGTCTATGCGGCTCTGCAGCGCGGCGCGACGCTGGAGTGGGTCAATGGCGACCCGCATTCCGCACGCGCGGCCAGCGCACGCAAGCCGCTTTCGCGCCTCGATGACGCTTCCTTCGAGACCGGCCTGCCTCTCTAGAAGACGCCGTCGCGCTACCTCAACAGTCGGGCGCCGGCATCACGCGGCGCCCGCTTTGTTTTGGGACCACGCATGGCGCGGCGTTTCGCCGACGGTCCTGTTTCATGCGTGCGTTTTCGCACATTTCCACCTGGCGTGATCGGCAACGATTGCCTCTCGCCCCCACGGCGGCCCAACGTGACAGGAGGAACTTCCATGCTCGGCAGCCCCAAAGCCGATCCGCGACATCTCCCACACTCTGGCGTCTTCGGCCATACCAGCGCCATGCCGGACCAGCCGAGCCCGATAGAGCCCACCTGGATTCGTGCTGGCACGCCCGTCACCCGCTGCCGCGATCACTCCGCGACGCACGACGGCGGCGCGTGGACCACGATCTGGGATTGCACGCGCAGCAAGTTCGACTGGCACTATCAGTTCGACGAAGTCGTCGTCATCCTCGAAGGCAGTGTGCGGGTCACGGACTGCCATGGCATGAGCCGCACCCTTTGCCAGGGCGACGTGGCGTATTTTCCGTACGGCTCCTCGTGGGTGTGGGAGGTTGACCACTACGTGCGCAAGATCGCCTTTTGCCACGCCTCGATTCCGCCCGGAATGCGGCTCCCGGTCCGCGTGGCGCGCCGTCTGGCGCGTGGGCGGCACGGCAAGGCCGGGCTGCTTGCGCGCTTTGGCGATCGGCTGGCCCCTGTGCTGCGTCGCACGGGACGCGTGGCCGCCACCGTCGTCCTGATGGGAGTGCCGCTCTGAGGCCGTACTGCGCGCGGGAGGGCCGGCCGACTATGTGGGATACCAGACAGTGACACCCCTGCGCCGCCCATAGAGTCCATCCCATCCGCAACCAACATGTGACGGTCATGGGCGCAAGCGATCTGGAAAAACTCGACAATCAGGCGGCGCAGCTGCCGCGTGGACGCAACGGTACCCGTCGCGCGCTGATCACTGGTATCACCGGCCAGGACGGCTCGTACCTGGCGGAATTCCTGCTGGAGAAAGGCTACGAGGTCCACGGCATCAAGCGGCGCAGTTCGCTGTTCAACACGGATCGCATCGACCACCTTTACCAGGACCCGCAGGCGGACAACCGCCGGCTTATCCTGCATCACGGCGACATGACCGATACGGCCAGCCTGGTGCGCGTGGTGCAGCAGTCCCAGCCCGACGAGATCTACAACCTGGCCGCGCAAAGCCATGTCCAGGTGTCGTTCGAAGAGCCCGAATACACCGCCAACACCGATGGCGTCGGCACGCTGCGGCTGCTCGAGGCGATGCGCATCCTGGGGCTGGAAAAGGACACGCGGTTCTACCAGGCGTCCACGTCCGAACTCTACGGCCTCGTGCAGGAGATCCCGCAGAAGGAAACCACGCCGTTCTATCCGCGCAGCCCGTATGCGGCCGCCAAGCTGTACGCCTACTGGATCACGGTGAACTACCGCGAGGCCTACAACATGTACGCCTGCAACGGCATCCTGTTCAACCACGAAAGCCCGGTGCGCGGCGAGACGTTCGTCACGCGCAAGATCACGCGCGCGATCGCCCGGATTGCGCTGGGGCTGCAGGACACGCTTTATCTGGGCAACCTGTCCGCGCTGCGCGACTGGGGCCATGCCCGCGATTACGTGGAGATGCAATGGCTGATGCTCCAGCAATCCGTGGCGGAAGACTTTGTCATTGCTACCGGCGAACAGCACAGCGTGCGCGAATTCGTGGCATGTGCGGCGCAGCGCCTGGGCATCACGGTCACGTTCGAAGGCAGCGGCGTGGACGAGGTGGGCATCATTTCGGCGATCCACCACGATGGCCGGCAGTTGTCGTCCCGCTGCAAGGTGGGCGATGTGATCGTGCGCGTTGACCCCCGATACTTCCGGCCCACGGAGGTGGAAACGCTGCTTGGCGACGCCACGCGGGCTCGCGAAAAACTGGGCTGGACGCCGCGCATCAGCTTCACGGAGCTGGTCAATGAAATGATCGAGGCGGACTTTCTTTCCGCCCGCCGCGATGCGCTGGTCAAAATGGCAGGCTTCAGGACATACGACCACCATGAATAAAGATATCCAGAGAATCTTCATCGCAGGCCACCGGGGCATGGTCGGCTCCGCCATTGCCCGTGCACTTTCCACGCGCGATGACGTGGAACTTGTCTTGCGCACGCACAGTGAACTCGATTTGACCGACCAGCTGGAGGTCCGGCACTTCTTCGCGACCGAGCGGATCTCCCAGGTCTACCTGGCGGCCGCCCGCGTCGGGGGCATCCACGCGAACGATACGTACCCCGCCGAATTCATCCAGCAGAACCTGATGATCGCGGCCAATGTGATCCACGAGGCGTGGAGCAGCGGCGTCAACCAACTGCTGTTCCTGGGGTCGAGCTGCATCTATCCGAAGCTTGCGGCGCAGCCCATCCAGGAATCGGCGCTGCTCAGCGGACCCCTGGAGCCCACCAACGCGCCGTATGCGGTGGCCAAGATCGCCGGGATAATGCTGTGCGAAAGCTATAACCGCCAGTACGGCTCCGACTATCGGTGCGTGATGCCCACGAACCTGTACGGCCCGGGCGACAACTACCACCCCGAAAACAGCCACGTCATCCCGGCACTGCTCCGGCGCTTCCACGAAGCCAAGCTGGCGGGTGCTTCGGAAGTCAGCATCTGGGGCTCGGGCACGCCGTTGCGCGAATTCCTGTACGCGGACGACCTGGCGCGCGCATGCGTGCACGTGATGACGCTGTCGAGCCAGGTCTACCGCAAGCATGCGGGCGCACCAGGCTTCCTCAACGTGGGCACCGACGAGGAAGTGACGATCCGCGACCTGGCACTGCTGGTTGGCAAGGTGGTCGGCTTCGAGGGGAACATCCGGTTCGACACCACGCGCCCGGACGGCACGCCGCGCAAGCGGCTCAACAGCAGCCTGATCAATGCCACCGGCTGGCGACCCCTCATGGCGCTGGAGACGGGCCTGCGGATCGCGTACCAGGATGCCCTGTCGACCAAACGGCTGCCGGAATTCCTCGCAATGGAAACCCCCGCATAGCAAGTAGGGAGGACATCATGCGCCTGTCGGCCGGGTCCCTCTGGGACATGTTGCTGGCGACGACGCTGTTCGGGATCGTGGGCTATTGCCACGCGATCTCGAACATCGATTCGCCGATGCTTCTGCTGTCCACCCTGTTGCTGGCGGCGACCGTCGTCATGCACTGGATGGTCCACGCGCGCGAGCGCGAGCCGTCGCTGGGAGACTCGGGGGTCCTGCTGTTCGAGATCCTGTTCCTGGTCGTGGCGCCCGCGGTGCAGCGCGCCTACTTCGACGGGCAGATGGTGAACACCGCCACGCTGTCCGAGGCGCCCGCCGTGGCCACCAACCTGCTGTGCACGCTGTTTATCATGGTGTATGTCGGCGCGCGCTGCTACATCGCCAGGCGCGACCGGTACCAGCGTCCGCGCCCGGGCCCTCGCCAGGCGCACCCCGCCCACCACGGCTACGCGGCACGGTTGACCGTGCCGCGCGGCTTCGTCCTGGCTGGCGTGGCCGCCGTGGCGGCAGCACTTTCCTGGCAGTCGATCGACCTGCGGGCGCAGTCCGAAATCATCGAGGCTACGCCGCAGTACCTGCTGCAGCAGAAGTTCCTGTGCTTCCTGCCCGTTCCCGCTTTGCTGATGCTGGTGAACGTAAAGGGCTGGAAACTGCTGCGCCAGCCGTTCTGGCTGCTGTTGGCCCTGTTCCTGCTGGTCTGCGTGTTCTTCGCGCAGAATCCGCTGATCGAGAAACGCAACGCCATCGGCCCAGTCTACCTGGGGCTCATGCTGCTGGTGGTGCCGTGGTTCTCGCGCACGTCACGCCGGCAGGCCGCCACGCTGTTGTTGCTGACCGGCGTCTTTTTTCCGTTGCTGTCGGTCTTCACTCACGCGGACATGACGTCCTGGCGTCCTACCGACGTGCTCGACCCCTGGATATACTTCGAGCACTTCATCGATCTGCATTACGACGCCTGGGCCAATATCTCCACCGTGCTCGAAATGGTGAACATGAACGGCGTGCGCTATGGCGAACAGCTGCTGGGCAGCCTGTTGTTCTTCGTGCCCCACACGCTATGGGAAGCCAAGCCGCATGCCACCGGCATCGATATCGGCCAGTTCCTGATGGTCTACTACAAGCTCGAATTCGATAACCTGTCGGCGCCGCTGATCGCGGAAGCCTATATCGACTTCTCCGTGTTCGGTGTCATTGCCTACGCCGTCGGCCTGGCGTGGTGCGTGCGCCTGCTCGACCGCCTGTACCGCGCCGATGGCCCCGTGGCCCGGCCCGCCGGTATCTATTTCGCCCTGTTCCTGATCTTTGCGCTGCGAGGCGCCTTGATGATTGCGGTGGCCTACGGCAGCGGCGCCGTGCTGGCGTTCATGACGATCGGCTGGTTCGTCGGCGGCAGGCGGAAGCGTCGTGTCCCGCGCAGCCAGCGCGTGCAACTGCCACGAACACAGCCGGCCCGCGCTGCTCACTGACATCGGCCGGGCGGTTCGCTGCCCGGTGGCTTCGCCAGCCTCGCTGCACCCAGACAAACAAAACGCCCCGCGGCATTCGGCACGACGGGGCGTTCTGCATTGGCTCTGGGGTGTTTCGTTGCGAATGGCGGATCATGACCGGCCACACCGGCCGACCGTTCCCGGCCGGCCATTCGCGACGGCACTGGCGCCGAATACCGTGGCGGGCGGCTCCTGCCGCTCCTCCCGCTCCTGCTACACGGGACCCGGGCCTACGACTGGCCTGGCGCCCTCCTCTCTGCGCCTTGCGCTCGCCGCCAGATCAGTGCCTTCCGGCAAGTCGGCCGCGACGGATCAGGCCCACGGCCCGCGTCGGCGTCATCCAGAGCGCGGTCACCGCATTGGCGGCGATCAGGATGGCAACGATGTTCGGAAAGTTCACGGCGTGGCAGGCGTAGAGCACGATGCAGCCCACGGAGGCGGCCACGAACTCCATCGTGCCGATGTTGCCCAGGCTGCCGAATGCCTGGCCGCCCATCAGCACGGGCGTGCTCGCGGCCGAGGTCACCAGCACGGCAAAGTACACGGCACACAGCGCCGCCAGGCCATTGGAGATTACGTACTCGTGGGCGGTCCACAGCGATACCGCCGCGCTTCCGGCCACGGCCGCGACGGCAATGGCCAGCAGGCCGTAGCTGATGTAGCACGTGGCCAGCCTGCGGTACGTGCGCGACACCCAGCGCCAGTCGCCCGCCAGCATGTTGCGATGGATGATGGGCCAGAGCGGCTGGTTGATCATGAAGACGAAGCTGTGCAGCAGCATGATGGCGCGGAACAGCAGGGCCAACAGCGCGGCGTCGCGCGGCATGCCCATTTCGTAGCAGAGCAGCACGGTGCCCTGCTGCAGGAACGCCACCGCAAGCTGGGCCTGCACCAGCGCACGCGTGTTGCCGGCCAGTTCCCGGGCGAACGATTTCCCGGGATACGAGTGTGGCCGTCCGACGCGTATCAGCACGGTCGTCATATTGAACACGCGCAACAGGATGAAGCCGAGCTGGCTGGCCACGAACAGCAGCGTCACGTCCACATGTTCCTGGCCGGGTTCACGCGCGAACGTCACCAGCAGGATGAACACGACGTTCAGCACGCTGCCCCCCGCCGTGATCAGGTTGTTGACGTGCTGGCGATGCTGCCCCTGGTTCACGGCTTCGCCCACGGACAGCACGGTCAGCATGGCGTAGCAGATCAGCGCCGCCGTGAACAGACCGTAGTGACTGGCGGAGAACAGGTTAACGCCGCTGGACTCCAGCGTCGGCCGCAGGATCAGCACCAGCGCCACCACCGATGCGAAGATGGCCGACAGGCCGCCGACCGACACCGCCAGCACGCCCGGAAGCAGGCCCCCCTTCTTGTCATCGGCGGCGATCGACGTGATCGTGGGCCAGACGCCGATCGCCACGAGCGACAGCCATGCCGAGATGCCGAAATAGACCATCATCGCGCTGAAATCGTCGGGGGCCAGCACCTTGGCAAACAGCGGGATACTCACCACCTGCAGCCCGATGCTGCACGCTTTGGACACCATCGAGCTTGCGACGGCCAGGCGCAACGCCCGGGTAGCCTGGCGCGCCCGTTCGGTCGCGCCCTGATCGCGGGAATCGCTTCCCTGAGGCGATATACCCATGGTCGTATCGCTCTCGAGCAGCCCGCCTTTTGTTGTCGTCACGCACGCCTCCGCATTGCCAGCAACCGTTGCACGCCCGCCCCGAATGGCCTGTGCGGCACATGCTGGAGCGTGGACTTCCGCAACGATGGAAAGTCCCGTCGCAGTGGAGGGTAGCCGCTTGCACCTCACATCTCTGTTCGCTCCCCCACAGGTGCGCAGCGCCGGGCACAGAGCGTGCGGCCTCGAACATTGCCGACGGCATGCGCTGCGTAGACTGCGAAGCTGGCTCGCCGAGCGGGGGTAGGCGCGCCCGGCGCAGTGCCATCCACGCCCCCCGCGTCCGCCGCACGGCGCCAGGACAGAACAAGCGATGAAAATCCTGCTCTATTGCCTCAACTATGCTCCCGAACTGACCGGCATTGGCAAGTACACCGGCGAGCAGGCGGAATGGCTGGCCGCCCGCGGCTACGACGTGCGGGTCATTACCGCACCGCCCTACTATCCCGCCTGGAAGGTCGATCCGGCCTACGCCGGCCTGCGTTACCAGCGAGAGATGCGCAATGGCGTCGACGTCATGCGGGCACCGCTCTGGGTTCCCGCGCGCCCGAGCGGCCTGAAGCGCGTGCTGCACCTGGCGTCGTTCGCGCTGACCAGCATCGGCTGGCTGGTGCGCCAGGCAAAGTGGCGCCCCGACGTGATCTTCATCGTCGAGCCGCCGTTGTTCTGCAGCCCCGCGGCATTGCTGTTCGCACGGCTGACCAATGCCAGGATCTGGCTTCACATCCACGACTACGAAGTCGATGCCGCGTTCGAACTGGGCCTGCTCAAGGGCAAATGGCTGCGCCGCATGGCCACGGCCCTGGAACGCTTTGTACTGACGCGCTTTGACCATGTCTCGTCGGTCTCGAACGCGATGGTGGCCCTGGCCAGGCGCAAGGGCGCCGACGAAAGCCGCCTGACCATGTTGCCGAACTGGCTGGACCTGCAGGGCCTTGCACGCCGCAGCGACGCCGACTACCGCAAGCGGCTCGGCATCCCGGCCGATGCCGTGATCGCCCTTTACTCCGGCACCATCGGCGCCAAGCAGGGCATCGAAATCCTGGCGGAGGCGGCGGAGCACCTGCGCGAACGGGAAAACCTGCATTTCGTCTTCTGTGGCGAGGGGGCCGGCGTCGAGGACCTGCGCACGCGGTGCAAGGGCCTGCCGCGCATCCACTTCCTGCCCCTGCAGCCGTGGGCGGACTTCTCCGCACTCCTGGCGGCGGCCGACATCCACCTGATGCCCCAGCGCGCCGACGCGGCGGACCTGGTGCTGCCGTCCAAGCTCGCGGCGATGCTTGCCAGCGGCAAACCCGTGGTGGCCACCGCCGCGCCGGGGACCGAACTGGGCAAGCTCGTCATCCAGTGCGGCATCGTGGTGGAACCGGGCGACAGTCTGGCGCTTGCCGAGGCCATCGTCACCCTTGCCGACGACCCGCTGCGCAGCCGCATGCTTGGCGCGGCGGGCAAGGCGTGGGCCGAGGCGCACCTGGACCGGGACGCCGTGCTTGCCACGTTCGAGGAAACGTTGCTGCGCCTGCTTTCCGCCGACACGATCGCCGCCACCGCCACCGCCACGGTCGACTCCGTCGGCGACTCGTGACGGTGCAGCGAGCTGGCGTGCGCCACGGTTCTGTGGGCTTCCGTACTGTAGATGCGGCGCTGCAGCGCCAGCATCGGGACATCGTTTCCGGTCCGCCGGATGAAGGGAGCCCCAACATGTTTCAGGATCTGTCGACCTTCCGGATGCCGCCCGGGTTTCGTGGCCGCTCGGCGCTGGTCGTGCAGCTCTGGTGGTGTGTGCAGAGCCTGCTGTTCCATCGCTCGCCCCAGTTTGCCAACGGCTTCCGCCGCTGGCTGCTGCGCTGCTTCGGCGCCCATGTGGGTCGCGACGTGGTGATTCGCCCGAGCGTACGGGTGACCTACCCGTGGAAGGTCAGGATCGGCGACTACGCGTGGATTGGCGATGGCGCCGAGCTGTACAGCCTGGCCGAGATCGAGATCGGCAACCACGCCGTGGTATCGCAGTACACCTACCTTTGCGCCGGCGACCACGACTACCGGCGCAGCGACTTCGCCATACGCGGCCGTCCGATACGCATCGCCGATGAAGCCTGGGTGGCCAGCCACTGCTTCGTCGCGCCGGGCGTCACGATTGGCCGCGGCGCGGTGATCGGCGCCCACAGTGCCGTGTTCCGCGACATGCCTGCCGGCATGGTCTGCATGGGAAGTCCGTGCCGCCCGCGGCGTCCGAGGCTGGACGACGCGCCGCCCGGCGACACATCGCCATCGCTTTCGGCCGGAGCGCCGCTGGACGTGGAAGCACTCCACGCCGACTAGACGGCCGCCAGGTCATTTCGCAGCCCAGGGACTGACGATGATCGACATCTATCACAACATGCTTTGGCCCAAGTACAAGGGCGCCGTGTTCACGGAGGCGTTTTCGCACGCGCGCGGCAAGGGGCAGGACGTACGCTTCTTCCACATCTCCGCCACCGGCTACGGCCGCTCGGCCTACAGCAGTGTCGACACCAGCTACCACCGGTACCCGTACCAGATCCTGTTCGACGCACCCTACGAGACCATTCCGGCGTGGAAGGTATCGCTGCGGCTGATGCGCGAGGTGTTCCGCTCGCGCAGCCGGCTGATCCTCATGCCCGGCTACCACCGGGTGGAGTTCTGGGCCATGCTGGCCGCCTGCATGCTGGCGGGCAAGCGCCGCGGCGTGTTCTGCGATTCGACCATGCGCGACCAGGCCGATCACCCGCTCAAGCGGCAGCTCAAGCGCTTTTTCTTCCGCCAGTGCGACGGCATCTTCGTCTACGGCCAGCGTTCCGCCGAGTACGTGATCGCCATGGGCGCCGATCCCGCGCGCATTGTCTACCGCTGCCAGGCCGCCGCACTGCCGCACACCTACAGCGCCGAGTCGGCCGCCAGCATGCGGCTGGCCAACGCGCCAGCGCCGGATCGTCCCCGCTTCCTGTTCGTGGGGCTGGTATGCCGCGCCAAGGGTATCGAAGACCTGTTACGCGCCTTTGTCGACGTTCGCCGCCAGCAGCCGGCGGCCACGCTGGTGCTGGCGGGGCCGGTCGTCGAGTCCGAACAGATGCCGCAGCTTGCCGAATCGCTAGGCATTGCCGATGCGGTGCAGTTCCTGGGGGCCATGGATATCGACCAGCTGGCGCAACAGTATTGCCGGGCTACCTGCCTGGTGCTGCCCAGCCACACCGAGGCCTGGGGCCTCGTCGTCAACGAGGCACTGAGCTTTGGCTGCCCGATCGTGGTGAGCGATTGTTGCGGCTGCATTCCCGAGCTGGTCCAGGACGGACTGACCGGCCACACCTTTGTCACGCGCGACGTGGCCGACCTGAGCCGTACCCTGCTGCGCGCCACCCGGAGCTTTGCCGACGTCGCCGTGACGATGCGGCGCTGCCTGGACGTGGCCGCGCAATACTCGCCGGAGTGCGCCGGCCGCTCGATCATGGAAGGCTGCCTCAAGATACTGGAGGATGCACGAGCATGACCATGCCCAACGCTTTCGGGCCGATTGCCAAACAGCCCGCCGAAGCCGGCACGCCAGCCGCGCCCACGCCGCGTATCGAGTCCGACCGGCCGCCTGCGGCACTGGCCCGGCCCGTGGTCTTCCTGGGGCCCTTGCCGCCGCCGCACAACGGCTTTTCGGCATCGAACCAGCGCATGCTCGACCGCATTCGCGAACATGCGCCGGTGGAGGTGCTCGACGTGGCCAAACGGGCCTCGGGGCGCGCGGCAGGCCTGAAGGCGCTTGCCAACCGCGCACGGCAGTTGTGGCGCCTTAGCCGCCTGATCGTGAACGAGCGGCCCCACACGCTGTATCTCGGTCTGTCCGGCGGCTTCGGGCAGTTGCTCGACGCACCGTTCGTGGCGCTGGCAAACCTGGCGGGCATGGCCATCTACTTCCATCACCACAGCTTTGCCTACATCAACCGCGCCACCTGGTACACCCGCCTGATCATGCGTTGCGCGCCGCGCGCCCGGCACCTGGTTCTGTGCGACACGATGGGCGCCGAGCTGTCCCGCATCTACGGGCTGCCGCCAGGCAACGTCCAGGTGCTGTCGAACCTGAGCCTGATCGACCTGCCGGCCGCGTCCGCGCTGGCGTCGGCCGAGGCCCCGCCCCCGGAAGCGGCCGACGAGGCGATCCGTGTCGGCTTCCTGTCGAATATCACGGCGGCCAAGGGCATCTTCACGTTCTTCGAGGTCGTGCGGCTGGCGCAGGAAATCGGCATGCCGGTCTGCGCGCGTATCGCGGGGCCCGTGGCGCCCGACATCCGCGCCCGGTTCGATGCCGAGCTGGCCCGCACCCCGTGCGTGCGCTACCTGGGGCCGGTGCACGGCGCACAGAAGGAAGCATTCTTCCGCCATCTGGACGCGCTGCTGTTCCCGACGACCTACCACAACGAGGCCGCGCCGCTGATCCTGCTGGAGGCGCACAGCCACGGCGTGCCCGTGATCACCAACGATCGCGGCTGCATCGGCTCGATGATCGATGACTGCAACGGGGTGCTGGTGCCGCGCGACGCCGACTTCGCGGAGTACGCCATCGCCTGGCTGCGCAAGCTGATGACACCGGACGGCCACGCCGAGGCCCGGCGCGCCGCGCTGCTCATCCATTTTCAGGCGCAACGGCAGCGCGCCGAGGACGTGCTGGACCGCACGATTGCCGCCATCAGCGCGCACAAGGCGAACAGCAACGCGGCCCACAACGCGTGACCCAATGACGGCCGGCCTCGAAGTTCGAGGCCGGCGACGTCGCTGGACAAGGGAACGAAGCCCGGATGGGACCTCAGATGTCGTGGTAGCGCATCAGGGTGATGCCGGCATCCTTAAGCACGGTGTGGAGCGGGCCCGGGTCCATCAGCGGCGCGCCCTCTTCCTGGCGCCACGTCTCGGTGTAGCCCGGATGCACCGACATCTCGGTGACTCCCTCCGGCAGGATGGCGGGCAGTTGCAGCGCCCAGCCGCGCTGGCGCGTATCGGCGCCGACATAGAAGTCCGGGCTGCGCAGGCCGCCAAAGTGTCGCAGCAGCAACACGTTCATGGCGCCGCGCACGTGGTTCTTCATGAAGTAGCAGTTCTGGGGCCGCCGCACCCGCGAGATGCCGGCGCGCAGCATTTCATCGCGCAGCACGCGCATGATGGCCGGGTACTTGTGCATGTGGCCATGGCCATCCACGTGCGACACATCCACGCCCTGGTCGCGCAGTTCCTCCAGCTGCAGCCGGAATTCGCGCCGGATATCGGCCGCGTCGATCAGGCCGGCCATGGCCCGCGCGCGCTGGATCTTCGGCGGGAACAGCGAGCCGTCCTTGCGGCACAGTGAACTCGACGCGGGCGGGCGCCAGCCTTCCACGATGTTGAAATGCAGCCCGAAGGACTTGCGGTGCTGGTTGTCCCGGGCGTACCTGCAGGCCTGCGCCGTGGCGGGCCGGCCGGCCAGGATCGTGGCGCTGGTCAGCAGACCGGCCTCGAAGCAGGCGACCGTGGCCCTGAAGGTATCGTCGTCGTAGCCAAAATCGTCGGCATTGATGATCACGCCCCTCATTGGTCTCTCCGTGGTTGTGCAACGCCAAATGCCCATGGCGGATGCCGATCCGCCGCTTGCAGCCACGATATGCGGCACCGCAGCGGGCACTCGGTGCGATACGCAACGTTAGCCGGGCGCGCTTCTGCACCAATGTGCGAGAGCGCACCGATAGTGCACTTTGCAGACTCCTACGATGCATTCAGTCGCGATGCACAGCGATGCGCGTCTCGTTTAATCGACTGGGGAGAGGATGCCGTGAAGACTAGCCATTACCACACAGTCAGCCGGTGCAACGCCAGATCGCCTCGATCACTGGCCGCCACGCTGGCCATGGTGTGTGCCGCATTGCTGCTGGGCGCCTGCGCGGCGTCCCCGGGTATGAAATTCAGCGCCAGTCCGGTCGGCGGCGTCAGCCCCGATTCGATGCCCGAGGTCACGCCGATCACACTGGAACTGGTCCGCGAGCAGCAGGCCCATGCCAAACCGGCCAATGCCGGCGTCGAGGAACTGTTCGGCACGCCGGCGCCATACCGCATCGGCGCCGGCGACATCATCTCGGTGGTGGTCTGGGACCACCCCGAACTGGTGTTCCCGACGCAGACGTACAGCATTGGGGCCGCGTTCGAGATTCCGACTTCGAGCGGTGGCTCGAACATGCCGGGCTACGTTGTCAGCCCCTCGGGCGATATCCAGTTTCCCTATGCCGGCGTCATGCATGTCGCCGGCAAGACCGCCAACGAAGTCCGCGACGAGATGGCCCGCATCCTGTCGCGCGTGGTGCGCGATCCCCAGATGACGGTGCGCGTGCTGGGCTTCCGCAGCCAGCGCGTGTACGTGGACGGCGAAGTCAAGACGCCTGGCATGCTTGCCATCGACGATGCGCCAATGACGCTCGTCGAAGCGCTGAACCGGGCGGGCGGGGTGCTGAACCTGACCGGCGACAACAGCCGCGTGCGGGTCACGCGCGGCGAACGCAGCTGGTACGTCAACATGCCGGCGCTGCTGGCCAGGGGCATCGATCCGTCGCGCATCATGCTGCGCTCCGGGGACATCGTGCGCGTGGAGCAGCGCGAGGACAGCAAGGTCTTCGTGACCGGCGAAGTGGTCAAGCCGTCGTCGCTGCTGATGCGCAACGGCCGCATGACGCTGAACGAAGCCCTCGGCGACTCTGGCGGCGTCAGCCCGCAGACGGCCAACGCCGAGCAGATCTTCGTCATCCGCAAGACCACCGATGGCAAGCCCAAGGTCTACCACCTCGACGGCACCTCGCCGGTGGCCCTGGCCATCGCGGAAAGCTTCGAGCTGGAGCCGAAGGACGTCGTCTACGTCGATGCGCGTGACCTCGTGCGCTGGGCCCGCGTGATGACGCTCCTGGTCCAGCCGGTTGTGGGCACGGCCAGCATCGCGCGGCCATGATCGTCATCAGCGGACGCGACATGGTCAGGTCGATCCTCGTGATCTGCATTGGCAACCGGTGCCGCAGCCCGATGGCGGCGGCACTGCTGAGCCGGGCGTTGCCCCACTGCAATGTGCTGTCGGCCGGCCTGGCCCCGCCCGTGGGTGCCACCGCGGACCCTCGCGCGGTGCGCCTGCTGGCCATCGAGGGCGACGACCTGAGCCAGCATCGCGCGCGCGCCGTGGACCAGTCGCTGGTCACCGACGCCGACCTGGTCCTTGTGATGGACGAGGAGCAGCGCGACGCGATCGAGACGCTGTACCCGCAGGCGCGCGGCAAGACGCATCGCCTCTGCGAACAGCAGAAGGCCGATGTGCCGGACCCTTTCGGCGGCTCGCAAAACATGTTTGTCATCGTACTTGGTTTGATCAAGAAGGGTGTTGAATCCTGGTCGGCACGAATCCATGCGGCAGAGCCGGCCCATCGCCACGGAGAGGCATGATGAGTATCGTACGGAATTTCCGGGACACGGCTCCTGATACATGGGAAGACAACGAGAAGCCCATGGACATGACGTCGTACGTCGACGTGCTGGTCCGCTACCGGTGGACATTCGTGACAGTCGCCGCGACCATCCTCTGTGCGGGGCTGCTGTATGCGTTCCTGGCGCGCCCCGTCTACCGCGCCGACATCGTGGTCCAGGTGGAGGACACCACCCCGGGCAACTCGGCCAGCAAGCTGGCCGCGAACATCTCGCCCGTGTTCGACGCCAAGCCGGCGGCCTCGGCCGAAATCGAACTGCTGCGCTCGCGCATGGTGGTCGGCAAGGCCGTGGACACGCTGCGGCTCGATGTCGAGGCGGTGCCCCGCTACCTGCCGCTGATCGGCGCCGCGATCGCCAGCTACAACCGGGAACTGTCCACCCCCGGCCTGTTCGGCTTTGGCGGCTACGCGTGGGGCAGCGAATCGATCGTGGTCGAGCGCCTGGACGTACCGCCCCAGATGGAAGACCGCCGCATGGTGGTCACGGCGCTGGGCGACGGCAAGTATCGGCTGGCGTTCGCCAGCAGCGACCAGACCGCCGAAGGCGAGGTCGGCCATCCGCTGACGGTGGCCACCGGCAGCGGCTCGGTGACGATCGACATCAGCCGCCTGGACGGCCGTGCCGGCGCGCAGTTCTACGTCCGTCGCGTGCCGCGCGGCATTGCCATCGCCAGCCTGCAGGACCAGCTCATGATCAGCGAGCGCGGCAAGCAGAGCGGCGTGATCGGCGTGGCGCTGGAAGGCACGTCGCCGGCGCGCACCGCGTCCACCCTGAACGAGATCGGCAACGAGTACGTGGAGCAGAACCTGCGCCGCAAGGCGGCCGAGGCCGAGAAGTCGGTCAACTTCCTGGAAAGCCAGCTCCCACAGCTCAAGCAGCAGATGGAAACGGCCGAATCGCGCTACAACGCGATGCGTAACCAGCGCGGCACCATCGACCTCAGCGAGGAATCGAAGCTGATCCTCTCGCAGTCGGTACAGATCCAGACCAAGCTGCAGGAGCTGCGCCAGAAGCGCCAGGAACTGATCGCGCGCTTCACGACCAATCACCCGACCATCGAGATCCTGGACAACCAGATCGCCGGTCTGACCGGGCAGCTGAACGGCGTCACCGGCAAGATCCAGAAGCTGCCGGACGTCGAGCAGAACGTTCTGCGGCTGATGCGGGACCTGAAAGTCAACACCGAGCTCTACCAGTCGCTGCTGAACGACGTGCAGCAGCTGCGGCTGGTCAAGGCCAGCAAGGTCGGAACGGCGCGCCTGATCGACGGCGCCGACGTCCCGCTCAAGCCCGTACGCCCGAACCGCATGCTGATCGGCGCGACGTCCGGTGTGCTGGCCATCGTGATCGCGCTGATCGTGGTGGCCATCCGGCGCGTGTTCGATGGCGGCGTGACCGATGCCGACGAGATCGAGTCGCAATGCGGCATGACGGTGTACGCGACCATCCCGATGAGCGCCCAGCAGGCCCGGCTGTCGCGCGTGAAGAGCGGCGGCGGCGATGTGCTGGCCATCGGCGAGCCCGACGATCCGGCCATCGAAAGCCTGCGTGGCTTCCGTACCGCGCTGCAGTTCGCGCTGCTCGGGGCCCAGCGCAACAACGTCGTGGTGTTCACCGGCCCGGCCCCGGAAGCCGGCAAGTCGTTCCTGAGCGCGAACTTCGCGGTGGTCGCGGCGGCAGCCGGTCGCAAGGTGGTCCTGGTGGATGGCGACCTTCGACGCGGCGCGTTGAACGAACGCTTCAACGTCACGCGCAAACCCGGACTGACCGAGGCGCTGACCAGCGCGCGCCTCGACGACGTGATCCAGCGCGACGTGGTGCCGGGACTGGATTTCATCGCCACGGGTGCCGAGCCGCCTCTCGCCGCCGACGTGCTGCAGAGCCCCGTGATGGATAGCCTGCTCGCGGAACTGCGGTCGCGGTACGACCTGGTGCTGATCGACACCCCGCCGGTGCTGGCCGCCGCCGACGCCGGCATCCTGGCGCCGCGAGCCGGTGCGGTGTTCCTGGTGGCACGCGCCGACAAGACCACCGCCGCCGAACTGACCGCCGCGCGCCGCGTGATCGAACAGGCCGGCGGCGAGGTCAAGGGGGTGCTGTTCAACGGCCTCGAGGTGGAAGGGCGCTGGTACCGTTCGCACTACCACTTCGGCAAGTACCGCTACCTGAACCGCTACGGCAGCGAACAGGCAAAACGGGCCTGATCCTGCAAATCACCGCCCCGCCTTGCAGGCCGCTTCTTCCGAAGCGGCCTTTTTCATTTGCCGCTGTGTGCGTGCTTTCAACGGGCGGCGGTGAAACGACAAGGCGCCCCCTGGGGCGCCCTGCGGTCATCTTCGGATGTGTTGGGGAACTTGCGGGCCCTTTAGGCCTAGCCGATGTACTCGATCAGGGCGACCGCCTCGGCATTGGCCGGCTGCTCGGTGCCGGCGCCGGGAACCAGGCTCAGCGTGCAGCGCTGGCGCGTACTGCAGCGAAACAGCACGCGTTCGTCGGCCTGCCGGGTGGCCTTCAGCAACGTGGTGGGAGACGACTCGCCCGTCACGATCGAATAGTTGCCGGCGCCGCCGGCCACATCGACGATGACCCGCGTGACGATCGCATTCAGCGGCAGGATCACTGTCGGCGCGCCATCGGCACGGGCCGGCAGCCGCCCGAAGGCGTTGCGCAGCGATACCACCTTGGTCCTGACCGTCGCCGATGCGGCCACGTTCCAGCCGATTTCGGCGTCGGCATAGACGCCGGCGGCGCTATTGCCCCGGCAGCCCTCTAGCGTCACGACGCGCCTTCGGCCGAGCTGGTTGCCCGACTCGGAAAACATCAATCCCTCGTCCGGATGCGCGAAATTCACGAAGTCGCAGTTGCGGTACACGGCGCGGCCCTGCGCGGTGGGACCCTGGCCCGAGACATACTGGTGCCGCCCCATGATCTGGCAGTTGTCGAACACCACCTGCGCGCCGGCCGTGTTGCCCGGCGAAAACACCGCCGACACCGTGCCCGCCGCAAACTGCTGGTAGCCCTGCGAGCCGAAGTCGCAGTCCTTGAAGCCGATATTGCCCTGCTCCCACTCGCAGAACATCACGCCGGCCTGGCGCGACTTCTGCTCCACGCGCAGGCCCTCCGCCTTGAACGAGCAGACGCCCATGGCGTGGTTGTTGCCGCGCAGGTTGAACAGGTGGGTCTGCACGGTCGGCTCGTAGCCGCTTACGTCGCAGTCGGTCAGCTTGATGCTGCCGCCGCGATGCATGTCTATCCACGCGCTGGAGCACCAGTACTTGCAGTGGTCGAACCAGTAGTTCAGGAACTGGTCGGACGTCCGTTTGTCGCCGACGTACAGGAAGGCCTTCCACTGCCCGGCCCAGGCGCAGCGCCAGAACTTCCACTCGCTGTTGCAGTTGTCGCCCGTCAGGTTGACGCCGTAGCGCCACTGGCCCGTGAACAGGCAGTCGTCGAACGCATAGTCCTGGGCGCCGCCGCTGCTGACGCTTTCGATCAGGTCGCAGTTGGGGGCATTGCCGTGGAACTGCAGGTTGCGCAGGCGCACCACCAGCGCGGCATCCTGGTTGCGGAACAGCGCACCGTCGCCGCGTGGTTCGTAGATGATGACGACGGTGCCGGAAGGGCCGTCCCCTTCGATCATCAGGCCCTGCGCCCTGCCCTGCAGCAGCGCGCTGTCGAACAACGCGCCGGGTCTGGTCAGCCGGTAGGTGCCTGGCGGCACGATGATGCGCCTGCCGCCGATCTGGTTCGAGTTCTCGCCGAACTGTGCCTTGCGCACCTGGCGCGCCATGGTGCGCACCGCGCTGGCGAATGCCGCGTCGGACGGTGTCCTGCCGGTGGGGTCGCATCCGTCGAAGTCGGCAATGGAGACGGCTCGCTCGCGCGACGCCGGCAGCGCTGCTTCGCCGGCCTCGCGCCCGGCGGCCCCGGCGGCCGCGGAGGCGACGCTCGCCCCGGTCAGTACGCCCAGCCGGGCCAGGAAACTGCGTCGAAGATTGGGCATGGAAAGCCTCCGTTGGCAGTGTTGGCCCGGCGCGTGCCTGGCGCTACTGCGTCAGCAGGAATGACCAGATTGCCGTGCACTCTGGTTCGGATAACGGGTACTGGGGCATCGCCTTGGACAGCATCACGCCGGTGTTGTCGACGCCCTCGCTCACGACGCGGCAGAAGCTGTCGCGGTCATACGCCGATGGCGGCCCGCCGCGTCTGGGTGCCAGCGTGAGCAACGAATCGGCGGTCAGGCGCGGACCGAAGGGCTCGGCGCCCCTGGCCGCGGCGTGGCAGTTGGCACAGCGCGCCGCCGAGGCGGGCAGCGCGCGCTCTTCCCAGCGCAGGCGTGCCGGCGTGCCGGTGGGCATCTGCCCATAGTAGAGCGACCGCCCGAGATCGACGAAGTTGGGCGTGGCGCCCTGCGCCAGCCCGGACAGGGGGCTGCCGACGGCCAGGACGGCCGCCAGCAGCATGGCCGGGCGCATCAGCGCACCCGGATGGTGGCCGCAACGCTGGGCACGCCGGCCGCGTTCATCGCGAACAGCATGTAGTACCCCGGCACGGCCACGCCCGGATCGGCGGGGATCTGCAGCTTGTACTCGCCCGACGTGCCCACGGTGAACGTCAGCGGCACGCGGCGCTGTTCGTTGTTGACCGAGTGGGTCACCGACGACATGCGGACCATCGCGAACGACTTCATGCTGGCCGTGGCATTGACCGTGATCGTCGTCCCCAGGTAAGCCTCGGTGGGCGCCGACGTGATCGACGGGCGCGTGGCCGAAGTGCCGTCCGCATTGAGCAGGTAAGGCGGCGTCAGGATCTCGACGTTGGCGTGGTTGGTCGTGCACGCACCGCACAGCCCGCCACCGCCGCTGAGCACCCGGCCGTCGGGCAGCAGCAACGCCACGCTGTGATACGTGCGCGGCGTCTGCATGGCAGCCAGGCGCGAGAACTTCTCGGTGGCAGGGTCCCAGAGCTCCGCCACCATGACAGCGCCATCGTCGCTGAACGTCACCGGCCACGCCTGGCCGCCGACCACCACGACCTGGCCATTGGGCAGCACCACGCTGTTGTGGAAGGCGCGGGCGTACGACATCGACGCCACCTTGCGTACCGTGGGCGTGGCGGGGCGGATGTCAATGACGTGGGCGTTTGAGGTGGCGGCCGCGTTCTCGTAGTCGGGCGCACCGCCCACCGTCAGGATGCGGCCAATGTCGTACATCACGGCATTGCCGTTCATCGCGTCGCCATCGGCCGCGCGCGTGCCGACCGGGGTCACCGAACCGTCGCCGGTCGTGTCCACCCAGTTCATCTGCTTGCTGGGGCCGGCGTGGAAAACGCGTCCATTGGCGGCGGCGAACAGCCAGGCATGGTTGTCCGATCGATAAAGGCCGGCCGAGTCGCCGGTCAGGAAGTAGTCGTCCCAGACGGCACTGTTGAGCCGCCAGCCCGTATTGGCGTGCCAGGTTTCGCCGTCCTTGTCGCCGATGTCGCCGCTCCACGAGCCGCCGACCGTGAACACGCCACCGTCGGGCAGCGTCACCGCGCCCTGGTAGCCGCGCCCCTTGACCATCTCCGCCGCGACCGTCCAGGCGTTGGTCGAGGGATTGTAGATACTGGTCTTGGTGCTGCTGCTGCCGCCATTGACGAGGATGCGGCCGTCCGGCAGGTTGGCCGTGCCCGGACAGAACATGTCGTGGCCCGTATTGGTGACCAGCTTCTCGGTCGATGCGCCCGTCGTCGGGTTGAACAGCGCCGTATAGGTCCGGCCGTTGTCGCCGCCGAAGTTGTTGCGCTCATACGCGGACCACACCAGCACGCGTCCATCGGGCAGGTTCGCCGCGGCCACCGGGATCACGGTCAGCGCCTTGGGTGCGGCCCATTTCGACGGCAGTACCGTGGTTTGCGCCACGGTGATGTTCCAGGTCTGTGCCGCGCTGCCGTTACAGGTCTTCTGCACGACGGCCTCGCCTTCGACCGCAGACGCCGGCACCAGGCACAGCCCGCTGTGCGCCGCGATGATGGCGTAGCCGCCATTCTGCGCGCGCAGGGTGAAACGCTGGTTCGTTGCACCGGTGCATTGCCACTGCAGCGCAGGGGCACCCACGTCGGTGCTGGCGTACTGGATGTCCAGGCACTTGCCGCTGTGCTGGGGCGACATCTGGTACTGGCTGCCGAACAGCGTCAGCCCCCACAGCTGGTTCAGATCTCCGTGGCAGGTCCAGATGATTGCCGGCGCATCGTTGTCCACCACGGCGCCGCTGATATCCATGCAGAAGTTCGTACCGCTGAGCTTGATGGTGGTGGTGGTCTGCGCCTGGGCGGGCGTGGGTGCGGCCCACAGCCAGAGTGCCAGCAGGCACAGGCCCACACACCTCGACAGACGCACCAGCGCACGCGCCGGGTGCGATCCCGGGATGAGTTTCATGATGGACTCCCTTGAAGATGTTCTCTTTATTCGATCGGACGCCTCCGCGTCACGCCCTGGCGAGGAAAGCCATGATCGCGACCACATCCTCGGGCTGTGGCAGCGCCTGACTGCGCCAGCACATCTGTGCCGACGCATTGAAGAAGTAAACCTGGGTAGCATGCTTGTCGAGGTTCTCCGACGGCGGCCGGCCGGCCAGCCTGGAGCGCAGCGCCATGACATCGCCGGAAGGGATCACGCCTTGCCATGCGCGGCCGGCGCCCATCTTCTTCAGCCATGCCTGCATGGCTTGCGGCGAATCGCCCAATGGGTCGATGCTCAGCGACAGCAACTGCATCGGATAGCGGCCTGTCTTGCCGGCCAGCCCACCCTGCACGGCGCCGAACATGGCGCCTTGCAGCGGACAAACGGAGCTGCACCCCGTGAACATGGTCTGGAGCGCGGTGACCTTTCCCTGCATCAGCGCATCGAGCCGCCTGCGCTGCCCCGCCGCATCGACGACCCAGGCATTGGGCGCGGGCACGAGCGGTTCCACCGCTCCGGCGCTGACATGCGCCATGGCACCCCGCGACGCAGTCGCCACCACACTGGCGGATAAGGCGCGCATCCACGCGCGGCGAGTCCAGCTCATCAGTACGCTCCCTCCCAGGCATCCCGTCGATCGATGACCCTGACAAGCTCACGTATGCCAGACCATCCATGACATCTTGCGATCACACGACGGCGCCCTCCGTACGGCAACGCACGAAGCCCCAGGGCGGAAACGGCCAGCATCGGCATGAACGTCTGCGTTGGAAAACACACCGAACGCGCACCGCTGACGTTCCTATACTCGAGCCAGCAGAACCGGGCGCAGCACAACAAGAAAAGGGAGGGCCGCGTGATACCAGAACATCTTCAGGGTGCGCCGAAGGCGTGCCGCGTCGCAGTCATCATTGCCACCAAGGGACGCCCCAAGGCTGTCTCGCGCGTGCTGCGCCTGCTGGAGCAGCAGACCTTGCAGCCGTCGATCGTCGTGGTGTCGGCCAATACCCGGCTGGACGTCGAGGACGTCGAGGACTTCGCGACGCAGCACCTGCCCGTCGAGTATGTGTTCGGCCCGGCCGGCCTGCCCGCGCAGCGCAACCGCGGTCTGGATCGGGTGATGGGCCAAGCCGATATCGTGGTGTTCTTCGACGACGATTTCGTGCCCGCGCCAGGCTGGCTCGCGCGATGCGTCGAAGCGTTCGCCGCGCGCCCGCGTGTCGTCGGCATGACGGGCGGCGTGGTGGCGGACGGCGTGCGGGGCGATGCCATCGACTGGGACGAAGCCGGCGAACTGCTGGCGGACGACGCCGCGCGCACGCAGCCCGGGGGCCTGGTGCCGGTCCAGAAGCTGTATGGCTGCAACATGGCTTATCGCGTCAGCGCCATCGGCGACCTGCGCTTCGACGAGCGGCTGGTGCTGTACGGCTGGCTCGAGGACATGGACTTCTCGCGCGCGATGAACGGCAAGGGCCAGCTGCTGCACGTGCTGGCGGCACGCGGCGTGCATCTGGGCCTGCGCTCCGGCGGCCGCACATCGGGCCGGCGCTTCGGCTTCTCGCAGATCGTCAACGCCTGGTACCTGTACGGCAAAGGTGCGCTGTCAGCGCGCGAGGTCTGGGAAAACACCGCCAAGGCCCTGCTGGCCAATGGCGCCAGGTCCCTGTTCCCCGAGCCGCACATCGACCGGCGCGGACGCCTCGCAGGCAACCTGCTAGGCGTGCGCGAACTGCTGCTGGGACGCTGTCAGCCCGAACGCGGCGGCGAGCTCTGAGCGAACGGCTCGGCGCCGCCCTCGGCACCGCGGGCGCCCTTCCTCCCGGACGGCTTCGGCGATTTCGTTTCGGACTTCGTCGCGGCCATTCCATGCTGGGACTTGCGGGCAGGTTCCGGCTGCCGGCGCGGCGCCGGCGGCGCCACCGGCTTGAACGAAGCCAATGCCTGCGGCATGGTGCGCAGATGCGCCAGCAGCTGGGCGGCGAACGCTTCGCGGCTTTCGGTAAGGAACAGCGAGTGGTCGAGTAGCGGCATCGTCTGCAGGCGCACATGCCGCAGGCCGTCGATGGCCTCGAAGCGCCGGCCCAGCCCAAGATGCGCCTCGTGCAGGCCCACGTCGCTGGCCCCATAGAGGAACAGCGTGTGCACGCCGCGCCGTTCCAGCGCCGTCACGGCGGCGCTGGCGAAGTCCTGCGTGGTCTGGCCGGCCTGGCCCTGCGCGCCCGGCGTTGCCGTCGGAACATCGTGCTCGCGCAGGCGTACGACAATCCTGCGCGACATCGCCGCCAGCAGCCGCTTGAGGCCGAGCTCTCCACGAAACAGCCTGCGCCAGTTTTCCCACCGGCAGGCCGCGGCCAGATACACGCGGCCCGGCCGCAGACGATCCGACGCGATGGCCTGGTCGGCGGCATCCCAGCGGAATTTCACCAGGTTGACGAGCATGAGCCCGTTGACGCCCCGGTTATCCAGCGCGGCGTGAAGGCTCAGGAACGCGCCCGAGCAGATGCCGGCAAGCACGATGCAGCGGAAGCCGCGCGCCCGCAGCCAGCCCACCGCAGCCCCGAGATCGCGCCGGGGCGCGGTGCCATAGATGGTGTTGAGGTCCATCTGCCGCGCGGCGTGGGGGCTGTCGCCGATCGATGACACATCGAGGCGCAAGGCGGCAATGCCCTGCCGCGCGAGCTGCCGCGACACCGTGACGAACAGCCGGCCATCGCCGACATGGTGATTGCCGCCCGTATTGGGAAAGATCACCGCCGTGGCCGGCCGCGCCGGCGTGGCATCGCGCAGCGGCGGCATGCAGAGCACGCCGAACAGCCGCGCGTGGTCGATCCACACCGGCGACTCGACGACGTCCGCGGCGGCCAGCGCATCGTCGGGCGCGCCGGCCGAGCCGGGCGCAAACGCCGCCGCCCGGCCGGGCGGTGTGACCTGCATGCGTGACGTGATCCAGCCGATGACGCGCTCCCAGGCGCGCACGGGCACATCGGCAAACTCCGCCGAGCGCATGACGTCGGGATACTCGCCAAACCCTTCCAGCGCGACGTCCGCGCCGGCCTGGGCAAGTCCGCCCGCCAGCGCCGCAACCGGCGACGACGGATCGGGCCAGGCGTCGAGCAGCAGTACGCGCGGCAGGGGCAGGCTGGCATCGAGCCGGATCGACTGGATGCCAGCGACCGCGGCAGGAGACAGGCGGAAGCTCAGCACATCCTGCACGCCGGCGGGCGCCGGCGGGACATCGAGTTCGGGGATGGCGCTATGGCGCCAGGCGGCGTGCAGCGCGCGCAGTTCCCGCAGGTACAGGCGGCCATCGATGACCGGCGCCAGCATGACCACGCCGGCCAGTTGCGGCACCCGTGCGGCCGCCAGTGCCGCCAGCGAGGCGCCGAGCCGCAGGCCGCACAGCACGACCTGGCTGACCTTGGCCATGCGGCGCAGCGCAGCGCAGGCCGCCACGATGTCGTCGATGGCCGATGCCACCGGATCGTTTCCATCGTGAAGGTCGTCGGCGTCGCCAGTGCCCCGGTAGTCGAACCGCAGTACGGGGAGCCCCGCCTGCGCCATGTCGTCCGACAGATGCCGCCATGCCCGATGCGACCACATCATCTCGTGGCCCTGGGGAGCACACATCACCACGCCGACATTGCCCTGCGAGCCGTGCAGCCAACCTGCACAGCCTCCAAACATGACCCATTTCATCCACGCGTCTCCTGATAACGCCGACCGGGCAGCCGATGCCGGCACCCGCAGAAACGGGTACGCCAGCACCGGTGGCCGGTTCGATCAGTCGCCGGTTTTTCTTATGCCGCCGGGGTATGACCGATCTGCTTGAGTGAGGGTGCCGTCACCGGCATGCCGAGGTAGGGATTCATGGCGGTGAAGTCCGTGCGGTTGCTGCGCTTGGGCACGACGCCATTGAGAATGCCGCCTAGCAGCGTGGCGTTGGCACGCGCCAGGCGCTTCAGCGATTCATCGACCTGCGAAGGCAGCGTGGTGTCGGCGCGCAGCACCAGCAGCGTCGCGTTCACGCAGTTGGCCACCAGCGCCGCATCCGCGACGGCCATGATCGGCGGGGTGTCGATCATCACCAGGTCGAAGCGCTCCGCGCACGCCTGCAGGGATCTTGCGAACGCGGGGCTCATCAGCAGTTCGGAGGGATTGTCGGGCGGCGCCCCGGCCGGCAGCACCGACAGCCCGTTCACGGCCGTCAGCTGCACGGCATCGGGCAGCGACGCACGGCCGGACAGCACGTCGGCCAGGCCGGGGCCGGTATGCAGGTCCATCCAGTTCGCCACCTTGCCACGCCGCAGGTCGGCATCGATCAGCAATACCCGCTGGCCGGCTTCGGCGAACAGCACGGCAAGATTGACCGACGCGAACGTCTTGCCGGCGCCCGCCGTGGGGCTGGTAACGGCCACCACGCGTTGCGGCGTGTCGCGCAGCGAGAAATGCAGCGCGGCGCGGACGTTGCGCAGGCCTTCCACGGCCATCGAATGCGGGGCGTTGCGCGCCAGCAGGAACTGGTCGTGCAGCCCGAGCCTGAGCAGCCGTTCGGCGCCGTCGATATCGTCGTCTGCATGCTCGGCCAGTTCGTCCGGATCGACCAGCGCGTGACCCGACTGCGGTGACTGCTGCGATTGCTGCGCCAGCAGCCCCGCCACCTCGCCGTCCGGCCAGGCTGACCTGGCTCGCGCGTCGACCAGCCGCTCCAGTTCCACCTGCTCCTGGCTGAACACGATGTCGCCGAGCATCGCCAGGCCCAGGCGCGCCTCGGCTTCGTTGACGTTGTCGAGCGTGGGCCGCACGCGCTGGCGCACCGCCACGCATGCCATGGCCAGGCAGAGCCCCATCAGCGCGCCGGCGATGGTGGCCGGCCACGGACCCAGGCCGACCGGCCGCATCGGCAGCAGCGCGCTGTCCAGCACCCGCACCTGTCCGGTGCGGTCCAGTTGCAGCAACGACAGCTGTTCGGCCTTGTTGCGCAGGGTCATGTACATGTCCTCGGCCACCTTGACGTCACGCGTCAGGGCCACGGACTCCCGTTCGGTCGACGACAGGTTCTGATAGCGCGAATCCATGTCCTTGCGTTCGCGCACGAGCTGTTGGATCTGGTTGTCGACGGTCTTGACCTCGTTGGCCTCCTCCGTGAAACGCTGCAGCAACTTCATGCGTTCGAGCTTCAGCACGGCAATCTGGCGCTGGTAGTCCATGCTGCCGGTCAGGTACGACTGCGCGTCCTGGGTCGGTGCGATAGACCCCGCCTTCGAGCGGTACTTCGTCAGCGCGGTCTCGGCACGCTCCAGCTCGGCCTTGACGCGCGGGATCTCGCCGGACAGGAAAGCCAGCGTCGCGGCGGTGTCGTCGCGACGCTGCATCGCCTGTTTGCCGATGAACGACTCGGTAATGCCGTTGACCAGCGCCGCAACCGCCGTGCGGTCGGCATTGCGCCAGGCAATGCTGACGGTGCCGGCGTCGCCCGGCTGCATTTCGATGCGCAGCCCGTTGGCCACGGCGTCGACCGTCTGCACGAGATCATGGCGCGTGACCACGAACCGGGTGCCCGGGCGCGCGTCGATGCTCGCGACCTGCATTGCCACGCCGTTGGCTTCCGCCGGGTTTCCGACGCGGCCGGACAGCAGTTCGGTGTCCTGGTCATAGAGCCGGTAGCCGCCATTGGGCAGCACCTGCAGCGTCAGCGGCACGTTCAGCAGTCGTTCGGGCACGGCGAGCCGCTCCACGGACAGCTGCTCCCCACCCCAGGCATAGCCGAGGCTTTCCGGCCACGGCCCGGACAACCGCCCCGGCGTGGCGAAGTGAGCGGCCAGCCCGCCTATCAGCGGCGCGCGCAGCGGCCGGGCCGAGATATCAAGATGAAGGCGCTCGACCACGGGCGCCACCACGGTCCGGCTGCGCAGCAGGCCGACATCGAATGGCATCGGCGTCGCCGTCATGCTCAGCGCGTTGGTTCGCGCCGTGGCCGCGTTGTCGCGCGGCTGCTGCACCTGCACGAGCGCGCTGGCACTGTACTCATGGGGCTGCGATACCGCGAAGACCCATGCGATGGCGCCGCCCGCCAGACCCGCGCCGAGAATCCATCCGGCACGATCGAGCATCGCACGCCACGGGTTGCCGCCCGCTTGCGCCGCTGTTGCCGGCGCGGCCGGCGCGGCCCCGGCCGCAAAAGACATGTTGGTCACAACGTCCCCCTATTGCTTCGAATGCCCGCCGGCGCCTGCCGGCGCGCAACGCTACTTGCGCCCGTAGTTGTCATCGAACCGTACGATGTCGTCCTCGCCCAGATACGAACCCGATTGCACCTCGATGATCTCCAGCGGCGTCTTGCCCGGGTTCTCCAGGCGGTGCTGCGTGCCGATGGGGATATACGTGGACTGGTTCTCCGACAGGATGCTCACCGTATCGCCACAGGTCACGCGCGCGGTCCCGCGCACCACGACCCAGTGCTCGGCGCGGTGGTAGTGCATCTGGAGCGACAGGCTGGCGCCCGGCTCGACCACGATCCGCTTGACCTGGAAACGGTCGCCGTGATCGATCGAGTCGTAGCAGCCCCACGGCCGCTGCACCTTGCGATGGTTCACCACCTCGCTGCCATGCTCGGCACGCAGGCGTTGCACCACGTTCTTCACGTCCTGGACGTGCGCCTTGTCGACCACCAACACCGCGTCGGCCGTCTCCACCACCACCACGTCCTGCACGCCCACGCAGGCGATCAGGCGGCCTTCGGAATGCGCCAGGCACGACGAGGCGCCGTCGAACACCACACGCCCGCGCGCCACGTTGCCGGAAGCATCCTTCTCGGCGATGTCCCAGATCGCTGCCCACGATCCCACGTCGGACCAGCCGGGGTCCATCGGCACCAGCATGGCCGGCACGTCGGGCAGCGCCTCGATCTTCTCCATGACCGCATAGTCGATGGAATCCGACGGGCACGCCTCGAAGGCTTCCTTGCACAGGCACAGCGCATCGCCCTTGGCGGCGCGTTGCGCCTGGTCGTAGGCCGCCTGGCATTGGCGCATCATGTCGGGCTGCAGTTGCGCTAGCGCGCGCAGCCATACCGAGGCCCGCACCACGTAGACGCCGCTGTTCCACCAGTAGTCGCCCGATTCCACATAGGCGGTGGCCAGTTCCAGGTGCGGCTTCTCAACGAAGCGCTCCAGCGTCAGCGCGCCTTCCTGCGACAGCTTGCCCGTGCGGATGTAGCCAAAGCCGGTTTCCGGCGTGCTGGGCCGCACGCCGAGCGTCACGATCGCGCCACGGTCGGCATGGCGCACGGCGACGGCCAGTGCGGCGCGGAACGCCTCGGTGTCGAGCACCGCATGATCCGCCGGCGTGGCCACCATCACCACATCGCCCGCTTCGCCGGCATTCGCGATGGCATGCAGCGCGGCCATGGTCAGTGCGGGCGCGGTGTTGCGTCCGCAGGGTTCGGCCACGATGTGCGCCGGCTTGCCCGAGCGTTTCATCATCGCCGCGATCATGAAGCGATGCTCCTCGCCGCAGACGACGATCTGTGGCGCCTCGACGCCAGACGGCCGTCCCGCCATCAACGCGATGCCTTCGAGACGGCGCGCTGTGGCTTCCAGCAGGGTGTTCTCCGCCACCAGGTTCAGCAGCTGCTTGGGATGCTGCTCGCGCGACAACGGCCAGAGCCGGGTACCGGCGCCGCCCGCCAGGATGACCGGCTGGATCGCCGCCAGCCGCACCGGCGCCGCGGAGGCTCCCTGACTGGCGGCTTCCACCATGGTGGGGACGGGGGCGGAGGGAACATTGCTCCCTCGGGTCGGAATTCTCATCATGCCTCCTGCTTGGGACTGTCCGTTTTCGGCTCGGATCCGGGATGACCCGGGCAACCTGTGCTGTCGCGACAGACGCCTCGGGCAAGCATCCACGCTACGCGCCAGAGTGGATGGAGCCAGTGTAGGAAGCTGCTCTGGCACGGCTCTGTTCGATTCCGCACATGCTCGACGCGGCACCGTACGCGTTGCCCGACAACGCCGGCTTTGTTGGAAAACGTACCGATTTGCCCGGTCCGAACGGCTCCAATTCGGTGGACCGCGCTTCTCGCATGGCCGGCCTGGCGCCGTTGCCGCCCCAACCCGGAGAACTGAAACAGATGGTTCAACGCACAGCGAATGCCCCGGAGTCGGCGACGCCCGAACCGGCGGCCGCCCGCCCCATCGTGGCGCCCCAGCGCCTGCTGCATGGCGAATCGGCGATCTGGCCGGAATCGAACTGCTACATGGACCTGTGGATCGAACTGCTGTATGGCTGGCACCTCGACCCGCGCGCGGCGCTGCCGTTCACCGTGGCACAGGATTTCGAGGGCGACCATTTCACCTTCTTCAAGTATCCGCAGGCGGATCTCGAACAGCTGTATGGCACGGTGGTGCAGGAGTGCGCCGTCTACGACACGCTCGAAGCGCACGTGGCCGAGCAGGTTTCGCGCGGCAAGACCATGCTGGTGGAGGTGGACAGCTTCTACCTGCCCGACACGCGCGCCACGGCCTACCGTGCGAATCACGTGAAGACGACAGTGGCGATCGACGGCATCGACACGGCGCGGCAAACCCTGTCCTACTATCACGGCCTGGGCCACTACACCGTCGATGGCGACGACTATCGCGGCCTGATGCGGCTCACGCCAGACCTGCGCGACAACGGCAATATCCTGTTCCCGTACGTCGAGTCCGCCGCGCGCGTGCGTCCGGCGCTGCAGGGACGCGAGCTGGCCAACGCGGTGGCACGGCTGATGCGCAGACACCTGGGCCGCCGCCCCGCGCAAAGTCCCATCGTGCGGTGGCGTGCCGAGTTTCCCGCGCACGTCGACAGGATCCTTGCGCGTGGCGACGCGTACTTCCACCACTACGGTTTCAATCTTCCCCGACAGCTCGGCGCCAACTTCGAAATGCTGCAGCATTGCCTGAACTGGCTCGACGAGCATGGCTACCGCGTCCCGGCGGCCCTGCGCGCGCTGCCCGGCACCATCGCGGCCGAATGCAAGGTGCTGCAGTTCCGCCTGGCGCGCGCCGCGGCACGCGCGCGGCCCGACCCCTGCACCGAGTGCCTCGACACGCTCGAATCGGCCTACGACATGACGATGGCTGGCCTGGTGTCGTCGTTCGGCAGCACGGATCCCGCCCACGGCTGAAACCCGCCAGCGCATGCCACAAGCCCTGGACGCCATCGCCACGCGGCGGGTGGCATCCGGTGCATGCGGCATGGGCGCCGCGGTCAGACCTGCGCCAGCGTCAGGGCCGGCAGCAGGCGATCGTACTCGCGCTTGACCAGCTTGTAGCACTCGCACGAATGATGCTCCAGGCCGCAGCGGTCCAGCACGGTGATATGGCCGCGGCTGTGGTGGATCAGGCCCAGGTCTTCCAGCTTGCCGGCCGCTTCCGTGACGCCCTCGCGGCGTACGCCGAGCATGTTGGCGATGACCTGCTGCGTGATCACCAGTTCGTTCGAGTTCATGCGGTCGATGGCCAGCAGCAGCCAGCGGCACAGCTGCTTGTTCAGCGAGTGATGGCGGTTGCAGGCCGCCGTCTGCGCGATCTGCGTGAGCACGGCCTGCACATAGAGCAACGTCACGCGCTGCAGCGCCGGTAGCTGGGCCAGCTCCGCACGCAGCACACGGGCCGGAATGCGGTAGGCGAAGCCGGGGCTGCGCACTTCCACGCGGCTCGGCATCGTGTCGCCGCCGGTCACCACGGGGATGCCCACCAGCCCTTCGTTGCCGACCGCGGCGAATTCCACCGTGGCGCCGTCTTCCAGCAACGACAGCAGCGAGACCACTGACGTGGTGGGAAAGTACACGTGGACGATGCGCTGGCCCGAGTCGGTCAGCAGCTCCCCTGCACGCAGGCGGACGAGTTCGAAGTGGCGCGACAACGCGTCCCATTCACGACGCGGGAGTGCATTGAGCAGATGATTGACATGCAGGTCCGACCGTTGCGTAATCATTTCTTCCTCCGTGTGACCCCGGAGCAATGACGTCGGAACGCCGCAGTACCTGCGAGACGCGTGACCCGACATCGCCGCTCCGCTTTTCTATTAGCAAGCTTGCTGGCGAATGCCCGGCGGCCCTGAGGCCGCCACCCGTGAACCCTGCCGGAGCGTGTTGCCGTGGGCGCTCCGGTTTCGTCTTCGTTGTTGGCTGTATTAAGTGCCATGGAGCACAGAACTGACAGTAGGCAGACGGATAGTTCAGGGCGTCATCCATGGGTAGGTTGGATGTAGGAAAACGGGTGAGGCGTGGCGGCGGCTGCACGGGCGTGCATACCATCCGGCGGGAGGGGGGAAATGTGTCCTGCCGCGCCAGAAGCGGCCTGGCGGGCAGGTGGAGAAGGATGAGTTCAGCCGTCGTAGCTGACCGGGCGAGACGCGTTCAAGGCAGATACTTCACCCGAAGGGATGGCTCCCGCCCGGGTGGCATCCGCCCCATCGTGCATCAGGCGGATACGGCGCGACTCCCCGGGCCCCAGGTGGAACCAGTTGGTTTCAGGCAACCAGGCGTAATCGTCGACATGGACCCAGCGCGCAAAGCGGCGGGCGCTGACGGTCAGCCACCAGACGCCGTCCTCGCACGCCACGCTGGCGGCGAGGCCCGGGTCCAGCAGCGCGTCGGCGCGGCGGTCCGGCAGGTACGCCGACTGGCTCAGCAAGAGGCTCGCCGTCGGGTCGGCACCGGCATCGGGCGACGCGTCGTGCAGCGTAGCCAGCACCACGTCGTGCGCGGGCGGCCCGAACCGGTAGGCGTAGGTGAAATCGAAAAAGTGATCGAGCAGTTCCGCCGCCACCAACCGCCGGGTCTCGCGCGGCGCCAGCGTCAGCGTCTGGTCGGCCTGCGCGACCACGGCCTCGCCGTCGCGCAGGCAACGCAGTGCCAGCCGCACCGTGCGCGGCACCGCGGTCTCGTTGACCAGATGGATGTGCAGCCCGTTGAGCCCCTCATCCGTCAGGATGACCTGCAGCGGCTGCCAGACCTGGCGCAGCGCATGCCAGGCCGATTTGGGCCGCGCATAGGCATCGACGATGCCCCATCCCGCGCCGGGCAGCAGATCCTGCAACTGCCAGACCAGCCCGCCCCGACAGCTGGAGCCGGCGCGGCGCCATTCGCCGAACACGTCGGTCATGATCTCCGCCACCACGGCGCGCGACAGCTGCAGGTAGCGCGCCGGCCGTTCGTACCGCAGGCGCGGCGGATCGACGTCGAACAGCGCGCGCAGGTAGAAGTCGCGGATATCCTCGAAATCCCAGCCGGCGCCGGCATCGCGCGGCACGCGCGCCTTCCAGCGCGGATCGTGGTACGGCTGCGACATGGCCGCATCGGCCAGCGTGCGCGTGCATGGCACGTTGGCAAAGGCCAGGCATTCCGAGGTGAAACGGACATTGGCCAGGCGCGCATCGCTGAGCGGACGCTGGTAGGCCCCCACGCCGTAGTAGTGCGATACGCCGGTATCGGCCTGGAACGGCCAGGCGCCTCCACTGGGCGAATTGCGCACGTAGATCACATCGGGCCGATGCTCGGCCACCAGCCCCGGAATCAGTGTGTCGAACAGCGGCTGGCGCCATGCGCCGCGCGGCACGCCCATCATCGCCGCCTGCTGTTCGGCCTCGCTGCCGCCGCACAGCACGGCCAGGCTGGGGTGGGCGCCAGACGATGCGAGCCATTGCGAGACTTCGCGCCGCGCATCATCCATCCACGCCGCCCCGGTGTCGCCGCCATAGTCGAAGTTGGCGAACATGAAGTCCTGCCACACCAGCAGGCCCAGTGCGTCGCACTGCCGATAGAACGATTCGCCCGGGTAACAGGTCACGCCGCTGACGCGCACCATGTTGGCCCCGGCGTCGCGCGCCAGCCGCAGCCAGCGGGCCACGGCCTCGTCGGTGTCCGCCAGGCCGGGCAGGTCGTGGCTGGACACGCAGGCGCCCCGGCAGAACACGCGCTCGCCGTTGACGCGCAGCCCGAACGCGCCCGGCTCGCCATCGCGGTCCTCGGTAATCGTGCGGAAGCCGACATTGCCGCAGGCCAGGACGTGACCGTCCATGCTCGCGTCCACGCGATACAGTGCCGGGTCGCCGTGGGTATGCGGCCACCAGCGCCGTGCGTCGGGTACGCGCAGCGTGCCCGCCAGCGTGTGCGGACCGGTGCGATGCAGATCGCCACGCCAGATGGCATGGTCGGGGCCGATGGCCGAGAACGCACCGTGCGCCGGCGCGGCGCCCGGAAAATGGAGCTGCAGGTCCACCACGCCCTCGGTGCCGTCGATCCGCCCCGACATCTCGGCGCGTACGCCATGCGTGGGATCGGTACCGAGCGGGTCCAGCAATTCGATGTCGCGCCATGGCCCCACCGCGTGCACCGGCGGGCACCAGCCGGGCATGTGCCCGAGCAGCGTGGTACGCACGGTACGCAGCGACGGCGGCTGGATCATGCGCGGCTTCCAGCGTACGGGCCCGCGCTGGGTGCGCAGCCACGGATACAGCGCGCGAAAACAGATATGGAGCACGTTGTCGTCGCCGGCCAGCTCCACCTCCACCTGGTGCGCGGCGAACATGTGGCGCGTGGTCAGCACGTGCCGGCCGTTGAGCCAGACCTCGGCAATCGTCGCCAGGCCGTTGAAGCGCAGCAGGCGGCGGCCGCTGCCCGCGAAATGCAGCCGATACCAGTAGTCGTGCTGGTGCAGCGGTGGCGGCGATGCATCGTCCCAGCGCCCGGCCGCGCCCAGCGCGCTGGCCACCGTACCGGGCACCGTTGCGGGCAGCCAGTGCCCGGTCTCCGACAGTTCGCCCGGATGCGCGGCGGCGTTGGCGAAGGTTTCGAGGAAGGTCCAGTCGCCTTCCAGACGCGCCCGGCCCACGGCCACACCGGGCCGCAAGATGGGCAGGAGCGCCGGTTCCGGATCGCGAGCGGTCATGTGACGGTTTCTCCGAAGTGGGCCGCCAGCGCCGGAACCGTGCCCTGGTAGGCCAGTTCCAGCTGCTCCAGGCAGTCCTCGCAGCTGTCGGCCTTGTGGCTGATCACCGCCCGCATCAGGCGGAACTGCATCACCATGGCCTCGGACGCCATCGTGTAGCACGCCTCGGCCACGGAGTCGGGCAAGGTCTCTCCCTGCATGACCAGCCAGCGTACATAGCGACCCAGCAGCTCGAAGTTCGCGCCAAGCTGGCGCAGCACGCTGGCCGCGTAGATCTGGAAGTTGGGCTCGCCGCGCGCCATCAGTTGTTCCAGATGCGCCGGAAACGCGGCCCGGAACGCCTGGATCGGATTCTCCCGCGGGCGCCGCGCCAGATGGCCACGCAGCAGATCCAGCGACGCGCGCTGCAGCGCATCCTCGGTCAGCCCCGGAAAGCGCCGGCGCACCACCTCGGCTTGCGGAAAGGTGGCCACGCCCCACATCGTTTCATGGGCCGGCATGCGGAAGATGGCCAGGTAGTCGTCGCCACTCGCCGTGTGATAGCCGTCATGGTGGTAGTAGCCCACCGCGGTGGCCTCAGGCACCAGTACGTCGATCGCGATGCACGCCCGCGCGTGCTGCCGGCGATAGGCGCCCGCCGGCTGCGGCAGCTGGAAGCTGTCCACCTCCAGCAGTACCGCGTTGCCGCGATTGGTCTGCGCGGCCACATGCGATTCCAGCCGGCCGTAGGTCGACAGTTCGTCCTTGACGATGCCGTACAGGCGCTCCAGGTCTATCGACGGGATGTTCGAGGACGTGAACTGGTCGCCCTCGAAGTCGAGTGTGACGGTGAACGGCAAGGCGGCAATGGGTTCGAAGTCCCATCCATGCAACAGTTCGACCCACAGGTCGATATGGCGGTTCGCATGCGACCACACCGGATTGCCACCGTGCAGCGCATGCGCGCCGCCGCGCGCCCGTACCGCCTTGCCGTCTCCGTACATTTACACGCCTCCCAGCGTCTCGCGCACCGCTTGCGGCCACTGTGCCGGGTTTAGTCCGTGGTGCTTGAGCAGAGCCAGCGTCAGCCGCTCGATGCCAAAGCCCACGCACCCCGTGTGGGCCACACCGCCATCGGCCAGGCCGATGTGCCACAGCGCTCCGAAATGGTCCATGTGGTAGTTGAAACTCATGCACGCGGTGGGTGGCGCGCCATCGTTGACCGGAATCAGCAGTTCGAACTTGAGCTTCAGCTCGCGCTGGCTGTCGGCCACGATCTTGCCGCCGCGGCCGAAGAACGGGTCGTTGGCCACATCCACTTCCACGGGCAACTGCAGTGCCTCGGCCAGTGCCTGGCCGCGCTCCATCCACAGCTGGCGGAACGCCACGATGCGCTCGGCCGACCCCAGGCACACGTACTCGCGCTGCCGGAACAACTGCATGCGCGTGGGCTCCAGCGACGGCTCGTGCCGGTAGCAATACGACAGCACGTCCACCACCTTGCCGTCGGGCGGCAGCGGGCCGCGTCTGGCCACGACCGGATAGATCGGATAGCAGGCGGCCGGCGTCAGCACCACGCCCGTGAATTCCTGCTGGTCGGTCCAGTCTTCCTTGTCTTCCAGGCGCGCCAGCAGCCGGCGGTGCGCGCGGTCGTCGCCGCAGAAGCTGTGAATCGTGCCGGCCAGTTGCGGAAAGTTCTTCAGGTATTCGCTGGCTTCGAAATCCTGCTGCCCCAGCGCCGGCGGAAAGCGCAGCACTTCGGCGCGCTGGTCGGCACCGATCCGCGTGATGGCCAGGTTCAGGCCGTCCGCAATCGCCTCGAACTGCGCGCTGCGGCCATACAGGCCCTTGACGCCGGTCTCGATCAGCAGGCCGGCAGCCAGCAACTGCTGCAGATAGGTGGGTGCGGCGGTCAGTCCGCCGGCGCCGCCTCCCGCGACGGCGTCGGTCAGTGCGTGGGCATCCATCGATGGCTCCTTACGAACGGTCGGCCAGCAACAGATTGGCCGTATTGGTCTGGATGCGATCGTTGTTGATCATCAGCGGCGCCGACCACAGGTCGCGCAGGTGGCGGCCCAGGCTGAACGGCGTGCCGTGCTTGTAGCCAGCCATGCCACAGACCAGCAGCGCCTGCTGCACGACGTCGAGCGCCATCGTCGACATGGCAGTCTTCAGACTGTTCATCTCGGCCGCCAGCGCGAAGGCGGCCGAGACCGAAGCGCCGGCGTGGCGCGCGCGCTGGCGTTCCAGCGCCATGTCGACGCGGGCTTCCATCATCTGCAGCTGGCTCACGGCCTCGGCCACGCGCAGCGCCGACGGCGGCAACTGCCCTGGCCGTGCACGCGCCTGGCCCTGGAAGAAGGTCTTGGCCCGCGACACGGCGTCGGTGGAAATGCCCAGCCATAACGCGCTCCACAGGATGTGCGACACCGGCGTCATGGTGGCGTCCGCGATCTCGCCGAACGGCACCGGCAGCACCTGATCCACCTGGCCGGTGGCCTCCAGCCGGAATCCGTTGCTGCACGTGCCGCGCATGCCCAGCGTGTCCCACGCGTTCAGGCTCTGCAGCGTGTAGTCGCCCTTCAGCGCGCAGACCAGGACCTGGTCCGACGGCGATGCATCGGCGTGGCGCCGCGCGGTGATCAGGATGCCGTCGGCGTGCGCCCCATAGGAAATCGTCGGCGCCATCTTCAACAGATGAAAGCGGTCGCCTTCCACGTTGACCGCGCAGCCACTGCTGCGTAACGCGCCGCCAATGGCTTCCTCGGACGTGGCCGAGGCCAGCAGCAGCTGTTCTCCCGCCACGCGCGCCAGCATCTGCTGATGCCACGGGCTGCCCGTGCCATGTTCGAGCAGGCAGGCCACCTGGATCTGGTGCATCGCGTAGATCATGCCGGTGGATGCGCACGTCTCGCCCAGCACCCGGCAAATGGCCGCAATGGTGGCCAGCGGCGCCCCGCTGCCGCCCAGCACCGCCGGCACCATCGCGCCGAGCAGGCCCTTCTGGCGCAGCACTTCGAAGGCCTCGTGCGGAAAGCGCGCCTCGTGGTCCACGGCGTCGGCAAATCGCTGCGCCACCGCGGCGACCTCGCGGGCGGCCGCGATCAGTTCGTCGCCCGCCATGGCGCTGCCCCCGGCCGGGTTGGCATGCGCCAGCGCGACCTTGGCGGTGCTCATGCTGCCTCCTGCTGCCGGCGAATGGTTTCCACCGCCGCCGCAAGCGAATCGACGCTGCGGAAGAGCTGACGCGTCAGCATTTGATCCGGAATCTCGATATCGAACGCATTTTCCAGCGCCAGCATCACATGCACGGTGGCCAGCGACGACAGGCCTGCTGCGTACAGGTCGTCGTTATCGGCCAGCGTGGCCAGCGGCACGTCGAGGCGGGCCACTTCTCCCAGGATGTTGCGGATTGTTGTTTTCATTCGAAGTCTCCGATTCGGAAGGCTTGATGCGGCCTCCATTCCAGATGTTTTGGACGTCGGGCTCGGTGCGATGTCGCACCAACCAGACGCCGTTGCGCGGCGCTCAGTAGGCGGCCGTGCCTGTCCAGCCGTGCAGGGCCGTACGCAGGATGATCCGAAGGTCCAGCTGGAACGACCAATGCTGGATGTAATAGATATCGAACTCGATGCGCTTGCGCATCTTGTCGATCGTGTCGGTCTGTCCGCGCAGGCCGTTGATCTGGGCCCAGCCCGTGATGCCCGGCTTCACGCGATGGCGCAGCATGTAGCGATCGATCAGTTCCTTGTAGAGCTCGTTGTGCTCCATCGCGTGCGGGCGCGGGCCGACCACCGACATCTCGCCGCGCAGCACATTGAAGAACTGCGGCAGCTCGTCCAGGCTGGTGCGGCGCAGGAAAGCGCCGATGCGCGTCACGCGCGGGTCGTCGCGGGTAGCCTGCGTCACGCCGTGGTCCTGGTGCATGCGCATGGTGCGGAACTTGTAGACGCTGAACGGCTGCCCGTCGATGCCCAGCCGCTTCTGGCGGAACAGCACCGGCCCCGGCGACGACAGCTTGACCATCAGCGCGATCAGCAGCAGCACCGGGCTCAGGCCGAGTATCACGGCCAGCGCGAATACGCGGTCGAAGCTCGCCTTGACGATGCCGGTCACGCCCGATACCGGCGGGCTGTTCAGGTCGATCACGGGCAGGCCCATGAAGTCGGTGAACCTGTGCCCCAGCAGTTCGACCGACGCCACATCGGGCACCCAGCGGATGTCGATCAGTTCGTTGCGGAACTGGCGCACCACGTCGGACAGGTCGCGGCAGGCAGCCATCGGCAGCGTGAGCCAGATCTCGCGCACGCCCTGGCTGCGCACCATCGCGCTGACTTCGTCCATGGTGCGCAGCGGCTCGACGCCGGCCGGGATGTTCTGGCCGTCTTCGTCGTAGATGCCCACCACGCGATAGCCGGCGGCGCGAATCTGCTGCACGCGCAGGAACATCTCGCGACCCAGCGGCCCATACCCGCAGATCACGACGCGCTTGGCGTTGATGCCCTGCTCGCGGACGTTAGCAAGCATGCGGAACATGATGGCGCGCGACACCAGCAGCAGCACCATGGAGCTGATGAACCAGCCCAGCGACCAGACACGCGACACCGCGGCGATCTGGTGGATCAGGAACGCGCCCATCAGGCCGGTCAGGAACACCGTCGCCCACGCGGCGCAGGCCCGCAACGCCAGCACGGCCTGGCTGCGGCCGCGCCAGGATTCGTAGAGGCCGAACGCCGGAAACACGACCAGCGCGCCCAGCGCGCACAGCATCGTCAGAAAGCCGTTGACGGGCGCCGCCTCGCGAATGCCACCCGGAAAGTAGATCGCGCCCATGCCGATGCCTGCCGCGGCAATCAGCAGCGCATCGCAGAGTCTGTAGAGATAGTGAAGCGCCGAATTACGCTCGGCTGCCACATTCCAGTTCGACGCCATGACCACCCCATGCCCCTCGCGGGAAGCTGTTTCGGGTCATGGTTGCGCAGCGGGTCGACAACGTCTGTTGGGCGGCGCACACAGGTCCGGGGCGCCTTCGGCGGCCTACCGGGAAGCGTGCTGGAAATCGCCGGCGGCGCGCATGCCAGCGCCGGGCAGCGCCGCCCACTCGCCGCGGTGGTACAGGTGATCGCGCCCCGAAAGGAACATGGCAAGCTCCTGCACCATCACGTCGGTCGCGCCGGCCAGGCCGCCGGTGGGCAACACCATCAGCGCGGCCAGCATGGCGCACATCGCCAGCATCGTCCGGGGGCTGCGGGGCACGCCGTGCCGCACCACGATCGGCAGGCTGACCAGGAAACCAAGCGTCAGGCCGCTGGCCACCTCGGATAGCGAATGCGCATGCAGCGCCAGCCGCGACACGCCCACTGCCAGCGCCATCAGCACACCGCCCAGCGCGGCCAGCAGGCCCAGGCCTGGCCGCCTGTCGGGCACGGCGATGTAGCAGGCCACTGGCAGGATCGACGCCGCCATCATCGCGTGGCCGGAGAACCCCGTGAAGTTGAGCGATGCACTGCCGATGCCCCAGCCCATGAAAGCAAGCTTGGAAGCCAGCACCACGAGCGCCGTGGCGGTGAACGCGAGCATCCATTGCCGCGCCACGCCGGTGGCGCCGTGCCAGCGCATCCACGCGTAGAGAAAGCACGCGCAGGGCAGCAGGAAGGCGGATTCGCCAAAGTGGGTGATCAGTTGCCAGCGGTTCATCGGGATCTTCGGTGGTGCCGCGAAATTGCGGTGGAAAGGTGCGTGGCGGCAGCGTAGCACCCCTGCGGCAGGTGCGTACGCCAAATCATTTGATGGATCATCCCCCGCCGTCCATCCCGAAGCATGAGGGCCGCACGCGGGTGCCGGATGCCCTGCGCCGGCGGCCGTGGTCCGCACGGGCGCGCCAGCACTGGGGCCGCCTTCGCGCGCCGCCCGCAAGCCCAGGGATGAGATGCCGGGTTGCCATGCGTCTTCTGGTTGATACTGTCCCGCACGACGATTCGATATGGTCCATGCAATGGTCGCGCACCACGTGTGCGGCCATTTCAAAGCCCGCATGGTCCCCCGGTCGGCGGGCTTCTTTTTTGGAGCCGCCGGATCGACCGGACGCGCATCGCACAGGGTGGCGGTCACGGTGGGACGGGTGTCAGGTGGGCGGCGGCGTGCGTGTCAGCGCGACGAACAGCGCGCGGGCGGTGTCCAGGTGACGGCTTGCTTCGCGCTCGCCGATTTCACGCGCGGCAACGATGGCGGCATCCTCGGTGGCAAAGCATCGGCCATGCAGTTCGCCCCGATACAACAACGGCCCGCCAATGATGGCGAGCCGTATCTCATAGCAGCATGCCCACTTGCCACGGCCTTCGCGCACGGCGAACCCGCGGACAATCAGGATATCCAGACTGTGTTCCATACGACCCCCTGCTCCCCGCGGCGGCCGGCCTCTCCGAGGCGCCGGCTTCTGGCCGTGGGCAAATCCAGCATAGTCGTATCAACGCGCGGACGCCCTCATCCGATGGCAGTAGTCCCATCGGGACTTACCCGCGCCGCAGGGATGAAGTGAGTGGCCGGCGTGGGCGCTGCCTGCGTGCCGTGCGGAGCCAGCGATCTCAGCAGCGTCAGCGCGCTGCGCGGAAAACACTGTCCGCCCGCCCACACCAGCGTGGCGGCAGCGCACACCAGTTCCACCGGCGCCGGCACCGCCAGGCATCCGTTGGCACCAAGCAGCGCGGCGTGCGCCATCAGCCTGGCATCCAGCGCATCGGACAGCACCAGCCAGCGCCGGGGCGCGAGCCGCTCGCGCACACGGTCCAGCAGCGCGCGCGGGTCGCCCGGCACGCCGCTGCAGTCCACGAGCGCCATTTCCACCGGCTCTTCCGGCAGCGGTTCGGATGCATCGGGATTGTCGATCGACGGCATGCGCATCGTGACGGGATCGTCGTCGAGCAGCCATTCGGGGCCGTGCCAGCGCACCGGTGTCGGAATATCCTGGCCCTCCATCCGGCGGGCGAGGATACGGCACATCATTTCGTTGCTGGCGATGAGATAGGTCGTCATCTATTTGCCATCCGCGCATTGTTGCGCGCGTGTATCCGCGGGGTGTGGTGCCCCCGCGGGACGCCCCTGGAGGGGCGCATCGTATTCTTGTGGAATGATGGCGAAGAGGAGTGCGTGCCGGAGATTTCGATGATCTCCGCGGCAGCCCCCGGCGCCGCGCCTGCTTACAACCTAGCAATCACGGCAGCCCGCCGCCTCATGCTTTTGGATGAGGGGCGGGCCGGCGAATGGTGGAAGCGTGCCGTTGGCCGGCAACGCGCAATGACTTCCCTTATGCGGCCTCACAGGCCTCCCGTGCGCTCAATGACGACATCGGGATATGCGTGGGCCTGGCCGGCGTGGGGCCAGGCCAGTTCAGCGTGGCCCCGCGTTGCAGCGCCACGTACACCGCCTCGCCCTTGTTGCGCACATGCAGGCGCTGGTAGAGCGTGCAGGCGTGGGTCTTGGCGGTGGCCACCGAAATGTTCAGCAGCCGGCTGACCGTCTTGACCGGATAGCCGCGCGCCAGCAGGGCCAGCACTTCGTACTGGCGTTCGGTGATATTGAGCAGATGCGCGCCGGCGGCTGGCGTTTCCAGCGGCACCGCCTGAGCGTGCGCTGTGGCATCGCTCAGTTGAGCCGGCACGCCATGCAACGGCACCACGATCGGCGCGGCATCATGGCGCGCTTCGGCGGCGCCGGGTTCGGCGTGACGCGTCGGGGGCAACTGGGACGGAAAGCATTCGCCACCGGCCAGCACCAGCCGGATGGCGGCTTCCAGCGCATCGGCCGAACAGGTCTTGGCCAGCAGACCGCGCACGGCTTCCGGCATGCCGGCCTCGGGCAGTGGCACCGGGAGCTGGTCGGCCAGCACCAGCACGCGCAACGGGGTCAGGCGTCGGCACAGTTCGGCTAGCGTGTGCCAGCCCTGTTCCGCATCGGCCGGCAGGCCGAAGACGAGCAGATCGGCGTGGTGGATCCACGGATCGGGGTCGTGCAGGACGGCGGGATCGAGATCGACGAGATCGCCCGGAACATGCGCCTGCGCCAAAAGGTGGCGCAAACCGAGACGCAACAATGGATGTGGCTCGAGCAAAAGAATGGTGGCCATGGCCGCTCACTTCTTATTGGCGCGTCGCTGCGATGGTTGGCTGTCCGCATGGCGCGCTGTTGGAGGCGCTCCGCTTATTGGCGCGGTTGCACTTCCATACGGTCTGCATCACCTCCTGAGCCTTCGCAGCGTTTCCCGTCCTGGCTTGCTGCCGACTGCTTCGGCCCTCCCTCGGAGGATGTCAGACCGCCCCGTTTGCGTATGTAACGCGTTAGATGCTTCTCAACTCAGATACAAATTAAATCTAATTCTGGTGTTCAGCATAGGCAGCACGCCCTGCGATTGCAAGTCGATGCTGCAGTGCAACGGGTTTTCCCTCGGTTGTATGGCAGATGTCCTGTATTGATATGGCAGGCGGCCGACGGGCCTCGAACGATCGTTCGGAGCGGCAGAAAGTGACGCCGGAACCTCTATGGTGCGCCGCACTAAAGTCGGCCCCGCGCGCGCCGTCAATGCGATGGCAATGCAATCGCCCGGACCCGGGCCAACCTGAGAGAAGAGTTCATCACATGCTTTCCTCGCTTCGCGCGCGAATCGTGGCCCTATCGGTGGCCATCGTCATCGTGGCGCTGGCAGCCAATGCCATCGTCAACCAGTTTGTCGCCCGTGCCTATAACAACGAGGCCATCGACAACAACCTCGCCGCCGTGCAAACCGGCCATGTGGACGCCATTGCGGAATGGGTGTCCAGTCACACGCAGATGATCGCGTCGCTGCAGGACGCCGCGCTGCAGGACGATCCCATTCCTGCGCTGCGGCTGGTTTCAAGCGCCGGCGGCTTTATCAAGACCTACGTCGGCTATCCGGACAAGAGCCACCGCTTTTCTGACGCGGCCGGCCTGAAGCCCGACTACGATCCCACCGCGCGGCCCTGGTACAAGCAGGCCGTGGCAGCGGGCAAGCCCATCGTCACGCCGCCCTACATCGCGGCCAGCAGCGGCAAGCTGGTGGTGACATTTGCCGTGCCGGTGATCCGCGACGGCGGCGTCAAGGCCGTGATTGGCGGCGACGTGGCCATGGATGCCGTGGTGGCCAACGTCCGGTCGATCCATCCCACACCCGCCAGCTTTGGCATCCTGGTGGCGCGCGACGGCAAGATCGTCGCGCATCAGGACGACAAGCTGACGCTGAAGCCAATTGCCGATCTGATACCGGCGCTGGACGGTGACAAGCTTGGCGCGCTGGTGTCGGCCACCGTGCCGTTGGACGTGAGCGTGAGCGGCACCAGCAAGCTGCTGCGTGGCCGCGAGATCGCCGGCACCGACTGGGTGGCCGTGATCGCGCTGGACAAGGCCGAGGCCACGGCCGGCATGCGTTCCGTGCTGATCGCATCGCTCATCTCGCTGGTCATCGTGGCCTGCGCGGCGGCGCTGATCGTGGCAGGCGTGACAGCGGTCTCGTTCCGCCGGCTGTCGGGTATTCGCGATGCCATGGTGGCGATCGGTTCCGGCGATGGCGATCTCACGCGCCGTTTGCCTGCCGAGGGCACCGACGAGGTGGCGCAGATCGCGCGGGCCTTCAATGCGTTTGCCGACAAGCTCGTGCACGTGATGCGCCAGATCCGGGACGCGAGCGAATCGGTACATGTGGCCGCCAACGAGATTGCGGAAGGCAATGCCGATCTGTCGCGCCGTACCGAATCGGCCGCCGCCAGCCTGGAACAGACCGCGGCGTCGATGGAAGAAATCACCGCCACCGTGGGCCAGTCGGAAAGCGCGGCCCGCCAGGCCGACGATACGGCCACGCAGGCGCAGCAGGTGGCCACCCAGGGTGGCAGCGCCATCGCCGGGGCCATCGACACGATGGGCGACATCGAGCGCGCCGCCGTGAAGGTGTCGGACATCATCGGCGTGATCGAGGGCATCGCGTTCCAGACCAATATCCTGGCGCTGAACGCTGCCGTGGAAGCGGCCCGCGCCGGCGAGCAGGGCCGCGGCTTTGCCGTGGTGGCGGGAGAAGTGCGCGCGCTGGCCCAGCGCAGTTCGCAGGCCGCCAAGGAAATCAAGACGCTGATCGAATCGACGGTGGGCAGCGTCAATGCCGGTTCCGGCCAGGTGCGGCTGAGCGGCGAAACAATGCGTGAAATCGTCGGCAACGTGGGCCGCGTCACGCAGATCATTTCCGAGATCACCAGCGCCGCACGCGAACAGACGCGCGGCATTCAGGAAGTGAACGTGGCGGTCAGCCAGCTCGACCAGATGGTGCAGCAGAACGCCGCCCTGGTGGAACAGTCCACCGCTGCCGCTGCGGCGCTCCAGGGCCAGGCGGCCACGCTTGCGGACGTCGTGCGGACCTTCCGCCTGGACTGACGTCAGCCAACGCCAGCCCGGCTCACTGCCGGGCCCCCTCCTCGCGCGGCCCGGCGCGCCCTGCCTAGGGGCGCGCCATCGGGTTCCTCCCCCTGGTACCTCGCGCACCACAGTCAATTCCCCTCGGTACTGAACGCTCGGACTTGCGGTCTGCCACGGCGCGCAAGCGGGATGGGCGTCGGCCGCTGCAAAGGCGTTTCAGGTTTCTCATCGGCCGGGATTCTTAAATTCAATAATTTTGAATAACTATGACGACGATAGCCCACTTTGCGCAGGTGGCCGGTCGCTATAGTTCTGCACATGGACAGCGCAGCAACGCAGCGAAACGAACGAAGCGAAGCCAGCGCCGCCCGATAACACCTCAAACTTATTGAATCGTTTTTAATACC